>DATGKM010000129.1:0-14525 GCA_035294665.1 Bryobacteraceae bacterium | reverse complement strand
GTACCGCCGCCGCTTACCGCCGCAGCCCCGGGAGGACGGGTAATTTGCACGGTGGCGGTACCGGCATCATTCTGAATGTTCTTGGTGAAGACGGGCGGCTGATTCCCCTGCGCCATCAGGTCGCCCACGGTGATGTCGTTCAAGCGCAGCACTTTCGGATCGTACCGGATTTGTAGCGGCGCGCTCATCGCACCCGCAATTCCCGCAGCCGCGAGGCTGATGGTGACATTAGAGCCCATTGCCGCATCCACCGGCGCTGGCTGGAAAAAGACGCGGGCGCCGCCAGGCGGAGGTGGCGGCGGGACTTGAGGTGCGGGTGCTGCGCCAGCCGGCGCCCCAGGCGCGGGCGGCGCTGTGGGGCCGGGAGTTTGGCCGGCCGGGGCTTTCGGTTGATTGGCCTGGGGTTGGTTGCCTTGGGGCTGAATAATCTCGGTCGTCCGCGGCGCGTAATTCAGCTTCACAGTGGTGGCGTTGCCCACCGCGATGCCCTTCAGATTTTCCGGCTCCACATCCGGGCGGCGCACAATATGGGGAATCAGTGCGATCATCAGATCGCTCTTGGTATGGTCGACGCTCTTGCCGCTAAACAAATGGCCAATGATCGGAATACTGGACAGCCCCGGAATGCCCGTGACGGTGTTGGTATCCTGCGACTGCGACAGCCCCGCCAGCAGACTGACTTCCCCCTCTCGCACCCGTAAATCGTGCACCACTTTGTTTTGCTGAATGATGGGTTGGTTGATACCGCCCAGGTTGACATAGCCCGCTACACTCGAAATATCTAATTCCACATGCATGGAAACTTCGTCATTTTCGTGTACCTGCGGCTGGACGTCCAAATTGACGCCCACATCGATGTAAGTAAATTGCGTATTCACCAGGGGATTAATGCCCACACCGCCAATGCCCGGCTGGAAACTGCCGGTTGCCGTCGGCTCGCGCTCGCCGATTTTAATTGACGCTTTGGAATTATCCACCGAGCGCACTTCCGGAGTTTGCAGGATCTTTGTGTTGGCATTGCTCAGCGCCGCCTGTAGCAGAGCACCCGGCAGTGTGATCGCGAAATCCGCGGTCGATAGGTGGCCCAGGTTGGAAAGCGGTACGTAGGGAGAGGACGTCGAGCCGACGCTGGCGTTTGTGTTGCTGGTACTACTGCTGTTGGTGGTAGTCGAGTTGTTGGTGGTACTGCTATTGGTCGTGCTGCTGCTGTTATTGCTAATCGTGCTTTGTATGGTACTGCGGGGATTGAAAATCGCCGGCACGTTTAAACCTGTGCCATTGGCGATCGCCGCCGTGATCTGCTTGCTCACGTCCGAGCTGGTTTGCATCACGATGACGTCGATCACCACCTCCGCTCGCGGCTTATCCAGGTCGTGAATAATCTTCTCCGCCAGCGCAACCCGGTCGGCTTCACCCCGCGCGATGATAGCGTGCAGAGTGTTGTACGGCATCAAGCGTGTCAGCTCCGTTACCGCGCGCACCGCGTTCACAATTTCCTGCAGTTCCTGCGGAGTACTCACGTTCGAAAGGTAAAATACCTTCAGCACCTGGTCTTCGTAGTCGTTCCGCTTGTTGCGATTATCGTTGGTGACGAAGATGGTATTTCCACCGGGAAGCGCTTTCCAAAACGATTTCGTCAGCAGCGCGGCGTCATCCAAGGCTTCTTCGGCGGTCGAGTTGTTCAAGTCCAGGGAAACGTTGCGCCCCTGCTGGTAGTCCGGGTCCCAAATCACGTTTAATCCCGCCACCTTGGCCACAGTGTCGAACAGGACCTTAGGCGGTTGGTTGTTAATCTTCAGCGTGATTTTCTCGGGATTGAGCGGCTTCAGCTCGGGCAGAGGCAGCATTCGGTCGATCTTGTCCCGGACCTCCGATTTGGCCTCCTCCGAAGGGGTTTCGGCGCGCACCTCGGGCGGGGCCTCCTTGCCGGTCTGTTCCACCCGCCGCCGCTCACGGTCAATCATTTCCTGCGTGCGCAGGATTTCCTGCGAAGCGGCCGTGTTGGCCGGATTGATCCCAAACGCCTTCTGGAATTCCGCCAGCGCTTCGGTCAACTGCCCCTGGTTGCGCAGCTTGAATCCTTTCTCCAGATGATCGAATGAGGCTTGGGGGCGGGTCTTGTCCACCGCGATCCGATAGCTGACTTCCGCGGGGTCCTCGGCCAGAGCTTTCTCATAAGCGGCCAGTGCCGCGTCGTAATCCTTCTTCGCCTCGTCCCGCGCGCCTTCGACGAAATACTGGTCGCCCTTTTTGGTGCGAGCCTCGAGCGGCGCCGGCGCAATTAAGCCGCCGATCAGTGCAAAGACGACCGCAACAGCGGCTAAACGGTTGAAATCAGACATGTTTCCGTGGACTTGCGGCTTCCCGGCAAGCCGGGGATGCGGCGCCCGGGCACAAAAATGCCCGTGCTAAGATGAAGTGCGTCGACCGAGTTCGCTCGCATCTCAAGTAAAATGACGGCGCGGGCCGCGTCGCCGTGGATACGAATCTCCAGTAAAATTCCGGTGGCATCAGATTGGCCGAAAAAGACGCGGGCATCAAGATTTTGAGCGATAACCGGCAGGCCCGTCACAACTATTTCCTGATGGACCGGTTCGAGGCGGGCATGGTGCTCACCGGAACCGAAGTGAAGGCGGCCAGGGAAGGCAAGATTCAGCTCAAGGACGCCTATGCGGCCGTCGAAAAGAACGAAGCCTGGCTGATGAACGCCCATATCAGCCAGTATTCGCACGGCAACCGCGAAAACCATCCCCCGGTTCACAACCGCAAACTACTGCTGCACCGGCGCGAGATCGATAAGCTGCAAGGGCAGACGCGCGAGGGCCTCACACTCATTCCCACCAGAATTTACCTGAAAAACGGCCGCATCAAGTGCGAACTGGCGCTGGCGCGTGGTAAGAAGCTGCACGATAAGCGTGAGGCCGAACGAGCACGAACCGCCGAGGCCGAAGCACGGGCCGAGATGCGCCGCAGGACATAAGAAACGTTGTGTGCTTATGGAGCGAGCGGGATGACTCCCGCCGTGCCTGGGGCCTCGGGGTCGCTATCCACCGGACCGGCCGGACCGTGCTGGCGTGCTTTGGCACTGAGTCCCTCGATGGCAATCTCTACCAGCAGGGTCGCAGCTAGTTCGGCGGAAGTTGCCGGAGCGTAGTCGCGGCCGGGTTTGCGCCCGTCAAAATAGCGCTGGATCATGCGGTCGTAAATCGCGCGCTGCCGGGCTTCGCCCTTCACTTCACGCCCCCTTCCGAAGCAGACCGCGCTGCGGTAATTGAGAGAGTGATACATAGCCGACTTGAAGTAAACCAAGCCATCGAGCAAGGTGACGGTAACCAACAGCGGAGCGCCGGAAGCCGCCAGATTCAGTGCGCGACTGGCGCGCGAACCGTGAATGTAGAGGCGGTCGGGCTCGGCCGCTTCAAAATGATAGCCGAAAGGGATTGCCAAGGGCTAACCGTTTTCGGTGAAGGCCAGGTGCGCTACGCAGCCCACTTCTAAGATGGCCGTTGCCTGTTCAGGCACGCTGCGTTCGGCGTGCCGTTTGATTTCAGCTCGCTTACCGGGCATATTCGGACCATACTGCGGAAGTGGCCTTAGAGAAATAGCCATTTCCAAAAAAAATGATAGTGCCATTTTTACCGCTGAGTCTGGACCGGCGCTCCTCCACTCCGCTGCAGCGGCAGATCTATGATCAGATTCGTGCAGCTATTCTGGGCGGCGCCTTGCCATCCGGGGCGCGCGTGCCTTCCACGCGTGAAATGGCGGCGGACCTCGGCGGTTTCGCGCAACACCGTGACGGGGGCGTTCGACCAACTTCTGGCAGAAGGCTACCTCGAAGGGAGAGTCGGCTCGGGCACGTTCGTCGCCAAGGCCGTGCCGGAGGATCTGCTGCGCGTGAAAGTGCGGCAGGGACTGCCACGAGCCGGGCGGAATTCAGCAGCCGGGGAGATTCGCGCCTCCGCGCGGGGCGAAGCATTGGCGGCGATCCGGCTTTCGCTGCGGACGCCCGCGACGCTGAGCCCCTTTTTCCAGGTATACCCGCTCTGGACGAGTTTCCGCGCACGCTGTGGGCGCGCATGGCCGCGCGGATCGTACGGCAGGCGCCTTGGTTCATGCTCTCCTATTGCGATCCCGCCGGTTACCGGCCGTTGCGGGAGGCAATCGCGGAGTATCTGCGCCTGGCGCGGGCGGTGCGCTGCACTGCCGACCAGGTGATTGTGACCGATGGCACGCAGCAGGCATTCGATTTGACGGCGCGGGTTTTGCTCGATCCCGGCGATACGGCCTGGGTGGAAGATCCAGGTTATGGGGGAGTGCGCGGGGCGCTCCAAGCCGCGGGCGTCTGTTGCGTGCCGGTACCGATCGACGCGGAAGGCATCAGTGTACAGGAGGGAATGGCGCGCGCTCCGCGCGCGCGGCTCATCTGCGTATCGCCATCACACCAATATCCGCTGGGAATCATCATGCCCCTGCCGCGGCGGATGGCGCTGCTGGAGTTGGCGCGGAATCGGGGCGCGTGGATTGTGGAAGACGATTACGACTCCGAATTCCGCTACCGCGGCAGGCCGCTAGCCTCTCTCCAGGGACTCGATGAGGCCGGGCGCGTGATCTATACCGGCAGTTTTAGTAAAACCCTTTTTCCGGGGTTGCGCCTGGGATACCTGGTGGCGCCGGAAAAACTCGTGGACACATTTGCGCGCGCCCGCTCCCTGACGAATCGCTCCTCCGCCGGGCTGGAACAGTTTTTGGCGGCGGAGTTCCTCTCCGAAGGACACTTCGCCCGGCATGTGCGGCGCATGCGCGCGTTGTATGCGGAGAGGCAACAGGCGCTGGTGGCGGCGGTGGAGCGGGAACTGGGTGGGGCGCTGAAAGTGCGCGCGTCCGATGCCGGGCAACACCTGGGCAAATTCGCGAGGGCATGCGCAAATTGGCGGCCGTGCTGGAAAACGCTCTGTAAATTACCAGCCCACCGGTTTTCCCCGGTTCTGCTCATCCAGCCATTTTTGGAGCGGCGCGAAATAATCGCGAATCGCGCTGGCATCCATTTCGCGTGTGCCGGCAATTTTTTCGAGCGCATCCTGCCATGGCTGGCTCTGACCCATCTCGAGCATAGCATTGAGCCGCGCGCCCGCCGTCTTGTTACCGAAAATGGAACAGCGGTGCAGGGGTCCGGTGCACCCAGCCGCCTGCGAAAGCGCCCGGTGAAACTGGAATTGCAGAATATCGGCCAGAAAGTACCGCATGTAGGGCACATTCGCGGCGACGTGGTATTTAGCGCCTGGATCGAAGTCAACCTCCGAACGGGCTACGGGCGGCGCAATGCCCTCATATTTTTCGCGCAATTGCCACCACGCCTCGTTGTATTTATCCGGCGGGATCTCGCCGGAAAACACCTTCCAGCGCCACTGATCGATCATCAGTCCAAAAGGCAGGAAGGCGATCTTGTCGAGCGCTTTATGCAGCAGCAGACCGATATCGCGGGAGGAATCCGGCGCCTTATCGAGTAGGCCGATTTTCACCAGGTACTCCGGCGTGACGGAAAGCGCGATAGTATCGCCGATGGCCTCGTGAAAGCCGTCATTGGCGGAATCGCGGAACAGCGGCGGCTGATGGCTGTAAGCGCGCTGGTAAAAGTTGTGGCCCAACTCGTGGTGAACGGTGAGAAAATCTTCGCCTGTGATATCGAGGCACACCTTCAACCGCAAGTCATCGGCGTAGTCTATGTCCCACGCGCTCGCATGGCAAACCACGTCGCGGTCGCGCGGCTTCTGAAACAAGGAGCGTTGCCAGAAGGTCTGGGGCAGTGGCGCGAAACCCAGCGACACGAAGAAGTTCTCGCCATATTTCACCATCTGTCTCCAATCCGTGTGGTGCTGTTTCAATAAGGCCGTGAGATCGTAGCCGGGGTCGGAGTCGGCGGGAGCGAGCAGCGGGTAAATGTTGTCCCAATCCTGCGCCCACATGTTGCCCAGGAGATGCGCGGGAATAGGACCGCTCACGGGAACAATGTCGCCGTATTTGGCGCGCAGGCGCGCGCGCACGTAGGCGTGGAGGGAGACATAAAGCGGACGCACCTGCTCCCACAGACGGTCTAACTCCCGGGAAAAAGCGTCCGGGGGCATATCGTATTTGGAGCTCCACATCGCGCCGGTGTCCGCAAATCCGAGTTGCTGCGCGCCCTTGTTGGACAACTCCACGTACCGGGCGAAATCCCGGCGCATCGGGGGAGCGATGGCGTGCCATCCGGACCAGGCCTCGAGCAACTCATGCGCATCGCGGCTTTCGGCCATGGTCTTGCTCAACTCTTCCAGGTCCTTGCAGTTTTGCGCGCCGGATGCCGCCGGTTGGCAATATTTGCCTTGCCCGTAGAGGCCCTCCATTCGCGCGGCAATCTGCGTGAGTTCCTCGCTCTGTTTGGGATCCGAGGGCGTGGCCAGGGTGAGCGAAAGTTTCAACAGCTTGAGTTTGCGGGCGGTGACCGGATCGAGCTTCAGGCCATCGAAGCGAGCGGCCTGTTTGGCGTACGCGACCGCAGCGTCAATCGCGCGCTGATCGAGTTTGGCCGCCAGAAGTTCCGTGTCTTCGGTGATATAGGTGTCTTTAATCCAATCGGCGCGACTCGAATCGATATTGAGCTGGAGCCACTTTTGCTCCGCATCGTTGATGAATTTGCGGGCTTCTTCCGGAGTGGGCTTTCGGTCCGCGCCGGTCAGGGCTGCGGCAAGCAGCGCGGAAAGAGCAATCACTCGCGTGGTCATGCCTTTCACGATAGCAGAGCGGTTTTGCGCCGGAGAGAACCGGCGTGTTAGCATCGGAATATCCACGTGGCAATGCGGGGACGTAGTTCAGTTGGTTAGAACGCCGGCCTGTCACGTCGGAGGTCGCGGGTTCGAGCCCCGTCGTCCCCGCCATTTATTTTCAATCATTTCCAGACAATTTGAAATTGATGTTTTCGGCGGATCTTCGCCGGCACTACAGTTTTCTGCGGAAACCGCTGATTCCCTGAGAGTTGTGTTTGCACCGCCGAATGGCGATATTTAAGATTTCGAACCGATATACCATATAACCGGATGATAGGATCTACTTATGCTCAACATCCTAGCCTAGCCTTACAGTAGATAGCATGCACAGCGTGGCATTCGGGCCCATTCTCAAACGAGAATTCTTCGAACGGCCTACCATCGAGGTAGCGCGCGACCTCTTGGGCAAAGTTCTGGTTCACGGGCCCGCAGCCGGAATCATTGTGGAAACCGAAGCTTACCTAGGCGGCGACGACTTGGCGGCGCACTCCGCGCGCGGCCTCACCGATCGGACGCGCGTAATTTTCGGCCCGCCCGGGCACGCCTATGTCTACTTCATTTACGGCATGTACGAATGCTTGAACATCGTCGCCGAGCCGGAAGGCAAGCCGGGCTGCGTGCTGATCCGCGCGCTGGAGCCGCTGGCGGGATTAGAGCTGATGCAGCAAAGGAGGGCCGCCGCCAGGCGAATCGAAGACCTGGCAAGCGGCCCCGGAAAACTGGCGCTGGCGATGGGGATCACCCGCGCGCACAACGGGGCGGATCTCACGCGCGGAGCGCTCGTGGTGCGCGCTCCCGAGGAACCGCGCCGCGTGGAGATCGACGTGACGTCGCGTATCGGCATTACTAACTGCGCCGATTGGCCGCTGCGATTCGTCGTGCGCGGGAACCGGTTCGTCAGCGGATTTCGGGCAGCCCCTCCGCCACGGCGTTCCAAAGCCTAATTACGCGCGTATCGCGCTCATAACCAAGAATGCTGATGGACGCCGTATCGAGCCCCAGTAACCGCCCATTCGCTGGAGCCAGGCCCAGCCAGCATGCCGCCAGAATCCGCAGAATATGGCCGTGTGCGAATAAAGCGGCATCCCCGGCGCCGCTCGTGGCGCATTGAATCACGGCGCGGGCGCGCTCGCCCACCTGCTCCACCGTTTCGCCGTTAAGCACGCCATCCACCCACAGCGACCAGTCCGGGCGCTGCTCGCGGATCTGCGCGGTCGAGAGGCCTTCGTAATCGCCGTAATCCCATTCGCGCAGGTTCGGCTCGATCCGCATTACATCGCCGTAGCCTGCCAGGCGGCACGTTTCGCGGGCGCGCGCCAAAGGGCTGGAGAGCACCTGCGCGAACGGCCGGCCCCGGAGCAGCTTGCCGAGCGCTTGGGCGCGCTCCCGGCCGTGCTCCGTCAACGGCAAATCCGTGCGGCCAGTGTGCGCGCCCGACCGGCTCCACTCGGTTTCCCCATGGCGGATCAGCCAGAGCCGGGCGATCATCGCTCGAAAAACGCTGCCCGCTGGAATGAGAGCGCATCGGCCGGAGTGGGAAATGCCAGCACTAAGAAGGCTAGTCCCATTTCGTTCGTAGTCTGCTCGCCCCAAGTCACGCGCACCGGCGGGTGCGCCGGGTTCCGGGGGTTTTTGTCGGAGTTGTCGTAGGTGTACTGCAGCTCCACCCGCGTGCCTTTGGGCAGCTTTACCGGATCCGCGTAGGTGTAGGCGCCCTGCCAGTTGAAATCCCAGTCCTTAATCCAGATCAGCGGCTTCACCGACCCGTCGGGCAGGTACGCGTTCACCTTCATGTCCTTGCAGAGGTAATGGGCATGCGGCGTGATGCCCACCACCTCCGCATCTTGCGGCAGCGTACGCGAGGCCTTGATTACATAATGCGAATCGCCGGCCGGAATATCGATATCCCGGTCGTTGACGAGAAATAAGGCACGGCCGCGGGTGGGCGCTTGGGTGTAAAACAGGCCGAGCGAAGATTGATCCTGAGCGGGCGCGCCGGAAGGATGATAGTGGATCTGCACCACCAGGTCCGTGCCTTTGCGCAGTACAGTAGCGAAGCCGGGTGTGGGCTTGCGCGGGGTGATTCCCGGCGCCCAACCCGCAACCAGGCCGCCCAGGAAGCCCGGCCCGCCAAAGCAGTTATAACCGCCATCCGGCGAACCCGCGGCCAGTTTGCGCCCCTGTCCCATGGGATCCGCGAAGACCAGGGCATGGTGGACCGTGCGGCGGCTATCGGCGCGGAATTCCATCGCGCCAATGTACGTGTCCCGATCCAGGTTCAAAGAAATCACGAAGCAGCGGTAGACATCCGGCCCCCCGGCGGGCACCGAGAACTTTGTGGGAATCGTAACCACGCGATCGGGCTTCCCAAGCTGCCAGCCTTCGGTGAACTTGGGCGGCACGGGTTTTGGTCCCTCTCCTTCGGGTGCGCCGCTGGCCGCCCACTGCCCGATCAGCGCGATCTGCTCATCGCTCAGGCGGCGCGCGTCACGAAAATTGCCGTAGCCCGGTTCCGCTTTCCAGGGCGGCATCACGCGCTTCTGCGTGATCGTCGCAATCAGCGCGGCGCGCTTCGCGGCATCCTCATACGTGAGCAGCGAAAAAGGCGCAACTTCGCCGGGGCGGTGGCAGCCCGCGCAGTTTTGATACAGGATGGGCGCAATCTCCTGGTTGTATGTGGGCGTGGCCGCCACCGCCGCGGCGCCCGAAAGAGCGAAGAGAAAGCCGGCAAACAGACCCAGCAGCTTCATTTTTTCCTCACGATGGAGCATCCCAGCGCCTTGGTTCGGGGATGGGGAACCGGTTTCCCGGCCAGCACGGCCTCAAGCGCGTCGCGCAGGTCGAATTCCGTCACCTGCACGCGCTCCTGGCCGAAGTCTTCCAGGCGATTATCGATCCGGCCCAGGTAAAGCAGGTCGCCGGACGGCGAAAGCACGGCGGCTTCGGGCGTGGCCTTCGCGCCGGTGTACGTGGCGAGCGATTCTTCGGGGTCGAGCAGATAAGGAAACGTGTAGCCGAATTCTTTTACGTGAGCCCGCACGGCATCCAGCGCCACCGTGGCATCGCCCTGCACGGCATAGAATGCCACACCGCGCGCGCCGTAAGTGCCCGCCATGCGGTTCATCTCCGGCACATAACGGTTGCTCAGCGGGCAATCGGTGCTCACAAACAAAAATACGATGGCATGTTTTCCGTTCCATTCCGCGCGCGTGTGTACCCGGCCGGCTGCGTCGGTGAAAGAAAACCGGGGCAGAGTGCCGGCGAGCGCCGGAAGCAATGGGGCGAGCAGGAAAGCGATTCGAGCTCCGCTTAGCTTCATAGCATTACTCCACGGGGGCAGCCGCGGCAAGCACCTCGGAGGGCGCCGGCATGCCGCGCTTTCCAAATCGGATGGTCCCATCCGGGCCTATCAGGTAAACCGTCCGCTTCACGATCAGGCCATTCGCGTTGTACAACTTCGCCACTTGCCGCCCTTTATCCACCAATAGCGCAAAAGGAAACTGGAACTTGCCGCGGAACCTGGCATGTTTTGCCGCGTCCTGCGGATTGACGCCAAACACTTCGACGCCGCGCGCGCGGGCATCCTCCCAGGAATCGCGGAATTGACAAAGCTGGCGGGTGCAGCCCGGTGTCTCGTCTCCCGGATAGAACACCAGCACCACATTGCGCCCGCGCAAAGCCGAAAGCCTCACCACGCGGCCCGATTCGTCAGCCAGAGCAAAATCCGGCGCGGGCGTTCCCACAGCCAGCGGTTCCGGCGAAAACCATGACATCGCTGAACCTAATTCTGGCACGGAGCCGCCGAGGAGCGGGTAAAAATTCGTAATAGCATGTAAACCTTCGGTTGCGGCTACTTCCCAATCAAATGCTGCACGTCACGCTCGTTTTCGTTGCAGATGAACTCGTGGATCTCTTCGGTAGGCGCAAGTTCGGACATGCGCACCATCGTCCAAGGCTTCGCCAGGATACCCGGATCGTCCACCGTAATCACCGTCTCGAGGTGGCCGTAATCCGGGCGGCGGTAGCGCTCGATAATGTGCAGTTGGCTGGAGTGCGGATGGCCGCCTTGATCGAGCCAGACGCGGTCGTCGAAGCCCACCCGGTCCACCACTAGCGTGTCCCCCTCCCAGTGGCCGATGTTGTGGCCATACCAAGCCGGGTTCAGGTCTTTGGGATGCGCGCGGCCATCCAGGTAAATCTGGTGAAATCCGGGATAATCGTCATCCGAAATAATCACCAGCAGATCGCGGCTCTGCACCGTTTCGTACAACGGCCCGATGCGCAGCGCGGCGCCCGGCAGGCAGTGCGATTGCGGGCTGTCTTTGCGGTTGTTGTCCATGCGCTGTTTGGCAATCGCCAGGGCCTTCGGCAGGAATTCGGGCTTACCTGGATCGACATCCATGGGCGACCACCAGATCCCGGAAAGATCGGGCTTGCCCTCAACCGTACGTGGCGCCGGACCGGTTGGCGGAGCGTGCTTACGCAGATCCGCCGCCAGCGATTTCGGGTCCTCGCCCAGCGTGCTCAGTTGCGAGCTGTATTCCAGGCGGATGTCCAGGCGCGCGGTTTTGAGCGATTCCACGCTGACGTCTTTGCGCCGGTAAGCGCTCAGCCCGGGAATGGCGACCGTGACGTCGTACATTCCGGGCGGCAAGTCCTCCAGCGTAAACCGGCCTCCCGGCGTATGGTTGGTCTTGTAGATCTGGCCGGTCTCCACGTTCGTGGCCTGCACGGGGGCGTCGGAGACGGCTTTGCCATCCGGATCGGTCACGTTTCCGGCCAGCGTGCCGCGCGCGCCATCGGCCAGCGCGCTGGCGGCGAACAGAGCCGGCAAAAGCAGCACAACGTAGGTACGCATAGCGGTTGCGCACAGTATACAATGAACCCCATGTTTGAAACACGGATGTTCGGAGCACGGGCGCTTGGCGCGCGCATTGCCATGGCGGGTTGGGCGGCCTCGCTCGGAATGGCCGCGTACGCACAGCCGGGCCGCGGAAATACGGCGCCTGCCCCCGAGCGCCCTCTGTCCGCGCGCGAGTCCGCCAGGGTCGATATCACCGGCTATTGGGTATCGGTCGTGACCGAAGACTGGCGCTGGCGCATGGTTACGCCCCGTAAAGGCGACTATGCCAGCGTGCCGCTCAACCGTGAGGGGCGCAGAGTGGCCGATATGTGGGACCCGGCAAAGGACGAAGCCGCCGGGTTGCAGTGCAAATCGTACGGCGCGGCCGCCCTCATGCGCGTGCCGGGACGGCTGCATATCACCTGGCAGGACGACAACACGTTGAAGGTGGAAACCGACGCCGGCACACAGACGCGTCTGTTCCATTTCGGCGCGAACTCTAAAGCCGGCGGCGAGCCGAGTTGGCAGGGCTACTCGGTGGCATCCTGGGAAGGCAGCGAGGGACGCGGGCGGGCCGGCGCCGCTCGGGAAATGCGCGCGGGCTCACTCAAAGTAGTCACCACGAATATGCGCGCCGGCTATCTACGCAAAAACGGCGTCCCGTATAGCGCCAATGCCAACTTAACCGAGTTTTACGACCGCACACATGAAGACAACGGCGATTCCTGGCTGATTGTCACCACCATAGTGGACGATCCGCAGTACCTCCAGCAGCCCTTCATCACCAGCACGCACTTCAAACTGGAGAAGGACGGCTCGAAGTGGCATCCGACCCCGTGCACATCGCGCTAGATCTGGGTGGGGCAGGCGCTTCGGCGGTTTCGCGGTGCAGCATTGGGGCGAGTCGCGAGCGGCCGCGACACCGATCAACGCGATACGAGATTTATCGTGATCCGGCAAGGCCAAACTGCATTGGACTGCGGCTACACCGAATCCCACCTGAAGGATTCAGTTAGCCGGACTAAAAGACGACCGGACCTCTTAGACCAACTCGCCCGTATTCGAGCATCCTGCGATTGACTGCTCAGAACTTGCGTGACCACTCCTTGGGCCAGCGCTCGATGACCACTTTCTTATCGGTGTAGAACTCGACCGCGTCGCGGCCCTGTCCGTGGAGCACGCCGAGGAAGCTATCTTTCCAGCCACTGAAGGGGAAGTAAGCCATGGGAGCGGCCACTCCGATATTCACACCGACATTGCCGGTGGGGGCTTCGTAGCGGAACTTCCGCGCCGCGGCGCCGCTCGAGGTGAAGATCGAAGCGGCATTCCCGTATTGGCTTTGTCCCAAAATCGCCAAGGCTTCGTCCAGGTCCCCGGCCTGATGCACCGTGAGCACTGGCCCGAAGATTTCCGTGCCGGCCAGTTCGTGCGACGCGGGAATGCCCGTGAGCACGGTGGGCTTCAGAAAGCTCCCTCTGGCCAAATCGTGCTTGCGGCCATCGAGCAGCGCCTTGCCGCCGCCGCTGATACCGCTCTCGATCAGGCATTCGATCCGCGTCTTGCTGGCTTGAGAAATCACCGGACCCATCTGTACGCCGGCCTCCAGACCATTGCCCACGCGCAGGGATGCTGCCTGTGCGAGGATGGCATCCGTGAAACTCCGGGCGGCATCGCCTACGGCAATGGCCGTCGATACCGCCAGGCACCGCTGTCCGGCGCAGCCAAAAGCGCTGTCGCTGACAATCCGCGCGGTCATTTCCAAATCCGCATCGGGAAGAATCACCACGTGATTTTTGGCCCCGCCCTGGCACTGCACACGCTTTCCGTGCGCCGCGCCTTCCGCGTAGATGTACTTCGCTACCGCCGTCGAGCCGACGAAGCTGATGGCGCGCACGTCCGGATGATGGAGCAGCCCATCCACGGCCGGCTTGGCGCCCACCACCAGGTTCGCTACCCCTTTCGGAATGCCGGTTTCCTCCAGCAGCTCAAACAATCGCCGCGCGGTGAGCGGCACCCTTTCGGAAGGCTTCAGAATAAAGGTGTTTCCGCACGCCACCGCATACGGCAGGAACCAAAGCGGAATCATCGCCGGGAAGTTGAAGGGCGTAATCGCGGCCACCACTCCCAGCGGCTGGCGAATCATGGTTTCATCGATGCCGGCGGCCACGTCTTCGAGGTTGTAGCCTTGCATCAGTGTAGGAATGCCGCAGGCTACTTCGATATTCTCGATACCGCGCTGCAATTCGGCTTTCGATTCCCCCAGTGTCTTGCCGTTTTCCTGGGTGGTCAGCCGCGCAATCTCTTCGAAGTTTTCCTCCAGGAGTCGCCGGAACCGGAACAGAAATTGGATGCGGTCCTGCGGAGGGGTGCGGCGCCAGGCAGGAAATGCCTCCCGGGCGGCGGCCACCGCGGCATCCACCTCGCCGCCTTCGGCCATCGCGATGGTGGCCAGAACTTCTGAAGTGGCCGGATTCCAGACCTCGCGCAGATCACGCGAGCCGCCGCTCTGCCAGGCGCCTCCAATAAAATGAGCAGCCAGATTTTGGGTGGCGATCATTTGCCTATTCTCACTTGATTTTGAAGCCGGGGCAAACCGCTGCCCGCCATCGCCTTTTTTCATGATCCTGACCCCCAGCTTCCCCCGTGCGGTCGACCCACTCGTCCTCACTCGCTTTCCTCCAGCCTCCCACCCTCCCTCGTGCTATCCTGGATTTTCGCGATAGAGGTGCGGCGGCCATGAGTAGCCGGGCAGGGTTCCGATTGCGCTTCGGAGCATCCGGTGAAAGGGGCTGGATGTTTTTTCCGCCGAAACCGTGTGGAGCGCGCAAGCCCGCCGGTTGGGGAGCCCGGCTAATACCGGCTCACTGTCACCCGATTTGTGG
>DATGKM010000128.1:0-9299 GCA_035294665.1 Bryobacteraceae bacterium | reverse complement strand
CCACAACAGCACGGTGGGAACGGATGTCTCCAGGGTGCGCGCGAGAACGCGGTTGGCAATCCCTCGCGCCGCGCCCAACACGATCTCCACGCGCAGTGCGATACCCTTCGGCGTGCCACGATTGTCGCTGATCTCCGATAGCCGCCTTCCCTCGCGATCGGTCATCTCGATTTTCGGGGCCGGAGGCAATGGCATACCCAAGTATGCCGCTTTCTCTGGCGTTAGTAAATAGAGTTTAGAGACAGCAGACTGGCGCGTCCACTGTCTGCATGAGCACCTCGTCCTCCCGGAAGGTATGTGCTTCAGGGACGTCAGGGAACTCCACCAGCATATGGTGCTGTTGGTAGTTTGACGCGGTACCGCAGCATGCCCCTTGCCATGTCGGCGTTTTCTAACCGCTGAGCTAAGCGTCCCTGCAATTATCATGGCCGTCGAGAAAATCGCAGTATAATAAGAGCACATCGACCCTTCGTGCGCCGAAATCAGGCGTAATCAAACCGGAGAGGTGGCTGAGTGGTCGAAAGCAGCGGTTTGCTAAACCGTCGTAGGGGCCTAAACCTCTACCGGGGGTTCGAATCCCCCCCTCTCCGCCAGGAATTTCAAGGGTTTCTAACCTCCGAATCCACAGAAAATCCGTTGCCGGCGGCGTGGAGCTGCGCCGGTGCTCGCCTGGACTCGGGCGTGCCGCCCATGGCTGAAAAGGATTTCGCGTGTTCGCGAAATGCCAGCAGATTGTAGGCAGTGACCCAATTCCGCTGATCCTGATGGTCCTTGGGCACCTGCCAGATTTCGACCAGCCGGTCCGGGTCCGCGTAGGGCAGGGGACGGAGCAGCGTGGTATCGATCAGGTTGAAAATGAGGGTGTTCGCGCCGATGCCCAGTGCCAGCGACAATGCCGCGACGATCGTGAACCCCGGCTTTTTCAAGAGCATTCGGAAGCCGTAGACAATGCCTGCCAACGGTGGCCATAGAACGTGCTATTCCAAAGGGTGAAATAATCGGTGCATGTGCCGCGCAACCGTGTTCGTTCTACCGATCGGTTCGACATGGAGGCGAAGGCTGAAAACACATTTAGTAAGGTTCAACCGTTTCTGGCCGAGCTGCGGGCCGCCAGCGGAGAGCCGGAGTTTTGCAAACACATGGAAGCGGTTGTGATGGCGGCTCCGGATGCGGAGGCGATCCTTGCGCGGCGTCGCGAGGCGATTTGGGCGGCGTCGAGGGCGCGGAGGCAGGGCGCTGGACGGCCGTCGAGGTGTGACCCGGCTCTTAGCGCAGGAACCTCTTCTTCAGCAGGAAACTCAGGTTGCGAAAGCCATCCCGCCAGGGATTGAGCTTTTTTTCGCCGAGACGGGACGAGTACTGAATGGAGATCTCGCGGAACCGGATATGCGGGTTGCGCAGGGCCTCGATCTTAATTTCCTCCGAGAAGGCCATGCCGTCGGACTCGAGCTTCATGTGCTTCAGAATGGCGCGGCGGAAAACCCACATGCCCGATTGGGAATCGCTCACCCAACGGAAAAACAGCAGCGACATGACGATCGAGAGAACCAGGTTGCCGAAGCGGTGCTTTAGACTCATCGCGTGCCGGTCGCGAACCGGGAATCGCGACGCGTTTAAAAAGTCCGCTTCCAGGTGCAGAAAGGCCTCCAGAAGATAGGACAACGCATCCACCGGATAGCTGTGGTCGCCATCCAGGGTGACAATCAGGTCCCCGGTCGCTTGCGTGAAGCCGCGCTTGTAGCTGCGCCCGTAGCCGCGCACTTCTTCGTGAATCACCTTGGCGCCTAGCGAGGCCGCCACTTCGCTGGTCCGGTCGGTGGAAGCGTTATCCACCACGATCACTTCGTCCACAAAATCCGGCATGGCGCGCAGCACCTGCTCGATGCCTTGTTCCTCGTTCAGGCACGGCACGATCACCGTAATGCTCTGGCCTTTATACATGAGGGAAAACGCTTATCATGGTAACAATGAAGCGGGTTCTGGTTCTCGTTACGTTGGCTTTTATCGGGATTTCTCTTCCGGGCGTTTCGTTTTCCATCAGGGCGGCGGATCTTACCGGTATTCACTCCGTGTACCTTTTGCCCATGGGCGGGGCGCTCGATCAATACCTGGCGAACCGTCTCACCAGCGAGCACATCTTTCAAGTAGTCACCGATCCTAAGCTGGCCGACGCGGTGTTTACCGACCGCATCGGCGCGGCTTTCGAAGAAAAGCTCGAGGATCTCTATGCTCCTCCTCCGCCCAAGGAGAAGCCCGCCCCGAGCGAGCCGGCCACCACGCAGGCTCCCACGGGCCCGAATCGCCAGTCCGAGCAACCGGTGGTGCCGCTGTTTTCCGAAACCGCCAATAAGCTCTCAGACCCGGCCGCCAATTCTTCTTTCGGCCGCGGAAAGGGAACGATCTTCCTGGTGGACCGCAAATCGAAACAGGTGCTCTGGTCCATCTACGAAGCCCCGAAAGGGACCGGCAGTTCCCAAATGGATCGCAGCGCCGTCGAAATCGTCAACCGCCTGAAGCGCGACGTCAAAAGACCCGAGGCCAAACCATGAGCCGGCCCGCCTCTGACGAAGCGGCCGGTATTATCCCCTCGGGGGATTAGTTGCGATACCTGTTGCGCGCCGCGGCAATTGCGGCCGTACTCTCGCTGCTTGCGGCCGCCCACGCCGCCGATTTCCGCTTCGTCCTTCTGGGCGACCGCACGGGCGAACCGCAGGCCGGCATCTACGAACAAGTCTGGCGGCAAATCGCGCGAGAACATCCCGCTTTCGTCGTTAGCGCCGGCGATACCATTCAGGGCCTAAACGATTCCACGGCGGCACGGGAATGGCAGGAAATCCTGGCGGAACTGCGCCCTTATCGCCGCATTCCGCTTTACCTCACGCCCGGCAATCACGACGTGTGGTCGGCGCTCTCGGCCCAACTGTTCCGCCAGTACGCCCGCCATCCGCTCCACTACAGCTTCGATTACGCCCAGGCGCATTTCACGATTCTCGATAACAGCCGCTCCCGCGAAATGCCCGCCGCCGAGCTCGCGTATCTGGAAAACGATCTTACCCAACACGCGGCTCAGCCGTTGAAATTCATCGTGTCCCACCGCCCGTCCTGGCTCTTGAATGCGGGCCTGGGAAATCCCGATTTCCCGCTGCATCGGCTGGCGAAGCGGTTTCACGTGCAGTATATCGTCGCCGGCCACGTCCATCAGATGATCCACATCGAACTAAATGGCGTCACTTACATCTCGCTAGCCAGCGCGGGCGGGCATCTTCGGCTTTCGGGCCGTTACGAGGACGGCTGGTTCTTTGGCCACACACTGGTCGAAGTAAAAGACAATAACGTCCGTTTCGAGATCGTAGACACCACGGGCCGCGCGACCACACTGAGCGATTGGGGCACAGTGGGCCTGGTGCCCGCAATAGTGGGAAAATAGTTGGTCCTCAGGGTGTCTCTATGTGTCAAACTTGCCGGCTTTCCCGCCGGTGTCCCGCGGTTTTGTTTTTATCTTTCGTGGCCGCGCCGCTTCTTCACGCCGCTGATATCCCACTGCGCGGATTTGTCCGGGACGAAAATTCCGCCCCCGTAGCGGGCGCCCGCGTTACGGTGCGGCCCGCATTTGATTCCATTTCCGGCGGGCCGTGGCAGGCGCAAACCGATCCCGAAGGGGCTTACTCCATCTCTCTCCCCGTGCGCGGCGACTACCTCGTAGACGTGGAGCGCCAGGGCTATTACCAACTGAAAGACCGCCGCGTGCACCTGGAGGCCGCGCTCGAACTCACGCTGAACCTGGCCCCCGTCCGCGAAGTTTTTCAATCGGTGGATGTCAGCGGGCAGCCCTCTCCGGTCGATATCGCGCAGACCCAAAACCAGGAGCAGCTCAGCGGCACGGAAATCAACGATATCCTTTACCAGAACAGCCACAGCTTCAGCCAAGGCCTGCTGCTCATGCCCGGCGTGCTGATGGACCCTACCGGAGGTCTGCATTTCGATGGCTCCTCCGGAAACCAGGTTCAGTACCAGCTCAACGGTTTCAACATCAGCGATCCGTTATCCGGCGGCTTTAACACAACCCTCGCCGTAGAAGGCATCCGTTCCGTGGATTTCGCCTCCGGCCGCTATTCCCCGCAATTCGGCAAAGGCACGGCGGGCGTGCTCAACATCCAAACCGATAACGGCACGGACGCATTCCACTATACCGCCACCGACTTCATCCCCGGCGCCGATTTCAAACAAGGCCAGGTTCTGGGCAACTGGTATCCGCGCGTGGGCGTCTCCGGACCGATCGCGCGCGGCCGCGCCTGGTTTTCCGATACGGTCAACTTCGCCTACACCAATTCCCTCATCACCGGCCTGCCCGCGGGCCAGAACACCCGCAGCGGCCTCGCCACCAGCAACCTGTTCCATACCCAGGTGAACCTCTCGCCAACCAATATTCTCTATACCGATTTCCTGATCACCATCGATAACGAGAACCGTCTCGGCCTCGGGCCTTTGGACCCCATCTCCACCACCCAAACCGTGGACACGCGCGAATACTTCGGCAGCATCAAAGACCAGGTCTACCTCAGCCCGCGCTCCCTCATCGAGTTCGGCTACGCCCACAATGAATTCACCGGCAGCCAGGTCCCGCAAGGCGATAGCCTTTACGTGTTCTCTCCGGCAGGCCGCATGGGCAATTACTTCGTGACCGGCCACCAGGACCGCTCGCGCGACCAGGGCCTCGTCCATTGGTACGCGCCAAAATTCAACCTGGCGGGATCGCATCAGATCGAAGCCGGCGGGGACGGCGATTCGCTCTACTACACCGCCAATTTCCAGCGCACTGGATATGAACTGATCGGCTTTTCCAACCAGTTGCTTTCACAAACGACCTTCACCGGCTCAGGCATGGTGCTCGTGCACGACACGGAAATGGCGGCGTGGGTGCTCGATAGCTGGCGCATCGCCCGGCGGCTGCAAATCGATCTGGGCGCGCGCGGCGATTGGGATCAGCTCGTCGCGGCCGGCGCTGTTTCTCCCCGCATCGCATTCACGTGGTCGCCCTTCCGCGATCATCGCACGCGTCTGGCGGGCGGCTACTCGATTACGCACGATGCCGTGCCCCTCGATCCCTTCGGCCGGCTCTACGATCAGACCGCGCTCACCACGGAATATAACGCGGCCGGCCTGCCCGCCGGCCCGCCCGTGCCCACCACTTTCGTCCCCGGTTCCGGCCTGAAGCTGCCCCGCGCCAGCAACTGGACCCTGGCCGCCGACCATGAATTCTCCGCGCATCTCTCCGCCGGCATCAAATACCTGCGCCGCCGGGGAACCGAGGGCTTCGATTTCGTCAATTTGCTCGCTCCCGATGCGCCTCCCTCGCTGCTGCCGCTGCCCAACGGCAGCGCGCCGGGAATCTACCAACTCGCCAATCTCCGCCGGGACAATTACGATTCCGTCCAGTTCACGGTTCACAAAACCTTTTCGGGTCAATATGAGTGGATGGCCTCCTACACCCGCTCGAGCGCGCGATCGAACGCCGTGCTCAACAACTACACCGCCGAACCGCTCGCCATCGTTCCCGCGGCCGTGCCTGTGCCCTGGGATGCCCCCAACCGTTTTGTCGGCTGGGCTTACCTGCCGCTTCCCTGGAAGAATTGGGCTGTATCTCTCCTCGCCGATGCCCGCAGCGGGTTCCCCTTTTCCGTCCAGCAGCAGACCGGCATCATTACCGGCCCTGTCGATTCCTACCGCTTCCCCTTCAATTTCGACCTGGACTTTGCCATCGAGCGCATGCTTACGTTTCACCACTACCGGTTCGCGCTCCGCGGCGGCGTGGTCAATCTCACCGGCTCGCGCAACCCCACGGCCGTCGGCAACACCATCGGCGCCAACAACTACCTCCAGTTCCTCGGCGACGAAGGCCGCCACTTCGTGGTGCGGGTCCGCTTTTTCGGCCGAGCCGAAACGAAGTAGCGCGGCTGGCCGCGCGCTTACTGCGTCAGCTTGATGCTTTCCACCTTAATGGTGTCGCCCTGCACGAACCCGGTCACTTCGGCTTCAAAATCGTCGAGCTTTTTGGACGCCTTAATGGCCGCCAGTGCCTTGTGATTGCCGGCGGAATCGAACGCCACAAACTTCTGGTCCCAGGTGAAAATGCCGTAGCCGCTCTTCTCGCACGCGGGCATGAGGGCGCATTCGCGGGTGTGAGCTTCGGCTACGATCATGCCGCCTTCGATGCCGGTGGGCAGCAGCCGCACTTCGGCCTTCGACGAACAGGCCTTATCGATAATCACTCCTTTCAACGTGGTGGGGCCCGCGGAGGGTCCGGCGGCAATGGCGGCCAGCGCGGCAAGCAGGCCGGCAAAGCAGAGATGGCGCAACGCTTTCATGGCTGATTTCTCTCCATGGTTCGGGTTTTCGCAAGCCGGCGTCCGGCGCCTGCCGGTACACGGGCTTTCATAAAGATTCTATGCGAAAAAGCGGGGCTTAGCGTTGGCCGTGGTGGTCGCTATTGAGCAGCAGTTTCCCGTCGGCTTCGACACACTTGGGCGATTCTTCAAGAGGCTCGTTGGAAGGCTTCACCAGCCGGGGCGGCGCGGTCCAGGGCGCGGCCAGAACTTTCGGATCCTCCACCGTGAATTGATAGGCCAGATTCTGGCCCACACGCCAGAAGCGTTCCGTTACGCGCATGGCGTCGGAGTGAAAATAGCCGCCTTCGCCGAACCAGCCATCCTCGGCAAAATTGGTCACGTCCACCACCAGTTTGTCGCCTTCCCAATGGCCAACGGAATCGCCGTAGGCGGAGGGACTGGCGTCGGCCAGGTGGGGCCGGCCATCGGTGGGTATGATGCGCCAGGGATCGCCCGAAATATCTTCATAGAGGAAGATCATCTCGCCCGGAAGCTGGACGATGCGGCGGGGCGAGCCGATGCGCGGCACACCCGGTTTCCCGCAATAGAAGACCGGGTCTTCTTTGCTCTCGTGGTCGAACAGGTATTTCACTTTCGCCTGAAATTCCGGTTTATACGCGGGAGCGGGCGTGGAAGGGAGCGCGCCGGGGACGTTCGTAGCGTCCTGCCGCGAACTCTGATCGACGCGTTCCACGGCCACGCCGCTGGCGGTTTGTTTCTTCAATGCCGCGGGCGGCAGATCGATGGCAAACGCCCAGATGCCATCCAGATTGGGATGGCCATCGGGCGCGCGCAGCGGGCGCGGCGCGATTTGCGGTTTCGCGGCTTTATCCTGCGCGGCGAGCGGGGCCGCCGCGCAAAGTGCGAATACAACGGCGGCGCCGGCTGCCGGCAAACGATAGTTCATGGCCTACCTCCTGGTTTTATTTCGTGCTGGTTATTGCGTGGAAGCTTCGGTGACCGCGTTGTTCACCAGTTCGAGCGAGCTGCCATCGGCAAACGTGATCTTGAGCATGTACATGTACAGATTTCCGTCCTTGGCGCGATTGCCCTCCACGGTGACAGTCTGGCC
The DNA here is from genome assembly GCA_035294665.1 of Bryobacteraceae bacterium. GTDB lineage: Bacteria > Acidobacteriota > Terriglobia > Bryobacterales > Bryobacteraceae > PSRJ01. Next base: position 1,841 of record DATGKM010000128.1, on the reverse strand, counting down.
GATGCCCTTGGCGAGATCGTTGCGGCTCACGCCCACGCGGCGGAACCAGGCGGGCGGATTGCTTTCCATGCGCCAGTTTTCCGTGGCGCCATCGGCGCCTTTGGCTTCTAAGAAGGCGACGATGTGCGGGTTCACCCAATCGATCTTGGTCAGTGTGCCGGTCAGGCTGACGCGCTTGGCCATATCGAATTCGGCCGAGGGAGAATGATGCGCCCAGGCAGCGGCGGCGATGGCAAGCAAGCTCACGAGGGCCGAAGCGAGCGACGTTCTGGTTTGCACGGCGTGCCTCCCCGAGAAAAGGTGTTGGGGAGTATATCACAGGCGGAGGGCGGCCGAGGCAACGCCTCAGTGCATGAACTGGCGGAACACCCAGAACAAAAACGCCGAAAGAATCATGGCCGCACGCAGGGTCAAGACCCAGGCCATGGCCAGGCTGCGCACCGTGCTCCATTGCAAGCCCGAATGGTTGGCGGCCATGGTTCCGGCAACCCCGGAAGAGAGCACGTGCGTGGTGCTCACCGGCAGCCCGAGCTGATCGGCGGGCCGGACGGGAGCCGGGCGTAATTAGTACACTGAAGAGTTTGAACCTGCTGAATCTTTTCGATTTCTCGCTGGTAGGGCGGCGCGACCAGATCGGGCTCGAGTTCGCCGGGCGCACGTTCACCTTCGGCGAAATCGACTCGCGCAGCAACCGGCTGGCGCAACTGCTGGCGCGGCGCGGGTTGCGGCCGGGTGGGCGGCTCTGTGTTTACCTGGCCAATTGCGTCGAGATTATCGACCTGTACCTGGCGTGCGCCAAGCTGGGGGCGATTTTCGTGCCCATCAATATTCTTTACAGGGATCGCGAGATGGCGCACATTTTGGGCGACGCTGAGCCCGTGGCGCTGGTAACGGCCGCGAGTCTGGACTCGCCCGTGCCGCTGTGGGCCCCGGCGGAGTTGCTGGCGGAGGCGGAAGCGGAACCGGATGAACGGCCGCCCACGGTAATCGATGGCGACGATCCGGTGGGCATCATTTATACCTCCGGCACCACCGGCACATCCAAAGGCGCCGTGCTCACGCACAACAATTTCGCCGTCAACGCGCTGAACCTGGCGGCGTGCTGGCAAATCACCGGCGGCGACCGGTTCCTGCTGGCGCTGCCGTTATTCCATGTGCACGGCCTCGGCAACGGCCTGCACACATGGCTGCTGAGCGGCTGCCGCATGCGCCTGCTGGAGCGCTTCGACAGGCAAACGGCGGCGGAAACATTCCTGGATTTCCGGCCGACGCTGTTTTTCGGCGTGCCGACCGTTTATGTTCGCTTGCTCGATTTTCCGGCGGAGCAGGCGCGCGAGATCGGCGGTTTCATGCGGCTGTTTGTTTCGGGTTCGGCGGCGCTGCCCGCGCAGGTGCTGGAAGAGTTCCGCGCCAAATTCGGCCACACCATTCTGGAGCGGTACGGCATGAGCGAGACCTTTATGAACCTCTCTAACCCGTACCTGGGCGAGCGGCGGCCGGGTAGCGTGGGCCTGCCCCTGCCGGGCGTCTCCGTGCGCCTGCTCGATGCCGAAGGCCGGCCGGTGCCGGATGGCGCGGCGGGTGAAGTCCATCTGAAAGGCCCGAATGTTTTCGCTGGTTATTGGCGGCGGCCGGAAGCGACCGCGGCGGCTTTTCGCGACGGCTGGTTCCGCACCGGCGATCTCGCCATCCGCGAGCCGGACGGCTATTACAGGCTCTGCGGCCGGCGCAGCGATCTGATCATTTCTGGCGGCTTCAACATCTACCCGCGCGAAATCGAAGAGTTCCTTCAGGAACAGGAGGAAGTCGCCGAAGCGGCGGTGGTGGGCGTGGCCGACCGG
>DATGKM010000127.1:0-5831 GCA_035294665.1 Bryobacteraceae bacterium | reverse complement strand
CCACAACAGCACGGTGGGAACGGATGTCTCCAGGGTGCGCGCGAGAACGCGGTTGGCAATCCCTCGCGCCGCGCCCAACACGATCTCCACGCGCAGTGCGATACCCTTCGGCGTGCCACGATTGTCGCTGATCTCCGATAGTCGTCTTCGCTCGCGATCGGTCATCTCGATTTTCGGGGCCGGAGGCAATGGCATACCCAAGTATGCCGCTTTCTCTGGCGTTAGTAAATAGAGTTCAGAGACAGCAGCCTAGGTACACGAACCCGCACGCCCTCCGAATGTTCGTGATGTCCGTGCTCCATAGCTGGTTCACACCATTCACCTCGACGTTCTCGAGCCGATACGGATAGATCTTGTGGCTTTCGCCCGGCACGCTCAGCTTGGGCTTCGGATAAATCGCCGCGATCCCGATCAGTTCCATCAAACGCGCTACCCGCTTGGGATTCACCTCGTAGCCCTGGTCGTGCAACCAGGCCCGCATCCGCCGCCTCCCGTAGAACGGCGTCCGCGTGTATTGCTCGTCGAGCAAACGCATCAGCCGTAGGTTTTCTTCGCTCTCCCGGCGCGGCTCATAGTAGAGGCCGGCCCGGTTTACGCCCAGCAACTCACACTGGCGGCGGATACTGAGATCGAAATGCGCCACCTCCACCAGGGGGCGACAGCCGCACCCTCTGATGCCTCTTGACTTCCCACGCTCCCATCCCTCACGCTAAACCTTTATGCCACTTGCCCACGTGGTTATCCTCGCCATCGTCCAAGGGCTGACCGAGTTCCTGCCGGTCAGCAGCACCGCGCACCTTTATCTGACCTCCTGGTTATTGGGGTGGAAAGCCGAAACGCTCGATTTCGATATCTCGCTGCACATCGGCACGCTGCTCGCCGTCGTAATCTATTTCCTGCCTGACTGGATTCAAATCGTTGGACAAGGCTTTGGCATGCAGATGGGCGCCGATGAGGATCTCAAGTTGAACCGCATGCTCTTATGGCTGCTCGCCATCGGTACCATCCCGGCCGGGATCGCGGGGCTGCTCCTGGATAAGCACGCGGAGACCAACTGGCGGAACCCAATGCTCATGGGAGCCATGCTGATCGCTGTGGGTGTTCTGATGTGGCTCGCCGATCGCGGCCCGCGCCACTTGCGCCATCTGGCCTCGCTCAATCTGCCCGATGCGCTCTCGGTGGGGATCGCGCAAGCGTTCGCGGTGATTCCGGGGGTATCCCGCAGCGGCAGCACCATCTCGGCCGGCCTCGCCCGCGGGCTGACGCGCGAAGCCGCCGCCCGCTTTTCCTTCCTGCTCTCCACCCCCATCATTGCCGGCGCCGCCGTCAAAGACCTCTACGACACCTACAAAGAGAGCGGCCTACATGGCTTCGCCAATCCCACGTTTTTGATCGGGGTGGGAGTGGCCGCCGTGACCGGTTGGATCGTCATCGCCTGGTTCCTGCATTATTTGCGTCGCAGCAGCCTGATGCCGTTCGTGTTTTATCGCATCTTTTTTGGGATAATAGTGCTGGTTCTGGCTTTCATCCGCCGGCCAGCGTGATGAAGCTGTTATCGCCGACTCCCTATCAGAGGCTGAACGAAGTCACCGGTTTCCTGCTGCTCCTCGCGGGCCTCGTGATCCTGTTGAGTCTGGTGTCGTACCATGTTCAGGATCCGTCCTTGGATACGGCGTCGGCTGCGCGCCCTCTCAACCTGGTTGGATATCCGGGTTCTTATCTTTCGGACCTGTTTTTTCAGGCTTTCGGCGGCGCCGCGTTTCTGTTTCCGCTGCTGGCGTTCGCGCTTGCCTGGAAATGGATTCGCTCGGAGGCGCTGGATTCGGGCGCCATCAAAACGATCGGCGTGGTGTTGCTGTCTCTGTCCCTGGGCGCGGCGCTTTCCTTACTCCCCTGGCGCTTATTCGGGGGCAGTATTCGGATCGGTGGAACGCTCGGCGCAATTGTCAGCCACTGGCTGCTCGCCAGCTTGAATGCGGCGGGCGCGCTGATCGCGATCGTTTCGGCTTTCGTCATTTCGATTTACCTCGTCTCCTCCTTCTCTCTCGCCACGCTCGCCCGTTGGCTGGCAGGGCCCGGGCAGTGGATCGAGCGCCGGGTCCATGCGTGGCGCCAGTGGCTCGACCGCCTGCATGCTTCCTACGCGGAAAAAGCCGCGGCGCGCGCCCGCCAAAGAGTGACGAAACCGAAGCCCGCCCGCGTAGAACCGCCGCCCTTTGAAGCCGATCCCCAGTCGCTGATCCCCGATCCCAGCCCGGCCGCCACCCCCGAGCCCGCCGAATACAGCACCATCGAGGAGATCCCCATTTGTCCCCTCGAAGAACCGGAACCCGCGCCGCCGCGCGCGGAGCCACTCGCGCCCGCGCCGCCGCCCTGGACCATCACTTCCCTTACGCCTGCAGCCGCAGCGCCCGCGTTCGAAGACCGGGAGGCGCGCGCGCGCCCGCTCGAGTTGCCCGCCACCGATCTCCTTCATGCAGCGCCCGGCCGCTCCCCCTACGATGAGCAGGAACTCAAAGAGATTGCCGTGCGCATCAAAGCCAAGTTCGAAGAATTCAACGTGCTGGGCAACGTCGTGCAGATCAACCCCGGCCCCGTGGTCACCACCTTCGAATTCAAACCCGAAGCCGGCATCAAATACAGCCGCATCACCAATCTCACGGAAGATCTCTGCCTCGGCCTGCAGGCCGAATCGATCCTGATTGAGCGCATCCCCGGCAAGCCCACCGTGGGTATCGAAGTCCCGAATACGCGCCGCGAGTTGATCGCGCTGCGCCAGATGCTCGAATCGGACGAGTTTTCGCAATCCCACTCTCACCTCACCATTCCGCTCGGCAAAGACATCAATGGACGCATCCGCGTGGCCGCGCTTGAATCCATGCCGCACCTGCTCATCGCCGGCTCCACCGGTTCGGGCAAGAGCGTCATGATCAACTCCATGATCATGGCCATTCTCTACAAGGCCACTCCAGACGACGTGCGCATGATCATGGTCGATCCCAAGCGCGTGGAACTGGGCATGTACGAAGGCATTCCGCACCTGCTCACACCGGTCATCACCGATCCCAAAAAGGCCACCAACGCGCTGCGCAACGCGGTTTTGGAAATGGAGCGCCGCCTGCGCCTGCTAGCCGAATACGGCGTGCGGAACATCGATCAGTTCAACAAGAAAGTGCAAAAGATGCAGGAGCAGCCGCGCAATCTCTTCCCGGACGACGATACGCAGGAAGAACTCAAGCCGCTGCCGTACATCCTGATTCTCATCGACGAGCTGGCCGACCTGATGATGCTCGAAGGCAAGAACGTGGAAGAGTCCGTCACGCGGCTGGCGCAGATGGCGCGCGCCGTGGGCATGCACCTGGTGCTCGCCACGCAGCGCCCCAGCGTAGACGTAATCACCGGCCTCATCAAGGCCAATTTCCCCGCGCGCATCAGTTTCCGCGTGGCCACGCGCGTGGATTCCCGCACCATCCTCGATGTCATGGGCGCCGAACACCTGTTAGGCAAAGGCGACATGCTATTTCTGCCGCCCGGCTCATCCCGGCTGGTGCGCGTGCATGGGGCGTTTGTCACCGAAACCGAAATCAATCGCGTGGTGGAGCACTGGAAAGTCCAGGCCAAGCCGGAATACGACCAGTCCTACCTGATCGCGCCGCCCGGAGAGGATGAAGCCTCCAGCGAAGCCGATTTCGCGAGCGAAGAGCAGGACCCCATGTACGAGGAGGCCGTCCGCCTGGTGCTGCAAATGGGCAAAGCGTCCACTTCAACATTGCAGCGCCACCTCCGGCTCGGCTATGGCCGCGCGGCTCGCATTCTCGACATGATGCAGCGCGATGGCATCATCGGTCCGCCGGATGGCAGCAAGCCCCGCGACGTGCTGAAACGCCCCGACTGGTTAAAAGAAGTAGAGGTACGGTAGGACAGGCGCTTCGCTTGTCCTATGAAACCGCGCTTCGCTATTGTAGTATTTTTCGCCGCTCTGCCGCTGCTTGCCCAGCAGAACTCCCAACAGAGCCAACCCGCCGCTCCCAATCTACTCGGTGCGCAACCCGGCACACCGCCTCTCCAGAATCCCGATCTGTATCAAGGACAGTCTTATTGGCGCCCCTTCGGCCGAATGGCCAAATTCGTTCTGCGCGATCAGAAAGCCATCTGGCCCAGCCCGTTCCACACCAGCGAAAGTGACATCAAATACTGGGCGATCTTCGGAGGGAGCACTCTTGGCCTGATTTTCGCGGATCAGCACATCGCCCATGCCGCCCCCGATACGCCCGGTCTGCGCACGCTCGGCACGAGTGTTTCCTACCTGGGCGCATTCTATACTGTGCTGCCCCTTACGGGCGGTTTTTACTTTCTGGGCACCGCGGCCGGCGACCAGCGGTTTCGGGAGACCGGTCTGCTCGGCTTTGAAACCTTGGCCAATACCGGAGTGGTCCTGGTAGCCCTCAAAGCCATCACAGATCGCGAGCGCCCGAAACAGGGCAGCCTGGAAGGTCACTTCGAAGAAGGCCCTTCGCGCCTCAATTCCAGCTTTCCTTCGGGCCACGCCGCATCTGCTTTCGCGCTGGCCTCTGTGTTTGCGCATGAATACCACGACAAGACTTGGGTGAAAGTTCTCGCGTATGCCTACGCGGCCGGCGTGTGCGGCGCCCGCCTGGCCGCCAACCAACACTTCCCCGGCGACACCTTGGCCGGTGGCGCGATCGGCTGGTTCATCGGCGACTACGTGTACGCTACACGGCACAATCCGGCGCTCGATGGCAAAAGCACCCTTCCGGGGAAAATCCTGGCGCATGTGCGAATCGGCCCCGGCTTCTAACGGCTGCGCATGCTATGTTTGAGCCATGCGAGGCTGCGCGGCGCTGCTGGTTTTAACCGCCGCGGCAACCGCGCATGGCTACGCCCAATCGCGCAACGCGTCTCCTCTGATCCGCGGCGTACTGGTCGATCGCGAGGAACTGCCCTCGGGCGAATTCACCGTTCGCGCCGGCGACAACCAACTTTTCCGTTACCGCTTCGATTCCAAAACGTACGTCGAACGCAACGACCGCCTCGTCGATGTCGCCCGTCTCCATCCCGGCGACAAAGTGGAAGTGCTCTCGGATGAAGGCCCGGCTTCGGCCGTGCGCTATGCGCGCACTATCCACGTGGTGCTGCGCGAGCCGCCTCCACCCCGCTCCCGCCCGCAGGATCCGTTTCTCCGCCACGCGTCGCTCGATCCGTTCCAACCGCTCAGCACGATGACCGTAGCTGGCGTGGTTGCCAGCCTGGGGCAGGATTGGCTGGTGCTGCACACGCGGCACGCCGGGGATCAGACGATCCTGCTGCGCCGCGACACCCGCTACCTGGGCGATGGCGAACGCGTCGAGCATTCCGACCTGCACCCGAACATGCGCGTGTTCATCCGGGCCGGCCGCAACCTGTTCAACGAAGTGGAAGCCTATCAGATCATCTGGGGCCAGATTCTCCAACCCGGCCAGTAGCCGCTTCCGCATACATCACCAAACCGAAACCGCTGCGTCACGAGATATTTTTGTAAGGCGCCTATACTCGGGGCCGGCCACGCCCAGAATTACCGGCGCTTCACGCGAGCGAAGGACAACCGCCCGACGCCGTTCGTGGTTGCGGGCGGAGGCGGCCACGCGGTTGCGAAGTTGACGCGCCAAGGCGAACGTACGCCGCGCACGCCGGAGCATTTTCCAATCGAAGGATGAGCATGAAATCTGGACTGCCGGTGAGCCCGGAAACGGAGGAATGAGGAGGCCGCGTAGCGGCCGACTTCCTTTCTTCGGTTTTTGGTTCGACACCAGAACCGTGATCATCATCGCTTG
>DATGKM010000126.1:0-29590 GCA_035294665.1 Bryobacteraceae bacterium | reverse complement strand
CCACAACAGCACGGTGGGAACGGATGTCTCCAGGGTGCGCGCGAGAACGCGGTTGGCAATCCCTCGCGCCGCGCCCAACACGATCTCCACGCGCAGTGCGATACCCTTCGGCGTGCCGCGATTGTCGCTGATCTCCGATAGCCGTCTTCGCTCGCGACCGGTCATCTCGATTTTCGGGGCCGGAGGCAATGGCATACCCCAGTATGCCGCTTTCTCTGGCGTTAGTAAATAGAGTTCAGAGACAGCAGACTAGTGGCCTGTCGTCAAGTCGCCGTTAGCATGGCCGATGCGGTTATCCGCGCCGACAGGCGCCCCGCTTGCTAACGATGTGGCCGCGACAGGCCACTAGCGACAACACCCTAAGGATACCCACCCATGTTTTCCATGAGCTTGCCAAGCGGCGCATGGCTTTTCTTTACCCCAAAAAAGAACGACGTCAATAGAAATTTAAACCACAAAGTAGAAATCAAGCTGGAATTTTTACACTTAGCCGCTCCCCCGGCCTCTGGGGAACGTAGTCTACTTCATGCCTGCCGTATGTGATTACGGAGAGTGAGGGGGCGCTGGAGCAGATCGGGGAGGTACTCACGCATATGGAGCCGGAGTGAGGAGCTAACTGCCGATCCACGTTCGTAAAGCCGGAGCTGACGACCGCGCGGATACGATAGAGGCTTCCGTAGAGTCTGCTCAAAACACCCGCCGCTTCAACCGCTCCACGGTAAACTTCGCCGTATCGGCCACGGCCATTACGGCCATCACGCCGGCTTGCACCGGGTCGCTGACCACCAGATCGGCCGCATCGGGAACGCTGCCCGCCATATTCAGGCTGATCACCAGCAGGCCTGCCTGGCGCACTTCCCGCACCGCCGTCTCTATATCGCCGCCCATCAGCGCGCCGGCCATGACCAGCGCTTTGGCCCGCGGCAGGCGGGCCACGGCGCGCACGGCATCGGCCAATTTCTGCTCGCCCACCAACGGAATCGTATCTACCGAAATGTGCTCGCCGCGGATATTGTGCCGGTCCGCCTCCGAGACCGCCCCGATAGCCACCTGGCCCACCTGCGCGCCGCCGCCCATGATAATGATGCGCTTGCCGTAAATTTTCTGGAGCGTTTTCACTTTTTCGACATGCTGCACAATTTCCAGCCGCTCCAGATCCGCCACCAGCGCCTCCGCCTCGCCCGGCAGCACCACTTCAAAATACGTCCGCGCCGGGTTCGGCCAGTTATCCAGAATTTCGACCGAAATGATATCGCCCTCGTGACGCGCGATCACGCCCGTCAATTGGTGCAAAACGCCGGTCTTGCCCACGGCATGCACCACCAGCCCGATCGGGGCCTTCCCGGAAAGATCTTTGTCCATGTTTCGATAGGTAGAATTGTTATTATGGCGCGCTGTCAGGAGGCGAGAAAGCCGCGCAAGTCATGAAACCGGCCGCGGTCGAACGATTCTTCCAATTTTCCATGCTGGGCCTGGTCGCGAGCGGCTATCTCGCCGTGGCAGGCTCGGGTGTCCTGGATACGCCGACGTTGGTCCTCACCGGCGCGGGCCTGTTGCTGCGCGGCCTGATGATCGCCAACGTGGTCCGGCTGGAGATTCCGGAGCGCGCCTCCCGCCTTCTAGCCCTGGCTTACATCGCTTTTTTTTGCCTGGATTACGCTTGTTTATCGCGCGACTTCGTCGTGGCTACAGTCCATCTTGTCTTCTTTCTTGCCATTACGAAAATTCTCACTGCCCGGACGGCCCGCGATTACCTGTACACGGCCGCCATCGCGTTTCTGGAGCTGATGGCCGCCGCCATGCTTTCGATGGAGATCAATTTCATCGCGTTCCTGGCTTTTTACCTACTGTTCGCCATCGCCGCGTTGAGCAGCGGCGAGATTTGCCGTTCGCTCGCCAGAGCGGACGCCGTGGCGCGCGGCACGCCCGCCCGCTTTCCACCTCGGCTAATTCTGCTCTCCGCATTCGCGACTTTGAGCATCCTCACCATTACGGCCGGCCTCTTCTTTTTGCTGCCGCGGACGGCCCAGGCCGCCTTTGCCCGCCTGCTCCCCAACCGCCAGTTTGTGCTGCCGGGCTTCTCCGACCAGGTGACCCTCGGCGAGATCGGCGAAATCAAGGTCAGTTCGCGGCCGGTCATGCACATCGCCATCTACAGCCGAAATCCCGTGTCCGGGCTGAAATGGCGCGGCGCGGCGCTCACTCACTTCGATGGCCGGCGCTGGTCGAACCCGGAACCCCACGAACAACAGATCCCGGTGATCGGCGGTCACGTGAGACTCGGGCGCACCGGCGAGGGCAAGCGCCTCAACTATCACGTGCAAATGAGCGAAGCCAACACGGACGCTCTGTTTTTTGCGGGCACACCGGTCAGTCTGGATGTACGGCAGTTCCTGATTCTCCGCAGCACCACGGGTAGTTACCGGCTGCCGCGGGTTCCGCGGCCCGGATTCGCTTACGACGCCTACAGTCTGCTGGAAGAGCCGCCGGAAATTTCTCCTCCGCCAGTGCCGGCTCCGGAGCTGGCTCCGGAGATGCGGCGCGAAACGCTCAAGCTTCCCCCGCTCGATCCACGCATTCCCGCCCTGGCGCGCGAGTTCGCCGGCCCGGCCACCGGCGCGGCCAGCGACCTGGAACGCGCCCGCGCCCTGGAGCGCCGCCTGCGCCACGATTACGCCTATAGCCTAGAGTTGCTCGGCCGCGAGGTGGCCGATCCGCTGGCGGATTTTCTGTTTGTCCGCCGCAAAGGCTATTGCGAGCACTTCGCCACCGCCATGACCGTAATGCTGCGGACCCTCGGCATTCCAGCCCGCCTGGTGACCGGATTTCAAAGCGGTATTTACAATCCCATTTCCGATTTGTGGGTGGTGCGCGCCTCCGACGCGCATAGCTGGGTGGAGGCTTGGATTCCCGGGAGGGGCTGGACCACCTTCGACCCAACGCCTCCCGACCCGAATCCGAGTTCCTTCGCCCTGCTGGCGAATTTCGAACTTTACCTGGATGCCGCCCAGACCTTCTGGCAGGATTGGGTGGTGAGTTACGATTTGCGCCGCCAGGGGACCCTTTCTTACAAGGTGGAAAGCGGCGCCCGCAGTTTAGGGATCCGCTGGTTCGATTGGCTGGCCCGGATATCGGCAGTGCCCGGTTCCCTATGGCCCCCAAAGAGGATTCCCCCGCTTCGGTCCTCCGGTTGGGGCGGCCTGGCACTGGTGGGCCTGGCCACCGTCGCCTGGCTGTTCGGACCCCGCTTGTTCCGCGACGCCCGCCTGTGGAACGGAGTACGGCGCGCCCGGCGTGGCCATGCGGCAAGCAGCGATGCCGCCTTGCTCTACGAACGCATGCTCCACCTGCTCAACCGCCGCGGGTATCGGAAACCGGCCTGGTTCACCCCGGCCGAATTCGCGGCTTCCCTGCCCCCTTCACCCCTGGGGGCAGCGGTTTGCGAATTCACCGCCACCTACAACCAGTGGCGCTTTGGACAGCGTGCCGAAGTGGCCGTGCGTTTGTCGGAAATCTTGGAGCGCCTCGAACAGGAGCCTAACTAGACAAATGCTGCGGGGCCACTCAAGCCTCAGTCGAGGCTTTGGCCACCACAGGTCGCCGGCGGACCTGCCGATTTTCCCTTTAGATTCAGTGCTTTCGGCCGCCAAGATTTGGCGGTGGACCCGCCTAGACGGCCTGCCGCAGTGGCGCCCGGTATCTGCGGCTGGCCCGCAAGCCGATCAATTCGGCAATGCTCTCCAGCAGTTGCGGAAGGTTTTCTGTATAAATCGAGATGTTGTGCCGGGAACCGGCTGCCGTTCCGCGGGCATGTTGGGCGCGGCTCGGCCCGCGGCGCCTCTGATGAGAAGTGATGAACGCCGTCGCCGGCCGGTATTCCTTTACTCGCGCGTACGCCAGCAGGTCGAATCCCGATTGGTCTTTTTCCAGTTGCTGATCTGTGAGGACAAGGTCGTATACCCCGTCATCCAATTTCGCCAGAGCCTCCGACACGCTCCCGGCTACATCGACGCTATAGCCGCCGGCTTGGAGTATCGTTCGCAAAGCCAATCGGGGCGCCAACTCGCCATGCACGAGTAGTACCCTGGCGAGGATCATACTGGGGCCACGAAAACGGGGTGATCCGTCGTATTTTCTCACTTCCAAGAATAACTTTAACCGAAAATTGAATTTTTTCGCCTAGGAATTTCACCGGTTTTAGAACAAATCTGCGTCTAGCGCAACATTCCTGCGGAAATACTAGCGCCTGGGCTTGGTACCGAAAAGGCGTGAATAGCTCCAATGGCAGTTGCCTAGAGCGCAGCCCGGCCATGCACACCGAAAACGGAATCGACCTCGATGAATCGCACCATCAGGCGCCATACCGCACTCAGGAACACCCGCATTGCCTTCCCCTCGTGCCGAATGAGACGCCTCCCATCGGCCGATCGTTGCGTATGCTGTTACCGGTACTATACGGGTACATACAGAATTCGAAAGAATGTTTCGGGCAATCGCCCGATGCAAACGCCACGCGGGGCGCTCACAGAAGCTCGCGGTAGAGGCCGGCCTGGCGCCGCGCTATTTCGTCCCAGCCGTAGTGTTTTTCCACACGCCGGCGCGCCGCGGCCTCGATGCGCCGCCGTTTGGCTTCGTCTTCCAGCAATTCTCCGACGGCATCGATCATCTGTGCGGCGCTCTTGGCCAGGATGAAATCTTCTCCTGGCGCGAGGTCAAGCCCGTTGACGCCCGCAGGAGTGCTGACAATCGCTTTCCCCATCGCCATGGCTTCGAGAATTTTGATATTCGTTCCCGCGGAAGCCACCAGCGGCGCAATTACCAGGGCGGCGCGATCATAGGCCGGACGGACATCGGAAACGAAGCCCTCCACTTCGATGCCCGGCTGATCGAGCTTCAGTTGCACGCGATCGGCCGCGCGGGCCAGGTGATATTCATGCCGCGCGCCTGCAATGATGTGCCATGTATCAGCGTGCAAATGCGGCCAAACCTGGTTGAGAAAAAATTCCGCGGCCAGCAGATTCGGCAGATGCGCAAACGAGCCGATGAAGAGCAGGCGGCGCGGCTCGGGCGGATGGGCCGCCGGGCGGAAGCGGTCGAGGTCCACTCCGTTAGGGAGTGTGATGGCGCGGGCGGCGCCGATCGCCGGCGCTACGGCAGCGCGGTCTTTTTCCGACATCACCACGACCCGGTCCACATCGCGCCAGGCTGCGGTCTCGAATTTCCGCCAGAGGCCCAATTGGCGCCGCAGGTCCCAGTTTTCTTCAATGGCCCCCAGTTGCTCGTATAGGTCGAAGGTGAGATCGTGCTCCACCAGCAGGGTGCGGGCCGGAGCGCAGGCTCCGGCGTATTGGGCCATTTGCGTAAATTCGAGCTGAGCAATGGCCGGCTGCCATTTCTTCACCGTCTGTACGAGGGCGGCGCGGAACGAAGGTGAGGAAAATTCTTCCACCACGTCGGGGCGGCCGGTAAAGGGCAGCGCATGGCTCCCGGCGCGCCGCACCAGCACGGTTTCCACGGTGATTTCGAGAATCTCCGGCGCTGGCGGTTCCAGAGACTCGGCGAAGACCACGAGGACCTCGTCGAACTCCGCCGCGGCGCGGCGCATCAGGTTATAGATGCGCACCGCGCCTCCGTGAGAGAGCGGAAACGGCAGGTACGGGCTGGCAACCAGCAAGCGTGGTTTGCCGCCCGCTGGGCGGCCGGGAAAAACGCAAACCGAGCCGTTGGTCAGCGCTAGGAAATCGGCTTCCGGCAGATGACCCACGGGCTCCGGCGGGCGCGGACCGGCTAAGGCGATGCGCGCGGCTGCCCGCAAGCTTTCACGATCACGCAGCAGCCGGAGACGGTCCACATCCTGCTTCCACAACCGGCGAAAGAGCCGCGCGTCGCAAACGGCGCGCGCCAGGAACCGCAGATAGTTGCGCTCCAGGATGCGGCCGAGTTCGTGCTCGCTGTAGTAGCGCGAGGTGGTGGCGCGATGGCGATGCTCCACCACCGCTCCCGCAACATAAACCGAGGGCCAGCCGCGCTGCCAGCCACGATAGCCGAGGTCCAGGTCTTCCACGTAGGCCGGCGCGTAGGTTTCGTCGATGCCGCCGAGCGCGCGCAGCTTCGCCGCATCGTAAAGCGAGCAGCCGCCGCTGCCATAGAGAACGTAGCTGAGATCTTCACCTGCCAGCGGCTCTTCACAGCGCACTGGAAAATCCGTAGGCTGCGGCTGTGCAATGACCGCTTTTCCGGTCTCTTCCCGGCGGACGCCCGGGGGGAAACGGATCTGGGCCGTGGCGCAGAACAGATCGGGAACCTTGGCGAACGCCTCTGTGAGCGCCGTGAAACAGCCCGGATCGAGGAGCATGTCGTTATTGAGCAGACATATGCGCGAGTATTGGGCACGGGCAAGCCCGCGGTTGATGGCGGCCGCGAAAGAGAGCGGCTCAACCGATTGCTCCACCTTCACCGCCGGCCAGTCAGAGCTTAGCCAGGCCGCGGTGCCGTCGTCCGACCCGTTGTCGACCACGATAATTTCGGCTTTAGCCGGCAGGTCGCGAATTATCCCGGGAAGCTGCGCAGCCAGCAGATCCTTGCCGTTCCGTGAAGGAATAATCACCGATATGCCGCTCACCCCGGCCGCAGCCATCAGGGGGCGGCCTGCCCGCTTGCCCCGAAACCTCGCCCAGGCCGCCAAACGCGCGGCCAAATACCAGAAATATCCGCACCAATCCCGCCTTGCCAGAGTCCCATTCCGCCCGAAATGCCAGTGCCAAAAATTCCGCAATCGCCAGGCCAGATGCCGCGCGATCGTTCCGGCGCACCGCGGCCGCAACATCCAGTTGTTCAGGTTCTCGTTGAACGCCAGAAACTGCGCCGGGGCCAGCAAAAGCGCCAGCAGCCGCATCCTTCGATAGGGCACATTCGGCACCAGCATTACACCCGCCAGGCGGATGGCTTTCCCTCGAAACGCCGCTCGGCACCGTGACCAGTTCTCGAAAAAGCCCCGGTTGATGCGGTAGGGCACCCAATGGACATCCGTTACCGCCGGCGGGAACTCCGCGACCACATACAGCGGCAGTTCCGGAAACAGCGCGCGCATGTTCGCGACAAGTTGCGCGTTCAGCTCGTCGGTGCCGGAAGCGAAGGCGACCTTGATTTTGGGGTCCAACTTCAGATGAGATGCTGCCAGGCAGTGGTGGAAGCGCCATTTTCCCACAGCGCCAAAGCCTGCGCCGCGAACGCGGTAGAGACAGGATTCACGTACGGCAGCCAGGTCCCGCCCTTGCGGCCGAAGTAGAAACCGCCATCAATCCGGGGATCGTCGCTCGCCGCCTGGAAGCCAGTCAGGGTCGATGCTTCGCGTTCCGCCGCGGCCCGATCCAGCGGAGCGATGCCCAGCCAATCCGCAAACAGCCGGATGCGCAGCAATTGGGCGTAGACGTCCGAGCGCTCGAACTGCGGCGCCAAATCGGCCAGATGGCAGGCAACCCGGTGGATGCCGTCGCACAACGCCGCGGCCCGCCGCTCGTCTTCACAAGGCAGAATGCCTTCCAGGAAGTAAAGGAAAGCGTGCAGGCGGTCGACGACCTTCAGCGGATCGGTATGGCCGGGCAGGAAACCGGCGTAACTGTCAAGCGCCCCGGCGAGCACCCAATCGTAGGCGCAACGGAAATCCGCCTCACCCGTAACCTCATACAACTCCCGCCAGGCCAGCGCGGCTTTGATCTGGTAGCAACCCGGCGATTGCGACCAGCGCAGCGGGTCGTGGGGAAGCGGCTGCTTGCCGGGCAAGACCAGAATGGGGTTGATGCTGCCGTCATCCGAACAGAAATCGGCCAGCATGGTTTTACCGATCGCCGCGGCCACGTCCAGATACTCCTGTTCGCCGTCATACCGCCACGCGGCCAGCAGGCCGCGAACGATAATGCCGCAATCGAAAAAGTAGGTGTACCCGGCGGGATCCAGTTCGAACGGCATCGCCCCGCCCGACCATGCCTGCCTGGTGAGGAAGCGGGCGGCGGCGGCCGCTTCCGCCGGCCGGTTGAGCCACACGAGCGCGCTCAGCGCGTAGCCGGTGATCTCCGTTGAAACCGGATGGTTGCGTCCCAGATCGCTGCGATAGTAGCGGGCCACGCCGCCAGAGGGCTCCTGGATGCCGGACTGCGCGAGCCAGCGCGCCGCGCGGGACAATACCGTTTCTAGGGACAAGTGGCTATTTTAACGCAGGCTTCATACCCAATTGCCACGCCAAGAAGCTCATTTCATCGGTGCTCTCGCCGATCTGCTTATCCAGGGGCACGCCGGCCGAGTGGCCCGATTCGGTGTCGTAGCGCAGCAGCACGGGACGGCCGGAAGCACTGGAAGCCTGGAGCAGCGCCGCCATTTTGCGCGCGTGCAGCGGGTCCACGCGCGTATCGAAATCTCCCGAAACCAGCAGCACCGCCGGATACTTCACGCCTTTTTCCACATGCTGATAAGGCGAGTATTTGTAGATAAACGGAAACTGGTTGGGGTTCTGCGCCGTGCCGTATTCGGGAATCCAGAATTTGGCGACCTTAAACCGGTCGTAGCGCACCATGTCGAGCAGGGGGAAGCCGCAAATTACCGCGCGGAACAGGTCGGGGCGCTGGGTAAGCGCCGCGCCCACCAGCAGCCCGCCGTTGGAGCGGCCGCTGATGGCCAGGCGCTGTTTGCTGGTGTACCCTTCCCTGATCAGATATTCCGCCGCGGCAATAAAATCATCGAATACGTTCTGCTTTTTGTCGAGTTTGCCGGCATCGTGCCACTTCTCCCCGAACTCGCCGCCGCCCCGCAGATTCGGCAGGGCGAACACGCCGCCCATCTCTAGCCACGCCAGCGCCGTACTCGAAGCCGCCGGCAGCATGTTCACGTTAAAACCACCGTAGCCGGTGAGCAGCGCTGGATGGCTGCCATCCAGCTTGATGCCTTTCGGATAGGCCAGAAACATGGGCACGCGCGTGCCATCCTTCGAGCTGTACCAGACCTGCTTCACTTCCACTGTCGCGGGGTCGAACGGCTCCTTCTGCTGGAACCATACACTCTGCGCGCCCGAGGCCATGTTGTAGCGATAGATCGTGGGCGGCCGATTGAGCGAACTGTAACTGTAGAACGCCACATCCGATTCCCACCTCCCGCGCGGCGGGCCGGCTTCGCCGATGCCCGGAAGCTGAAGCTGGCGGACCAGCTTGCCTTCGGCCGTCAGGATTTCAATGTGCGAATGCACGTCCTCAAGCCAGTTGGCGGCAAGTTTGCCGCCCGCCAGGCTGAAGTTTTCGAGCACGTACGGCCGCTCGCCCACGATCTCCTCCCAGGAGTCGCGGGCCGGATGAGTCAGGTCGATTGTCAGAATGCGGCTGTTCGGCGCTTTCCAGTTGGTCAGCACATACATCCGATCGCCGGCGACCTGGGCTTCAAAACGCGCGTCAATGCCGGTAACAACAGGTTTCATACCGCCGCCGGACGCGAGATCTTGCACGTAGAGCTCCACCTTGTCGCCCGCCGACCCGGTGAGGAACTCGCAAACCAGCCAGCGGCCATTCGAAGAGATGAAGCAATCGCCTTCGTGCGTGGCGTCGTACTGCCGGCCGAAAATCATTTTGTCGCTCGCAACCGGAGTGCCCATCGCGTGATAGAAAATCCGCGGGCCCTGGGCGGTGGCCGCTTCGTAGTAAACACCCTTGCGATCGTGTGTGATCTGCGCGCTCTCATAACGCGCGGCTGGAAATACATCGGCCAGATCGGAGCCCGAATCTACCATCCGGAAGTGGACGGACACCTCGTCCTGCCCGCCTTTCCGCAGACCGTAAGCGATAACCCGGCCGTCATTTGAGGCGTCCATGAGTTGCACGGAGGTGCTGTGGTCCGGACTTAGCGGGTTCGGATCGACCAGAACGATGTCCTTCCCGCTTTCGCCCTGCCGGTAGTAGAGCACTGCCTGGTCCTCGGTAGCGCTGCGCCTGCGGAAAAAGTAGCGGCCGCCGCGCTCGATGGGCGGGGTCATCGCGTCCACTTTGAACAGGCCGGAAAGCAGTTGCCGGATGTGCTGCCGCCGCCGCACCTTCCCCAGTTCGGCTTCCGTGTATGCCATCTGACTTTTGATCCAGGCGCGCGTTTCCGGGCTGTTTTGATCCTCCAGCCAGCGGTACGGGTCGGTTATCGTGACCCCGTCGATAGTTTCGGTAACTGGTTTTACCGCGGTTTTAGGCGGCTGGGCAATGCTCAGCGCGGCAGCGGACAGGAAGCCGATGAAAGCGCTTTTCATACAATTTTTATAATGATAGCGTTCCCTTTCGAAAGTTTCGCCCATGAACAAAACCGCGTTTCTTCTCCTTCTTCTGGCCGTTGCCCCTCTGTGCGCCGCGCAGAACCGCGATGCCGATTTTGCGAAGCTCGCGGACCGCTACTTCGACGAAGCGGTCTTCCGCTTCGATCCTGTGCAGGCCACCTCCGCCGGATTCCACCAGCCTTACGACTCGGTGCTCCCATCCTACTCGCGATCCGAAATCGCAGCCCAGACCGCCGCTCTCCACCAATGGGAGAAGACGGTCGAAGACTTCGATCCGCGCGGCCTTTCCCCCTGGGTCACCTCCGATCGCGAGCTCGTTCTGTCCTCTATCCGCAGCGAACTCCTGACCCTGGAATCCATCCGCGATTGGGAAAAGAATCCCGATCGCTACTCTTCTGGCGTGACCAGCGCGGTCTTTACTATCATGAGCCGCAATTATGCCCCGGCGGCCGACCGGCTCCGGTCCGTAATCGCGCGCGAGCGGCTGATCCCACGCGTCTTCCAATCCGCGCGGGAGAACCTGAAAAATCCGCCGCAAATTTATACGGAAATAGCGATCGAACAACTGCCGGGGCTGGTTAGCTTCTTCGAGAAGGATGTGCCGGAAGCATTTCGCGAGGTGAAAGATGCGCGCCTGCTCAACGAATTCCAGCAAGCCAACGCCGCGGCGATTGCGTCTCTGCGCTCCTACGGCGATTGGATGAAAAGCGAACTGCTCGCCCGCTCGCACGGCGATTTCCGCATCGGGGCCGAAAATTACCGCAAAAAACTGCTCTACGACGAAATGGTGGATGTTCCCCTCGATCGTCTGCTCGAAATCGGATACGCGGATCTGCACCGCAACCAGGCGGAGTTTCGAAAAGTGGCCGCGCAAATCGATTCCAAACGCACGCCACGGCAGATCCTGGCGGACCTCGAGCGCGACCATCCGCCGGCCGATAAGCTCCTGCAGTCGTTCCGCGATGTGCTGAGCGGCATCCGCGAGTTCGTGATCGCTCACCATATCGTGACGATCCCTTCCACGGTCCCGCCCATCATCGAAGAATCTCCGCCCTTCATGCGCGCGCTCACCACCGCCTCCATGGATATCCCCGGCCCTTATGAAAAGGATAAGGAAGCCTTCTTCAACGTCACGCTTCCCGACCCGCGCTGGCCGGCCCAAAAAAAAGAAGAGTACCTGGAAGGCTTGAACCGCGGCACCATCATCAGCACCGCCGTTCACGAGGCTTATCCCGGCCACTATGTGCAGTTTCTGTGGCTGCCGAGCGTGCCCACCAAAACGCGCAAGCTGATCGGCGCGAACAGCGATGTCGAGGGCTGGGCGCACTACTGCGAGCAAATGATGCTCGATGAAGGCTACGGCAACGGCGATCTCAAGCTGCGGCTCGGGCAGTTGCAGGACGCGCTCCTGCGCGACGCCCGCTATATCGTCGGCATCCGCATGCACACGCAGAACATGACACTGGAACAGGGCATCGACTTTTTCGTAAAGGAAGGCTACCAGACGCGACCGATGGCGGAAAAAGAGGCCAAGCGCGGCACCTCCGATCCAACCTACCTGGTCTACACTCTCGGCAAGCTGGAGATCCTCAAACTGCGCGACGATTACAAACGGCTGAAGGGCGCGCAATTTTCCCTGCAGTCGTTCCACGACGCCTTTTTGAAGCAGGGCATGCCGCCAGTGAAAATCGTGCGCCGCGCCTTGCTCGGCAACGATTCGCCGGTGCTGTAGCCTTGCTCTAGCCTGGGCCTCGTCCCGGCACTTCCGCGCGGAACCGATAGAATAGGGGCATACCCCCATGCTGCCGCGCATTGCCCCGGTTCTCGCGATTTGTGCCGCCGTGCTTCCGATGGCCCTGCGCGCCCAGGAGCCGGAACTCGAATCCGATCTGAAAAGTATCGCCAATGCTTACGCGCTCATCGAGCAGAACGCGGCCGATCCTGTCAATTCCCGCCAGGCCTTCTATGAGGGCGCCATTCCCGGCCTCCTCCGCCGCCTCGATCCTCATTCCGTATTCTTCGATCCGGAGCAGTTCGATCAGCTCAGGAAACTCGAGACTTCTACCCAAAAAGGCTTCGGCACGGTCGTATCCATCCTGCCGGGCCGCATTATTGTCCTCCAGACCGTGCCCGGCACTCCTTCCGCCAAAGCGGGCCTTAGCCCGGGCGATGAGATCCTAGGCATCAATGGCTACGTGATTGCGCGATTGAGCCTCGAGCAGCTCACCGAATTGCTCACCGAAGCGCGGCAGCACGAAGCCCACCTGGTGGTGAAGCGCCCCGGCAGTGCCCGCATGGTGGAATATACGCTGACGCCGCAGGATATCGCGCAGCCCAGCGTCGACCGCGCGTATTTCGCGGCGGCTAGCATCGGCTACGTGCGCATCGCCAGTTTCGAAGAGAGCACGCCCGGCCTGCTTCGGGACGCCATCGAAAAACTCGGGGGCGCCCAACTCCACGGCCTCATTCTCGATCTGCGCAATAATCCCGGCGGCTTGCTTACGGCCGCGCAGGGGACCGCCTCCCTTTTCCTGGAACCCGGCCAGAAAATCCTCAGCGTGCGCGGCCGCAATGTGCCGGAGCACAGCGAAGTGGTGCCCGATACCGCCCACCCCTACCACTTTAAACTGGCCATTCTAATCAACGAAAAAACCGCCAGCGCTTCCGAGATCGTCACCGGCGCCATGCAGGATCACGACCGCGCCACGGTTCTGGGCCAAACCAGCTTCGGCAAAGGGCTGGTGCAGAGCGTATTCCCCATCAGCGAGGGCGCCGGCCTTGCGCTCACCACCGCCCTGTACTACACTCCCAGCGGCCGATCGATCCAGAAGCCTCTCGATGCCGCCCAATTTGAGCTTGCCGGCGCCACCGCGCAGCCCAAGAAGAGCCCGCAATTCCACACCGATAAAGGCCGCATCGTCAAGGGCGGGGGCGGGATTCAACCGGATATCGCCATCACACCGCCCGCTCTGAACCGCCTCGAAGCAGTGCTCGAAGCCTCCGGCTCGTTCACCAACTTCGCCACCCAGTACCTGGCCAATCACAAAGTTGACGCGGAATTCGAAGTGACCTCCCAGGTCCTCGATGAGTTTCGCGTCTACCTTGCCGGCCTGCGTATCCAGCCCGGCGAGGCCGAGTGGATCCCCGAGCGCCCCTTCCTCGAGAACCGCCTGAAAACCGAGATCTTCAACCAGGCCCTCGGCGTCGAAAAGGGCGACCAGGTGGAAGCCCAGCGCGATCCCGCAATCCAGCGCGCCATCGAAGTCCTCGCCAACTAAGGCCTCCGCCGCCCCTTACTCCGCCCCAGCCCGCAAACATTCAGAGCGAAACGCCGGCACGTTCCACTCTGAAACCGTGTTCCAGATTGGAACCGTCATGATACCCATAACTCATTGAAAAATCAGGCGATCACCCCTTCTAAACGGCGGAACTAAGGTTGCACTCTTAGTCGCTGCCGGGCAGGTTCAGACCGGCAATCCGAAAGAGGAAAGGGAATGAATACGATGCAGGTGCATAGTGTGTCTCCACGTCGGCGTCAGAAGATTTCGCGGCGGTTACGCAATGAAATCGTGCTCGAACATTTGCCGCTGGTAAAGGCAATCGCGATTCGGGTCCATGATAGCCTGCCCGTGCATGTGGATCTGGACGACCTGGTGCACGCCGGCGTGCTGGGCTTGATCGACGCCGTGGAGAAGTTCGATTCGGCGAAGAACGTTGCCTTCCAGAGCTATGCCAAGCACCGCATCAAGGGCGCTATTCTGGACAGCCTGCGCGAACTGGACTGGGCCTCGCGCGACATGCGCAAACGCCAGAAGCAGATGGATCACGCGACCCGCGATCTGGCCACGCGGCTGGGGCGCATGCCGAGCGAAAGCGAAGTGGCGGCGGAGATGGGTGTGAACATCGAGCGATGGCGCCGTATGCTGGGCGAGTTGCATTCGATCGGCCTGGTATCCACCACGGTTGCTTCGGAGGACGAGCACGACCGGGTGCAGGAATTCGCGGATGGGCCGGAAGGGCAGCCCGATCGGGTTTGCTCGCGCCGCCAGTTGCAGACCACCCTGGCGCGGGCCATCGGACATCTTCCGGAGCGCTATCAAAAAGTAGTGTTTCTGTATTACACCAACGAGATGACGATGAAGGAGATTGGCGAGATTCTAGGAGTGAACGAGAGCCGGGTTTCGCAGATTCACAAGACTGCATTGAAAAAGATGGCGAATGTGCTCGAAAGCGAGGGGATTCGTTCGGCGGCGGCGTTTTAAGATTAAATTTGCAAGACCTTTACGCAACCCTGAAGCGCCACTGGGGTTACGATTCCTTCCGCCCCTTGCAGGAGCGGATCATTCAGAGCATCATGGCGGGCTACGATGTGGCTGTGGTGATGCCCACCGGCGGCGGAAAATCGCTGTGCTACCAATTGCCGGCTCTGGCGCTGGGAAAGACCGTGGTGGTGATTTCGCCGCTGATTGCGCTGATGCAGGACCAGGTGGCGCAATTGGCGGATATGGGCATCCCGGCGGCGGTCCTCAACAGCACGCAGCCTGCCGAGGAACAGCATACCGTGATGCGGGCAACCGCGCAGGGCGCCTTTCGCCTGATTTATTTATCGCCGGAACGCCTGGCGAGGATGGACACGGTGCGTTGGCTTCGGCAGATTCCACTCGGGCTTTTCGCCATCGATGAAGCGCACTGCATCTCCGAGTGGGGCCACGAATTCCGGCCGGAATACCGGCAGCTGAGCTCCCTGCGCGAGCATTTTCCGGAAATCCCGATTGCCGCATTCACAGCCAGCGCCACGCAGCGCGTGCGCCACGACATTCTGCAGCAGTTACAGCTTCGCGATCCGCACAAATACATCGCCAGCTTCCACCGCAAGAACCTGAGATACATCGTGCGGGAGTGCGACCGGCAGAACCATTCCCGCTTGCTGTACTCGGCCCTGCGGGCATACCACGGCGAAAGCGTGATCGTGTACGCGCCCACCATTGCCAAGGTGGAAGACACGGTGGACGACCTGGCCGGCCAGGGGATCCCCGCGGTGGCCTACCACGGAAAAATGGAAGCGGCGACGCGGCGGCGCAACCAGGAGATCTGGATGAACGACGAGGTGAGGGTTCTGGTGGGAACTATCGCCTTCGGCCTGGGAATCAATAAGCCGGCGGTGCGCGCGGTGATTCACACCTCGCTGCCGAAATCGATCGAACAGTACTATCAGGAAGCGGGACGCGCCGGCCGCGACGGCCAACCGTCCGATTGCGTCTTACTATGGCAGCCCAAAGACACTAGCCTGCTCGCCTTCTTCATACAGAAGCTGAACGATCCGGCGGAAAGGCAGCGCGCCTGGGACCGCTATCACGCAATTATCCGTTTCGCCGAAAGTGGGCGCTGCCGCCATTTGCAGGTCTGCCAGCATTTCGGCCAGACGCCCAAATGGCAGCGCTGCGAAATGTGCGACGTATGCGGCAACATTCCGGAATGGATGAAGGCCCCCGAGGCGGCCCGGGTGGCGGCCAAGCCGCCGCTGCCTCGAAAGGCAACTCCCAAAGCCGCCCCGGCCCAAGCGGCGGCCGGCAATGGTGTGCCGAGCGAACTGTTGGCCTTCTTTAAGCAGTGGCGGCGTCAAGCCGCCGATCAGGCGGGCGTGCCGGCTTTTGTCGTGCTCAGCGATGCCGCGCTTGAGGATTTGTGCCGGAAGCGGCCCACCAACTTACGCGAGTTGCTCGCGGTTACGGGTATCGGTGAGCGGAAAGCCGAACTGTACGGGGCACAGATCTTCGCGCGCTTCGAAGCGTTCGGCCGCGGCGAGCGGGCCATGGCGGCCACACCGGTGGCGCCCTCGCCGGCCCAGGAGACGATCATGCTACTGGCCAATGGCAAGAGCTTCGACGAAATCGCCCGGATTCGCGGGGTGTCGGTTTCGAGCGTCGTGAACCGGGTTGCGGACTTGATCGAAAAGGGCCGCATGGACTACCGCATAGAGTGGGTGGGCGAGGAAAACCACCGGCTTATCGAAGAAGCGATCGCACGATTCGGCTCGGAGCGTCTGAAGCCGCTGCGGGAAGCGCTGCCGCCGGAAGTCAGTTACGAGCAGATCCGGCTGGTGGTGGCATCTGTGCGGCGGCAAAAAGCGGCTCTCGCCTAGCATGCCCTCACCGCTGGCTGGCTTCTCCCGTCGCCACCCGCTGATTGAAGCGCGCCGATTGGCCCCGTGGAATGCTCAGCGATTGCCAGTGCTCGCTTTCGTAGTGCTTGGCCAAAAGGACGATTTGGCCGCAGTGATACGCATAATGCGCGAGCTGCCGATTAATAGCCTGCATCACCGAGTGGGCTTCGCCGCGAATGGTGACGGTACGGTTGAGGTCGGTCTCGGAAAGCGGTTCGAGCGCCGCAAAAACCGCCTGCCATCCGTTTTCCCATAGATCCATCAGAACCTGCCGGGGCCGCGGGGGATCGCTGAATTCGGCATCGCGGTCGCGGCCGGGTTTCTCGCCATCGGACGTGAGAAAGTCCGGCCAGCGGGAGAGCATGTTGCCGGCCATGTGTTTCACAACGATAGCGATGGAATTGGCTTCTTTATCGAGCACCGCGTAGAGATGCTCGTCGCTGGTTTGCGCCATCGCCTGCTCGCCGAGTTTTTTATAGTACCGGAACAGCGAGAGCGAGTCGCGCAGATAGGACGTGGTGAATTCAAGGGCCATAGAACCAAGCTATCAGCAATCAGCGATTCGCTTTCATTGATTTTTACGCGCTAAACGGGACGGCCGTTCGGAAAGGCCCTAGCAGATCCCTTCAGCGCCTCTCCGGCGTCGCCTTAGGGGTCGCTCAGCCTTCCCGTGGCGGCCGATGAAGCGCGGACTTTACTACTTCCGCCAGGCGGACGGACGTGTACGGCTTCTGAAGGAAGCCGGCCAAACCCTTCTCGGTGAACCGGCGAATCGCTTCGATTTCGTTATACCCGCTGGACAGAATTACCCTGACATCGGACCGGATCAGCCGCAATTCCCGAAAGGTCTCTTCGCCGCTCATGACAGGCATGGTCATATCGAGGAGAACCACGTCAATTTCGGCCGCGAGTTCCCGGAATCTGCTCACACCTTGCAGTCCATCATCCGCGAGGAGCACTTTGTACCCAAAGCGCTCCAGGGTCGCCTGCGCGGTGCGCCGTACGATTTCCTCGTCGTCGATGACAAGAACCGTTCCACTACCCGCCAGCAGGTTCTGTTCGACGGTCCGGGACGCTGTTTTCGCCCCTTGCTGCCGGCTCGCGGGAAAGAGCAGTTTGAAAGTGGTGCCCTGGCCGGGGGCGCTGTACACCTTGATCGCCCCCTTATGCCCACGCACAATGCCCTTTACTGCCGAGAGGCCGAGCCCGCGGCCCATAAACTTGGTCGTGAAGAATGGATCGAAGATCCGGCAAACTGCATTGGGGCTGATCCCAACGCCGGTGTCATGCACTTCCAGCGTCACATATTGGCCCTCGGCAATCTCAGTATCCCGCAGCGTGGTCCGGATGTACGCAGCGTCGATATCCTGGACTCCCGTCGCGACGAGAACCGTCCCAGTGTGGTTTTCGGGAATTGCCTCGGCGCCATTGATGACCAGGTTCATAATTACCTGTTGGATCTGCGCAGCGTCGGCCTCGATGCACGGGAGCCCGTCTGCCAGTTCCAACCGGACCTGGACCGTCCGCGGGATGGAAGCCTGGACAAGCGCGGTGATTTCCCGAACCTGGTGCGACAGGTCAATGTCCTGGACAAGGAAGCGGCCTTTGCCCGCATACGCCAGCAACTGCTTGGTGAGATGCGCCGCGCGCTCGGTCGCTTTGACGACATCTTCCAGCCTCGATGCGAGAGCCGACCCGGGCGCCGCCTCGTCCAAAGCAAGACTGGCATTCCCGAGAACGCCGGTGAGCAGATTGTTGAAGTCATGAGCAATCCCGCCCGCCAAGACGCCCAGACTTTCCAGCTTCTGCGTCTCGCGCAAACGCTCCTCGCTCCGGGTGCGTTCTTCCAAATAGTCGCGAATCTCATACTGTCTTCTGCGCGATTGCAGCAATGACCCCACGGTGCTCGCAAGTGAAACTATGCGAACGGGCCTCACCATGAGAATGGTGGACCTTGCGCCTCGGCGCGTCAGCATGGTTTGCACGGCTGCCTGCACCCTCTCGCCATTGCTTGTAAGGACAACGAAACCGATGTCCGACCAGGGCGGTTGCGCCTCAATCACTGTGTTGAGTTCTTTCATGGCGCCGCCGGCCAGTGCCTCTTCCGTAAGCACCACCGCGCCCACGCCGCCGGCAATTCCACGGCAAAGCTCATTGACGTTGCTATAAACCCGGCACGCGAAACCTCTTCTCCCGAGCATTTCACAGATGAGAGGACTGTCGCGTCCGGTTGGCGCAACGACCAAGATATCCAGATCATGGCTCAACGGCGTTCCTCGACGTCCATCAGGTCCTCGGATTCGCCCAGGTATTCGGGGGTCCCGCTTAGAACTCCACGAAATACCGTCAAAGCCCGGCCGATTCGAATGCCTTCGCCAGTAATCTGAAGCTCTCGAATCGTTTCCTCGTGAGCGCTCTTGCGGTGTTTCACGACAGAAATCGCCTTTTTAAGCGCGCCCCGATGTTCAAAAAAACGCACGAGCACCAAAGTGTCCGCCAGGTAACTGACGTCCGCCGTAGTCTGGACAGGGCCGATGGTGCCGCTCTGGGCCGCAATCAGAATGGTAAGAACGCCGTACTCGGACAGGTAGTTGAGGACCTCGTGCAGTTGCGTCAGCAGAAACTGCTCATTCGGCAGGGCATTGACATACCCGCTGATGCTGTCAATCACGACAACCTTAGCGTGCTTGTGCTCCACTTCCACGCGGAGGCGGGAGGCAAGTTCGCCCGGCGACATCTCCGCTGGATCGACTTGATGGACGGCGAGCCGGCCTGAATCGATGTACTCCGCCAGATTCATGTTGATCCCGGCCATACGGTCCAAATAGGTGTGCCGGGTTTCCTCGAAGACGTAAGCCGTCGCATAGTGTCCCTCCCGTACCGCCGCCCGTAGAAACGATCCTGCCAGACACGATTTTCCGGCTCCCGCCGCACCGGTGATCAGTGTGCTGGTTCCGCCGCTCAGCCCGCCGCCTAACAGCTCATCCAGTTCCCTGATGCCGGATACGAATAATGTGGAGGCACGCTCGTGACGGTGCTCGGCAGCCACGAGCCGCGGGAAAACCCGGATTCCTCCGGTGCCGATCTGGTAATCATGGTAGCCATCGCGAAACTTCGACCCTCGCAGCTTGACGATGTTCAAGCGACGCCGCGATATCCCATACTCCTGGCCCAGGCGTTCGAGCGAAAGCACCCCGTGGGAGATGCTCTGCAACTGGAAGTCCGAGTTGCGGCCGACGGTGTCGTCCAACAGCAGAACCGTGCACTGGCGCCCCACAAAGAACTGCTTGAGACTCAAAATCTGCCGCCTGTAGCGAAGCGGCTCACGGGACAGCAGCCGCATCTCGGAGAGTGAATCGAACACCACACGGCTCGGCTTGATACGCTCGACCTCGTCGTAAACGTTCTGAGTGGTCTCGGTAAGTTCGATTTCCTCGGGGTGAAATACCGTATACCCCTGCTCAGGCTTCAACCGGGCCTCACTCGATCCTAATTCGTACAAGTCGATACCCTCGAGCGACCAGCCGTGTGATTCCGCAACTTCCTGAAGTTCCTCTTTGGTTTCGGAGAGAGTAACGTAAAGCCCTCGTTCGCCCGCACGCCGCCCCTCTAAGAGGAACTGCAGGGCGAGGGTGGTCTTTCCGGTTCCGGGCATGCCTTCGACGAGGTAAAGCCGGTGGGCGGGAAACCCGCCCGGCAGGATTTCGTCCAGGCCCGCTACGCCGGTGTTAACGCTTGCCTTTGGTGGACGGCCCTGAGATGTTTCCATGTCGTCGCGGCCTCCAGAATCACTATTATCTTAGCGAGGCTCGCAGCTTACCTAATTCCGCATTGTGTCCCCTCCCGCTCTACGGTATGATGATTCCCATCTTTGGGCCCTGTTTCTAGACGCAAGGAGGCACTCTTCCCGTCATGAATTTCTCCGAGGTGTTCATCCGCCGGCCCATTGCGACCAGCCTGCTCATGCTGGCCATTGCCATGTTCGGCGTGATCGCTTATTGGGCACTGCCGGTGAGCGATCTGCCGCAGGTCGATTACCCGACCATCCAGGTGCAGGCCGGCCTCCCCGGCGCGAACCCGCAAACCATGGCTTCTTCCGTCGCCACCGTGCTCGAACGGCAGTTCACCACCATCGCCGGCCTAGATTCGATGATTTCCCAGAGCACTTCGGGCGGCGCGCAGATCACCCTGCAATTCAATCTCAGCCGCGATATCGATGGCGCCGCCGTTGACGTGGAGACCGCGATTGCCTCCGCTATGCCGTTGCTCCCGCCCGGCATGCCCACGCCGCCTTCCTTCAACAAGCAGAATCCCGCCGATCAGCCCGTAATTCAACTTGCCATGAGTTCCCCCACGATGCGCATCTCCGAGGTGGACGACTACGCCGAAACCCTGGTCGCCACGCGCGTTTCCATGGTGCCGGGCGTGGCTCAGGTGCAGATCTGGGGCTCCGGCAAGTATGCCGTCCGCGTGCAGGTCGATCCCAATAAGCTGGCTGCCCGCGGCATCGGCCTGAATGAAGTGAACGATGCGATCCAGAACTGGAATGTCAACCTGCCCACCGGCACCCTATTCGGGCCGCGCCGGGCATATAACGTGATGACCAACGGCCAGCTCCGTCGCGCCGCCGAATATGGCCCCATGATTGTCGCCTACCGCAACGGCGCGCCGGTCCGCCTGAATGAAATCGCGCACGTGATCGATAGCGTGCAGGACGATAAGCAGATTGCCCGCATGTACGGCCGCGAATTCGGCAAAGCCGGTTCCAGCGTGGTGCAGCTTCAGGTGAGCCGCCAGCCCGGCAGCAATACCATACAGGTAATCGATAAAATCCGCGCCCTGCTGCCGTTTTTCAACTCGCAGATTCCCCCCTCCGCCCATTTGATCGTGCGCGGCGACCGCGGCCGTAACATCCGCGAAGCCTTCCAGGATATCCAGTTCACCATGGCCGCCACACTGGGCCTGGTGATCATGGTGATCTTCCTGTTCCTGCGAAACGTATCCGCCACCCTCATCCCCGCCATGGCGCTGCCGTTTTCCATCCTCGGCACTTTCTCGGTGATGTATCTGCTGAATTTCAGCATGAACAATATCTCGATGATGGCGCTGATCCTGTCCATCGGCTTCGTGGTGGATGACGCCATTGTCATGCTGGAAAACGTGGTCCGCCATATAGAGCTGGGCGAGAAGCCCCTCGACGCGGCTCTCAAAGGCTCCCGCGAAATCGGCTTCACCATCGTCTCGATGACGCTTTCGCTGGCCGCCGTCTTCATTCCCATTCTCTTCATGGAAGGCATTCTGGGCCGCCTGTTCCGCGAATTCGCCGTCACGATCTGCGCCGCCATCCTGATTTCCGGCGTGGTCTCGGTGACCCTTACCCCGATGCTTTGCAGCCGCTTTCTGCGCGACCCCGGCCGCCAGCGCCACGGCGTTTTCTACCGCATGATCGAGCGTGGATTCGATGGCATGCGCGCCGGATATGGCGGGAGCCTCCGCTGGACCCTCGCCCACCGCCCGGTGATGCTGTTGATGTTCCTGGCGGTCCTGGGCGCTACCGCCTACCTATATAAGGCCGTGCAGAAAGGCTTCATTCCCGATACCGATAACGACCAGTTCAATATCCAGATGCAAGCCCAGCAGGGCACTTCCTACTACCAGATGATCCGCTACGGCGAGCGGCTCGCCAACATCGTCATTCAGGACCCCGACGTTGATAGCTTCTTCATGCGCACCGGCGGCAATGGCGGCCAGGGCAACAACGGCTTCCTCGATATCATGCTGAAGCCGCGCCGCCAGCGTAAATCCACGGTGGTGGATATCGTCAACCGCGTGCGGCCCAAGGTCAGCAATATTCCCAACCTGCGCGTCACCACCCGCATCCCGCAAGCCATCCGCGTGGGCGGGCGCAATTCCCCCTCTTCTTACGACTACACGCTGTTCTCCACCGATACCGAAGAACTTTACCGCCAGGCGCCGCGCCTGGAAGCCGCCATGCGCCGCCTCCCGGGTCTGGTCGATATTCTAAGCGACCTGCAGATCCGCAATCCGCAAATCGAAATCTCTATCGATCGTGACCGCGCCGCCGCTCTAGGTGTCGATTGGAACAACATTTCCAACATGCTGTACGACGCTTTCGGCCCGCAACTGGTATCCACCATTTATGGAACCAACAGCCAGTACCGCGTGCTCCTCGAACTGCTCCCCGAATATCAACGCCACGAAGACTCTTTGAAACTTTTGTACCTCAAGAGCAACACCGGCCAGTTAGTGCCGCTCAGCGCCATCGCGAAGATGAAGCTCGACGCCGGGCCTACCGTGATTCCGCATTCCGGCCAGTTGCCTTCCGTCACCATTTCCTTCGGCATCCAGCGTGGCTTCTCTCTCGGCCAGGCCACTGACGAAATCGAGCAAACCGCGCGCCAAATCCTCCCAGGCAACATCACCGGCACTTTTCAGGGCAACGCCAAGCTCTTTCAGGATTCCATGCGTAATATGGGCCTGCTGCTGATGATCGCGGTCCTGGTGGTTTATATCGTCCTGGGCGTGCTCTATGAGAGCTACATTCATCCCATCACCATTCTTTCCGGCCTGCCTTCGGCCGGATTCGGCGCACTGCTTACGCTGCTGTTGTTCAAAATCGAGCTGAGCATTTATAGTTTCGTGGGCCTAATCATGCTGATCGGCATCGTGAAGAAGAACGCAATCATGCAGATCGATTTCGCGCTGGAAGCCGAGCGCAAAGGCAAAACGCCTTTGGCCGCGGTCTACGAAGGCTGCATGATCCGGTTCCGCCCCATCATGATGACGACGATGGCCGCGCTGCTCGGAGGCATCCCGATCGCCCTCGGCTATGGCTCCGGCGGCGAAGCGCGCCGCCCGCTCGGCATGGCGGTCGTGGGCGGCCTGGCCTTCTCCCAGTTAATGACCCTCTATCTAACCCCGGTGGTCTACACCTACATGGCGGCCGGTCTGGACCGCTGGCGCGCCTTCCGCCGGCCGCGGCGGCTGGAGCCGGTCTTGCAGGGTGGAGATTAAAGCCCGGTACAATTAAACATGGACTCCGAGCCCGCACGAATTGAGCCTTGCGGCAGGAATCGCTTGAGCGGCTCCAAAAGCTCCGCCGCCACTTTCCTCCAGGGTTCAAGTTCGACCGCATGGAGGCACACGAACGCGGTGGGTACATCCCGGAGCCGGCGAGCGCTCGCATCAATTTTTTCAGCCCTACGTATAAGAAGAATCTATTTGGGAATGTCCCCTCCGGCGTTGGACAATTTTGAATATCCAAGCTAGCCGGACGAGCAGAGTTGCGCTCACGGCGCAGGGCCCGGCCAATCCCGATTCCCTGTCTCAATACAACAAGGAGCATTGATTTGAACGGACTTCAAGATTTTCTTACCCTGCCTTATGGCGAACTCGAGCAGTTGAACCTGGAGGCCAAGCAGCAGCGCCTCTCCCGCGCGCCCGCCGGCCAGATCCAGGAGGCGCGCCTCAAATACCTCACCGACGAGAAGCGCATCAAGGCCGTCACCCTCCTGTTCAGCGACCTCGAAGGCCGCCTCCACATGCTCGATTACGACAAAAAATGGCTCGTCAAAAGCTGGGACAACATGACCTTCGACGGGTCTTCGATCCGCGGCTTCACCGCGCAGCGCGAGAGCGACCTGCGCCTCGCCGTCGATTGGGCGTCGTTTTATTGGGTGCCGGCCGATGTCTTCGGGCCAGGCAAGGTCATGGTCTTCGGCGAAGTCATCGATAAGGATGGCTCCCCCTACCCGGCCGACCTGCGGAGCGTTCTGAAGGCGTACGCCCAGCGTCTGCACCAGGAGCACGGCTACACGCTGAACGCCGCCAACGAAATTGAAGGCTTCGTGTTCCAGGGCGTGGATGCCGAGCGGCACTATCATGAGACCGGCAAGTTCGAGTACGTCAGCACCGGCGGCTACTATCATTCGCATCCCGGCGACGCCCTTCGCCAATTCATCGACCATTGCGCCGAAGTACAGCGCGCCATGGGCTTTGAAAACGAGAAGGATCATCCCGAGGTGGCGCCTTCGCAATTCGAAATCAATTACAGCTACTCGGAGGTCGTCAATGCCGCCGACCAGATTCAGCTCTATAAACTGATTTGCCGGCAGGTGGCCAAGAAAATGGGAATGACCGCCTCGTTCCTGCCAAAGCCGGTGGTGGGCGTCAATGGCAGCGGCATGCACACCAACGTCTCGGTTACGCAGAAGGGCAAAAACATCTTCTGGGATGCCAATGGACAGGAAAAAATGAGCGGCTGCGCCTGGGAGTTTGTCGACCGCATTCTGTCGCACGGCAACGATATCTGCCTTGTGCTCAATCCGAGTGTGAACGCCTACCGCCGCCTCGACCCGCATTTCGAAGCGCCCAATCAGATCAAGGCTTCCGCCACGGATCGCGGCTCGATGATCCGCATTCCTATCGGCAATTCGAAGAGCGCGCGCGTGGAGCTCCGGTCGGTTGCGCCCGATGCCAACCCCTACATGGTCCTCTATTCGGTGTTTCGGACCGGGCTCGAAGGCGAGATCCTCAAACTCGATAATTTGCGCGGCGCCGAGCGCTACCTGCCGGACAACATTTACGACGCCCTCGATTACTTCAACAATGCCGAGTGGACCGGCAAACTATTCGGCGAGGACGTGAAAGGCCGCTACGCCTCCTTGAAGAAGACCGCCGCCGATCGCTGCCCGCGCCTGCTCGGCACTTTCGTCAAGGCGCCGGAAGTTCAATATCATCACGAGGTCTACAACCAGTTCCTCTGGAACATGTTCTAGCAAGCGTTTCCGGGCCGCGGCGGTCAGGCAGACGTGGACGGTGGCAGTAGCTCCTGGATGCCGGAATTGACTTGCCGCCTTCGACACGGGCCGATTCACAATCGGCCCGTTCTTTTTTCAACCTGCCCCAAAAGAGCTGCTTGACGTTTTTCAACCAAGACGCGATAGCATATTTAAAATGTCTCGCTGGAAAACTCTCTGCCTCTCGACCGTTCTGCCCCTGATCGCCGCTTTCCCCCTGCGGGCGCAGTTGGACCTGTCGGGCGTGTGGGCCGACCGCATCACCGAGGATTCTTACGAGCGCTCCGGCGGGCCCCCGCTGGGCGATTATCAAGGCATCCCGCTCAACGATGCCGGCCGCATGAAGGCCGATAGCCACGATCACGAGGAGTGGAGTCTGCCCGAATTTCAGTGCCGCCCGCATCCCGGCCCGTACCAGTGGCGGGCCCTGGGGGCGGTGCGTATCTCGCAGGAAATCGATCCGGTCAACCGCGAATTGCGCGCGCTGCATTTGGAATATTTGCGCTCCATGGACCGGGTCATCTGGATGGATGGCCGCCCACACCCGCCGGAGTGGGCCCCGCATAGTTGGTCGGGCTTTTCCACCGGAAAATGGGAAGGCCACATGCTGGTGGTCACCACCACCCACCTGAAAGGCGCGTATCTCCGCCGCAACGGCGCCAGTTTCAGCGACAAGGCCACCATGATGGAGTACATCACCCGCCACGGCAACTATCTGCTGGTCACGATGATCATCACCGATCCGGTCTGGCTGGAGGAGCCTTTCATTCAGACTACCAACTACGAACTCGACCCAAACACGCAGATTCCGTATTACCCGTGCACGGTGAGCGAAGAGAATATCTCCACGGCTGTGCCGCATTTTCTGCCGGGAAAGAATCCGAATCTGGGCGCCGATGATATTCCGCCGCAGGCCGCCCGCGGCGGCTCCGAAACCATCTATCCGGAGTACCGCAAGAAACTGAAGCAGCCGGCGCTGGCGCTGAAGGTGCCCTCGAGCCCCATCAAAATTGAAGAAAAACCGCCTCAGCCAAACGATGGCGAAGTTCACGTGCTGCCGGTGCAGGGCAACATATACATGCTGGTGGGCGCGGGCGGCAATATCGCGGCGTCGATCGGCCCCGATGGCATCTTCCTGGTGGATTCCGGGCGCGCGGACATGACGGGCAAAGTGCTGTCCAAGGTGCTCGACCTCGCCACCAAGGTAACCGCCTCGCCCGGGCCGAACCGCTGCGTCGGGCTGCACTGCCCGAATTCGCCGTTCGGCTGGACCAGCCCTTCGATGGATGCAATCATCGCCTCCCCTGCCCCGCCGAAGCCGATCCGCTACATTGTGAACACCAGCGACGATCCGGAACATACGGGCGGCAATGAGAAACTCTCCGCGCTGCCCTCGGACGCCAAAATCGTGGGCGTGACGTTTCCGCCGGTTGGGGTGGTGCCGCAGGCCACCATCATCGCCCACGAAAACGTGCTGGAGCGGATGAGCGCGGCCAAAGCCGCTTCCGACGCGCTGCCTACCGAAACCTATCACGTGAATTCGTATAAAGTGAGCGAGTTTTTCAACGGCGAAGGCATCAAGATCTATCACGAACCCGCGGCTCACAGCGACGGCGACAGCATCGTCTACTTCCGCTATTCCGACGTCATCGCCGCGGGTGACATCCTTTCCACCGACCGCTATCCGATGATCGACGTGAATCAGGGCGGCAGCATCGATGGCGAAGTGGATGCGCTCAATCAGATTCTCGACATGATGATTCCCGAGTTCCGCTCCCAGGGCGGCACCTGGGTGATTCCGGGCCACGGCAGGCTGTGCGATATCGGCGACGTGGCGAATTACCGGAACATGGTCGCGATTATGCGGGACCGCATCCGCGATATGATTCAGAGGGGCCTGACGCTGGAACAGGTGAAAGCCGCCAAACCCACGTTCGATTACGACGGATTATATGGGTCCCCCGACAAGTTTATCGAGGCCGCCTACCAAAGCCTGAAACGGAGAAAACCATGAAAGCTGTGCTGTTCTCAATCCTGCTCGCCGCCGCATTCCTGCCGGTAAGGCCGGCATTTGCGCATCACTCGCTGGCCGCAACGTATCAAGATAAAGAGGTCACCCTGGAAGGGAAAATCGTAGATCTGCTGTTGCGCAATCCGCACTCTTTCCTGCAAATTGAAGCGCCGGACGAAAACGGCGTAATGCAGCGCTGGTCGCTCGAATGGCGCTCTTCCGGACAGCTTGGGCAGCAGGGAATCAAGCGCGACACGCTGAAAGTAGGAGATGAAGTGACCGTCACGATTAATCCTTCGCGGACGGTGGGAGATCACCGCGGCGCGCTGAAAACTTTGCACCGCAAATCCGATGGCTTTGGGTGGGGAACGAATCCTGGTGAAACAACGGAATAAGTGGTTGGTTGGGGCCGCGGCCCTGGCGTGCGCGGCCGTAACATGGGCGCAGCCGCCGGCGGGGCGTGGAGGACGCGGAGGACGCGGCGGTCCGCCGCCCACGCCCAAAGCCGCGGCGCCGATTGATATTACCGGTTACTGGGTATCGGTCGTCACCGAGGACTGGCGCTATCGCATGGTCACTGCGCCGAAAGGCAAATTCGGCGGTGTGCCTCTGAATCCCGAAGGCCGCCGCGTGGCAAACGCGTGGGACCCGGCCAAAGATGAAGCGGCCGGACAGCAGTGCCGCGCTTACGGCGCGGCCGCGCTGATGCGCGAGCCGGGACGCTTTCACATCGCCTGGCAGGACGACAGAACCCTGCGAGTGGATGCCGATACCGGCAAACAAACCCGTTTGTTCCATTTCGGCGCGCAGCCGCCACCGGAGATCGAGCCGAGCTGGCAAGGCTATTCCGTAGCGGAGTGGGAACCGGCCGTGGCCGGCCGCGGCCCGAGTAAGGGCGGCGACCTCAAGGTTGTTACGACTCACCTTTTGGCCGGCTATCTCCGCAAAAATGGTATCCCCTACAGCGCTAACGCCGTGGTGACCGAATACTACGATCTGATCCACGCGCCCAACGGCGACCAATGGTTGGTTGTAAGCACGGAAGTGAACGACCCGCAATACCTCACCATGCCGTTTATCACTTCGACTCACTTCAAGAAGCTGCCGGACGCCTCCGGCTGGGACCCGGAACCCTGCTCTGCTCAATAGGCGGCTCGCGCCATGGAGAACCGCATTCCCACTACCCATTGCGGCAGCCTGCCGCGCCCGCACGACCTGCTCGATCTGATGAAACTGAAGCTGAGCGGCGAGCCGTACGACCACAGCGTCTACGCCGCGCGGGTTTCGAGCGCCGTCCAGGAGAACGTGCGCAAGCAGGTGGAGTGCGGCATCGATATCCCCACCGATGGCGAAATGAGCAAGCCCGGCTTCTTCGCCTACGTGCGCGAGCGGCTGGACGGCTTCGAGCCCAAACCCGATTTCCGCTTCCCGCGATTCGCGGCCGAGATGGAAGCCTTCCCCGAATATTACGCTACCTACATGCAGCGGGCGATGCTCGGAGGCGCGGTGGCGAAAATCGCGCCGCTGGTTTGCACCGGCCCGGTGAGCTACCGCACGCTCGAATTCGTCCACCGCGATATCGCGAATCTGAAAGCCGCCCTGAATGGTCTTGAAGTCCAGAACGTCTTTTTGCCTTCTGTCGCCCCCAGCGGCGTCGGCTTCAACCAATACTACCCAACAGAGGAAGCCTACTTTCACGCTGTGGGAGAGGCCATGCGCCACGAGTACCTGGCGATTCTCGAAGCCGGATTTCTGCTGCAGCTTGACGATCCGTTCCTGACCGAGATTTTCAGCCGGCCCTCGGTGACTCCGTCCGAGCGGCGAAAAAAAGCCGAAATGTGGGTGGAAGCGCTGAATCACTCGATTCGTGGATTGCCGCCGGAAAAGATCCGCTTCCACACCTGCTACGGAATCAACGAAGGGCCGCGCGTTTACGATGCCCCGCTGAAAGATGTGGCGGAAGTGATGCTCAAAATCAACGCGGGCGCCTACTCGTTCGAGAACGCCAACGCGCGGCATGAGCACGAATACCATATCTGGGAGTCGATAAAACTGCCCGAAGGCAAGGCGCTCATCCCCGGAGTGATCACCCACGCATCGAACATCGTTGAGCACCCGGAACTGATCGCCGAGCGCATCGTGCGCTTTGCGCGCCTCGTGGGCCGCGAAAACGTCATCGCCGGCGGGGCTTGTCAAGTATTTTGTGTAAACGCCATCTCCGTCGGCTTTCGGTAAGTGAGTTTCGATCATTTGAGTCGGTCTTTATCCCCCTCTATTTCCCCGTTTTCCTCCTGGATTCC
>DATGKM010000125.1:0-58189 GCA_035294665.1 Bryobacteraceae bacterium | reverse complement strand
GCGGATTTCGGGCGTCGAACCAGCATGGCAAGTTTTTCCTTTTCCTCGGGCGTCACGTTCAGTGGTTTCGTGGGGCGTCCAATGGCCATGCTTCCGTATGGACCGGATCAGCCTGTTTTTCAACGAATTTCTGACTCAGGAAACTAGTCGCAAATGCGGAATGCCTTCGCCGCATTCGGGAAGCCAAAGCATACCGGGTACTGGATTTGACATGGGACGAGTTTTGCCGGCAGCACGTAGGCGCCAGCCGGCCGTCGGTGGACAAAACAATCAAGCTGTTTGAGGAGTTCGGGCCAGCCATTTTCGAACTCTCCAGCGTGATGCACATCGGAGAGGATGAGTACCGCGGAATCGCAGGGTCGGTCACACCGAATGGGATCGTTTTTGGAAACGAACTCATTCCCATTACGCCCGAGAGGTTGCCTGAGGTCGTTCGGGCCGTGAATGCTCTGCTGGCTTCGGCCCCGCCAGCGCCAGCGGTTTCGGACTCGACTGTCGAACCCGCGAAATAGGGATGTCTGGCACTTCTTTCGCTGGTTTGCCGTGCAGGGCCGCCGGGCTCGAGCGCGGCCTGCTTGTTCCTCCAGCGGGCCCGTTCCGCCGGAACCGCTGCCATCGAGCCCCATCGGCCACCCTCCCCGCTCACTCCCGCGCTCGCAGGCCCGAAACGGGTTCCGGAGTGGTTTGGATCGGAACTTCCCACTCAGCCGGGCCGCAGCCGCCTAAAACGGCACCGGGTCAACACCCGATAATTGTGGCGGGTCTTTGGAAATCATTGAGGAATCGAGAAATTTTCCGCTTGAAAAAATTTTTTAAAAAAGCACAATTTTTTTAGTCACGGGGAAACCGCCTGGTGAGATCGACACGGCGCGAGGAGTTCGCACTGAGGCGAGCACTACAGAAGGGGGCTAGAATGAAAAAATTCAAGTGGACGGCAAGAGGTAAGTGAAAGCGGTTTTTTCGCGCGGCGGTTCTATTAGCCTTCGCGGGAGCTACCAACGTTGGTGATCTTGTGGCCCAGTGTTGCTATCCCTGCGCTTA
Source organism: Bryobacteraceae bacterium (assembly GCA_035294665.1). Lineage (GTDB taxonomy): Bacteria > Acidobacteriota > Terriglobia > Bryobacterales > Bryobacteraceae > PSRJ01. The sequence continues at coordinate 57,148 of DATGKM010000125.1, read as the reverse complement.
TGGGTCCTATGTGCTGGCGAACGATTGCGAGGTTAACGTACTGATTTGCGGTCCGGGTTACTACTATTACTGCGTGACGGTGATAGAGTACTACGACCTTTGCGGCAACGTTTGGTACGTCACGTTCCAGGAATGTGATCCGATCATCTATTCGTAAAAAGGAGGAACTAAAATGCGACTAGTCAGTTTGATACTTCCGGTCGTAAGCTGTGGTATTTCCTTGGCCGCCCCGGTCACCACGCCTATCACGGCGAAGATGACTAGCACCACATACGAGGTGGGCGGAAACGGCCAAACCTCAATCATTAGTCAGGAGTCCGGTACTTTCGCGAGACGAGCCGACGGCAGCGAGGTTACGCGGTTCCTCGACCCGAGCACGGGTCAACCGAGGACCGCAGCCATCCGGGCCAACGGGCAGAGCATCGTCATTAAATATTTGAGCAAAAGATACACTGTGGGAGCCAGCAGCCCCCTTGCTCCCTACGCCGTGCCCTTCATCCAAAAGCCGGGTATGGAATCGCAGACGATAAACGGGATTTACGTGGTCGGGATCTCGATCACTGACGGCAAAACGGGGCAGGTCGTGGGCAAGGCTTGGTTTTCGCCAGACTATAAGATAACAGTCCGAACCGAAACCGAGCGTACGTCCGCTGTCACGGGCAAGACCATCCGGATGGTTCAGGAAATGAGTGACATTCAGATTGGCGCCGCGCCGGATCCAAATCTTTTCACCGTACCGGCCGGTTTCACGGCAACGGCAGGTTCGGCCGATTGCAAATTCTGCGGCGGCTCGAACTAGACAGTCAGAAGAGGGCGGCTACTCACCGGCCGGCGTTTGCGCTCCGGAGCGCCACGCTCCTTCGATTAGTGCGATTCTCCGGAGCAGATCGCCGATTGCGTTCCGGGCTATTATGTATTTTGTGAGTCGAGCAACTGGATGGATGCTTTTCGTCGCAGCCTGCGGGGCGGCGGAGGCCGTGGTCACAACCCCGATCACCGCGACCGTTACCAGGACCACCTATGAAGTGGATGCGGACGGGAAAACCACTCTCGTCAGTCAACAGAGCGGGACCTTCAGGCGTGCAAGCGACGGCAGCGAGGTGACCATAATGCTCGATCCGGGCGTGAATCGGACGAGCACGGAGGTTAGTGTTTCAAAGGGCCGTCGCGTCGTGGTCGAGCGCTTCCACAAGCATTATGCCGTTCGACCGGCCGGCCGATTTGCCCCCTCCCGGTTCCATCGGTGCAGAGTCACACGATGGAGTCGCAGACAATCAACGGTTTCTACGCGGTAGAAGTTTCGGTTTTCGACAGCAAAACCAGGCAGGTGACTGGCAAACGCTGGTTTTCGCCGGATCTGCAGATTGACATCCGGAGAGAAACCGAGCGTCCATCTACCATCACGGGCAAGACGGTTCGTACGGTTGAAGAACTGAGCGACGTGCAAGTCGGATTCTAGCGACCGCCGGATTGCTTACGCGCCCGGCTCGCAGGCCTGGCGCAGGGCTTGTTCCAGCCGCTCCCGCTGTTCCGGTTCCACTTTGCGCCCCTCCGCGGTGATGTAGAAGACGTCGATGGCCTTGTGGGCCTGGGTGTCGATGAGCACCACCTCGATATTGCAGCCGTGGGAGGAGAAGGCGGAGGCGAGATCGTAGAGCAGGCCTGGCCGGTCTTCGGCCACGATTTCGACCAGCGTGGCGGTGGCGCTGGCCTTGCCGTCGAAACTTACTTTGGCCGGAACGCGGGCGCTGCGCGTCGGGAGGACGGGTTTCGGGCGGTTGCGCAGCAGTTGCCGAACATCCACCTTGCCGGCGATCACCCGTTCGGCGGTCGTGCGCAGGCGGTCGATTTCGGTGGGATTCAGATCGAGCGTGCGGGATGGATCGGCGAAGGTGAAGGTGTCCAGGATCAGGCCGCGGCGGTTGGAAAATGCCTCCGCTTTGAGAATATTCATGCCGAAGCTTGAAAGGGTGCCCGCGGCCGCCGCAAACAGGCCGGGCCGGTCGGCCGCGGCCACCATGGTTAATTGGTAGGCCGATTCAAGCTTGCGAATTTCGACCGCCACGCCGCGCTTCCGGCTCTTCTCTTCGAGCGCCATGTGGCTATCGATTTCCGCTTCGGTGTGCGTGCGCAGGTAGCGGACTGGAAAACCGCGCAGGAACTCGACCCGTTGGGGCGGGCCGGTGAGATCGGCGTCAACCGAAAACCCGATGCGCTCGGATTCCAGCTCCCGGGTCAGCTCGTTATAGACCATCAGGTAAAGCTGCCAGAGCTGTTCGGCGCGCCAGGGCGTCATCACGTTCGGGTTCACCGCGCTGATATCGGCATAGGTAAGCAGGGTGAGCGCCTTAAGCCGTTCCACCGTTTCCACCTGGTGGGCCACACCGCGGATGGTCTGCGGATCGAACAGGTCGCGCGACTGCATTACGGTGGAGAGTTCCAGGTGTTTTTCGATGAGGAAAAGCACCGCTTCCTGCTCCTGGGCCGGTGTGCCGATGCGGCCCATGGCGGTGCGCGCCAGGCGCAGGGAGCCATGTATATGGCTTTCGCCGGGCAGGCCCTTGCCGGAATCGTGGAACAGCAGGGCGAAAACCAGCGCGCCGCAGTTCTGCATTTCGCTCAACAGCCCGCCGTAGGAAGCGAGTGGCTGCTCATCGGCCGCGCGGAGATTCCAGAGGTTCTGGAAGGCCACCTGGGTGTGCTCATCGACCGTGTAGCGGTGGTAGAAGTCGCGGACCACCAGGCATTCGATGGCTTCGAGTTCCGGAAACAAGGCGGTCAGAACGCCGGTTTCGTGCATCGAGCGCACGGCCAACGGGGCATGGGGCAAAGAGAGGATGGTGCGGAGCGCGGGCCAAACCGGGCGGGCTTGCTCGAATTGGGCGCGCAAACGCGCGCGCCGGGCTTCCATCTGCTGCTCCGCTTCGAAAGACGGACGAATGCCGTGGCGGGCGATGAACTCGAAGAACCGGAGAATCAGTTCCGGGCCGGCGTCCATGCCCTGCGGCGCGCGGAAATGGGCGCGCTCGCGATGCACGCTGAAATCCGCATTGGCCAGCCGCGAGCGCCAGTCGCGGAATTGCGCGAATAAAGAGCTGGACTGGGCCTCGCTGGCCTCAAGCTGGCGAATGCCCGCGCGGTAGATGGCGCGCGCATGGCGATAATAGTCGCGCATCCAATCGGCCGGATCGCCCATGGCCCGCCCGGTTTCCCAATGCTCCGCCGCCGCGTCCTGGGCCTCGAAGGAAAGCACGTTATTGTCGCGTCCCGATTGGCAGTGGAGATAGCAGCGCAGGCGGGCCAGGAAGCGGAACGCCTGCTGGATGTCCGGCGAGGGAGCGGCCACACCGAGATGGTGCGCTTCGGTCTCGCGCATCTGCGTCAGCCAGCAAATCAACTGGTAATCCCGCAAGCCGCCGGGGCATTCCTTCACGTTCGGTTCGAGGTGATAGAACGTATTGGCAAACTTGGCGTGGCGCTCGCGCGTAAGCTGCGAAAGGTTGCGAATGAGCGCGTCGCGATTGGCCAAAATGAAGCGCGGCAATTTATCGGCGAGGCGGGCGTAGAGGACGCGATCTCCCGCCAGATATCGCTGATCCAGCAGGCTGATATTGAGCTCGGTGTTGGTGTCGTGAACCTCCGTGCATTCGGCGGGCGTGCGCACCGAGTGGCTGACGCGCAGACCGGAATCCCAAAGCCGCTGCAGGAAAACGGAGAGCGCCTCTTTGGCTCCGAGGGCCTGCCGCTCGGATTCGAACAGCAGCAGTAAATCGACATCCGAATAGGGGAAAAGCTGCCGCCGCCCGTAGCCTCCGACAGCCAAAATGGCCAGCCCGGAAGGGGCCGCGGGGAACAGGGCGCCGGTGGCGATTTCGATTACGGTACGGTCCACATCCGCGGTGCGCTCGGCTAAAGCGGTGAGCGCATCGCCGGTGGCGAGAAATGCCTGTTCGACAGGCTTCGCGATTGCGCTAGAGGGCGGATTCTCCACGGTCATCGTTCCGGATCCGGATGGCCTCGGCGATTTCCGAGATGAAGATCTTCCCATCGCCGATTTTGCCGGTGCGGGCGGCGCCGGCCAACGTGCGGACGACTTCATCGGCGCGGGCCTCTGCCACCACCATTTCCAATTTTACTTTCGGCAGCAGATCCACGTTATATTCCTGTCCCCGGTACACTTCTTTGTGCCCTTTCTGGCGGCCGTGCCCGCGGACCTCGCTGATCGTCATACCGTCAATTCCAATTCCCTTGAGCGCTTCTTTTACTTCGTCCAGTTTGAACGGCTGGATGATGGCTTCGATCTTCTTCATGGTGTTTATCGTAACCTTTCGAGGCTTTAGGCAGCGGTTACGATTCGAAGATGTAGCCCTCTTCGCCGTGCAGGCTGATATCGAGCCCCTCGATCTCGTGTTCTTTGCGCACCCGCACTCCTCCGAGCAGGGCGTCGCAAATTTTCAGAATGACCAGGGTGCCCACAATGGCCAGCCCCCAGGATATGGCGCAACCGAGCGCCTGATTGAGCACCTGAGAAGGGCGCCCGTCCACCAGACCGAGCGGCAGGAGCCGGCCGGCGCTGTCTTTGAAGCCGTCGTTGACGAGGTTGGTGGCGAAGATGCCGGTCAACAGCGCGCCCAGCGTGCCACCCATACCGTGCACCCCGAAGGCATCCAGGGCGTCGTCGTAGCCGAATTTGCGTTTCACCATGGAAACCATGCAGTAGCAGACCAACCCGGCGGTGAAGCCAATGAGCAGGGCGGGGAAGGGTTTTACGAAACCGGATGCCGGAGTGATGGCAACCAGGCCCGCCACGCAGCCCGAGATTGCGCCCAGAACGCTGGGTTTTCCGTTGTGCAGCCATTCGGCCAGGATCCATCCCAAAGCCGCGGCCGCCGCGCCGAAATGCGTAGCCACGAAGGCGCTTGAGGCCAGGCCCGAAGCAGCCACCGCGCTGCCCGCGTTGAACCCGAACCAGCCCACCCACAGCAGGCACGCGCCGATCACGCTGAGGACCAGGTTGTGGGGCTTCATGGCTTCGCTGGGATAGCCGACCCGCTTGCCGAGGTACAGCGCGCAGATCAGCGCGGAGACGCCCGAGGTTATGTGGACCACTGTACCGCCGGCGAAATCGAAGCAGGGAAACCTGCCGCCCAACGAAGCGTTCAGCAGCCCGCCCTTTCCCCACACCATGTGGGCCATGGGGAAGTAAACGAGCAGCGACCACAGCACCGTAAACAGCAGCATGGCGCTGAACTTCATGCGCTCGGCGAAAGCTCCGGAGATCAAGGCGGGCGTGATGATGGCGAACATGAGCTGGTAGATCATGTAGGTTTGCTGCGGGATGGTGGGCGCGTAATCGGGATTGGGTGCGCTGCCCACGTTGTGGAGGAAGGCGAAGCGGAAATCGCCCAGGAACGCGGAGTCGCCGCCAAACGCAAGACTGTAGCCCACGATGGCCCAGATCACCGTAACCACCGCCATCAGGATAAAGCTGTGCATCATGGTGGAGAGGACGTTTTTGCGTCTCACCAGGCCGCCGTAAAAGAGGGCGAGGCCGGGGCCGGTCATCATCAATACCAACGCCGCGCTGGTGAGCATCCAGGCGTTATCGCCGGCGCTCTGGGCGGATTTGGTTGCGGCCTCCAGGGCGGCGAGGCGCGTTTGCAGATCCAGATTCGATTGAGTTGCCTGGGTTAGCGTTGTTTGGGCTGAAGTTGTTTGCGCAAAAACGCAGGCGGGGAGTGAAACCGAGGCAAGCAAAAGCGATTTCAGCAGACGTTTCATGGTGTTTCTCGCGGCGTGGCGAAAGTTATTAAGTCTTTATTCTCGTATGCGGGAGCGGAAGCCCCAAACGTAAGCTTTCTATCGAGGCGATTGAAAATTTTAATTGGCCCGCTAAACTATTTCGTGGTTGCGTTCTTAGCGGCAAAGACTCGGCTACAATGCGGAAAAATGGCCACAGCCCTCGTTAAGTCTCCGGCAATCGATCCCCGTTATGCCTGCTTCCGGATGGAAATCCGGGAATCCCGAATCCACCGGCGAGGGGTGTACGCGCTCGAGCGTATCCCCAAGGGACGCAAGGTGATCGAGTACACCGGCGAACGCATCAGCCGGCGGGAGACCAAGCGGCGTGGGCAGGGGTCCATCACCTATCTGTTCACGCTCGACGATTACTGGACGATCGATGGCGCGGTGGGCGGCAGCGGCGCCGAGATCATCAATCACAGTTGCGAACCGAATCTGTACACGCGCATTGTGCGGGGACACATCCTTTATATGAGCAAGCGCGTGATCCGGCCGGGCGAGGAACTGACGGTGGACTACCGCTTCTCGGATAAGCTGGACCCGGTGGCGTGCAGGTGCGGATCTCCCGGATGCCGGGGGACGATCAACGTGAAGGAATGATGACGACTCGGGTAAGTACCCCAGAGGACGGGAAATTCGTTCTGCGAATCACGTTCTGAGTTTGACGGGCCGCGTCCCGTGTTGTTAACGTGAGGTCGGTCTGGTTCGTTGGTAATGAAATCCATTATTTCAAAACGACGGATTTCACGACCTGCTTTGCGTTCTGTCCCGCGTCCTGCCGATCGCAAAGAGAACTCTGGCGCATCCGGGTGGTGGAAAGCGGCGGGTGTGGGCGCGGCGCTGTTATGCTGCTGGCTGCTGTATGCGCCTGCGTTTCACGGTCCATTTGTGTTTGACGATGCCAGCCTGCCGTTTTCGCGCACGATGCGGGTGGAGGCGCTGCCGGCGTGGCTGACGGATGTGCGGCCGGTGCTGATGGCGTCTTATTGGCTGAACTTCCGGCTGTGGGGCGACGATCCTACCAGTTATCACGTACTGAACACGCTGATTCATGCCATCAATGCAGTGCTGGTGTTTCTGGTGCTCTACCGGTTGTTGTCGCTCGCAGGCCTCGTGAAGCCGCAATCGATCCGGATGGCGGTATTGGGCAGCCTGATTTTTCTGGTGCATCCGTTACAACCGGAGTCGGTCAGCTACGTGGCGGGCAGATCGGAAAGCTTATCGGCTCTTTTCGAATTGCTGGCCTACACGGTATTTCTCTACCGGCGCAGAGAGGGGATCTCATGGTTCGAATCGTTGCTGGTGCTCGGACTTTTTCTGCTCGGCGTGCGCACTAAGGAAAATGCGGTTTCGCTGTTCGGCTTCCTGATTCTTACGGATCTGTTCTGGCCGAAGCCATTCACCGCGGCCGGACTGCGCAAGAACTGGAGACTGTATTTGCTGGCGATTCCGGGAGCGGCCGTCGCCGGCATCTACGTTTTGCGCGTGCTGGCCACCTCGGCGAGCGCCGGATTCTCTCTCTCGACGGTTAGCTGGCTCCAATATTTCTTTACCGAATCGCGAGCCATTTTCCGGTACATCCAGATGGCGGTCGTGCCCGTGGGCCTTTCGATCGACCACGATTTTCCGGTTTCTTACACACTATTCGAACACGGCGCGATGGTTTGGATTTTGTTGCTGGCGGCAACTGTAATCGCGGGCTGGCTAATGCGCCACAAATATCCGCTGGCTTCTTTCGGACTGTTCTTTTTCCTGGCCGGTCTGGCGCCCACGTCTTCGTTTGTTCCCATTGCCGATCCGCTGGTGGACCGCCGCATGTACCTGCCGATTTTAGGTCTGATCCTGATGGCAATCGAAGTATGCCGTTCGGTGCGAATTCCTCGCCGCGCCGGATGGTATGCGGCAGCGGCGGTGCTCGTGGCGTTCAGCATCGCCTGTTATCACCGGAACGTGGAATGGGGCCAGCCCGAGGAATTGTTCGCGGCGGCGGCGGACCAATCCACGCACAATCTCCGCCCGTACCTTCACCTCACGGAAGTGCTGGTGCATGAGAACAGTTGCGCGCCTGCCATCCCCTATCTCGAACGCGCCGACCGGCTGTTTCCGAATAGCGTGGAAATTGCGGCGGCCTGGAGCTGGGCGGATGAGTGCATGGGCCGGCTGAATGAGGCCATGCAAAAACTACAGAAGGCGGCCAGTTTTCGGCCGAGATCGTCTTTGATTTACCAATGGATCGGGCTGCTGTATGGCGAGATGCGCATGCCGGTCGAGGCGGGCGATGCCTTGCGGCACGCCGAGGAACTGGATCCCGGTTCGATTACGGCGCACGAAGCGATGGGGCTTTGGTATCGGGGAATGGGAGATCTGGCGGCGGCGGAAAAGGAGTACCGGACCAGCCTTTCCATAGATCCGCTGGATCCGACTGCCCGCGCCGCTATCGCGCAGGTCAGGGAGCTTGAGGCCGCGGGTCGGCCGCGGTGAACCTGATATTCTGGAAGTCTGGTGCAGCGCAGCGCCGGCATCTCTACCGCTTGCTGACGCGCGCGGCTCCGAAGACACCGGAACCAACCCTTGAAAGTCGGATTCATTAGTTTGGGATGCCCTAAGAATCTCGTGGATAGCGAGGTGATGATGGGGCAACTTGCCGCCCGCGGCCATGAACTGACGCCACATCCCGATCAGGCCGATGTGCTGGTGGTCAACACGTGTAGCTTCATCGATCCCGCGAAAAAGGAATCGGTGGACACGATTCTGGAAATGGCCGAATACAAGAAGATCGGCCGGGCCCGGAAGCTGATCGTGGCAGGGTGCCTGGTGGAGCGATATCGCGGCGATATCCGGAAAGAACTGCCGGAAGTGGACGCGCTGGTCGGCACGAACGAATTGGAATCGATCGTGGCTCTATGCGAGGGAGACGCTCCGGCGCCGGCGGCGGCGCCCTATCTTTATCACGACCTCACGCCAAGGGTGCTGGCAACGCCGCGTCACTTCGCCTATGTCAAAATCGCCGAGGGGTGCGATCACCCCTGCACATTTTGCGTGATTCCGCAGTATCGGGGCGCGTTTCGCAGCCGCCGCTTTGAATCGGTAATTTCCGAGGCCACGCGCTTGTTTGCCCAAGGCGTGCGTGAAATTAACCTGATCGGCCAGGATACGACGTGCTATGGCGAAGATTTCGGCCTGAAGGATGGCCTGGCGTTGCTGCTGGACCGCCTGGCCGGGATCGAAGCGCCGCGCCCGGTGTGGGTCCGCTTTCTTTACGCCTACCCCAACCGTATCACCCAGAAGCTTCTGGATACCATTGCCGCGCGCGAGCGGCTGGTGAAGTACATCGATATGCCATTGCAGCACGCGAGCGCGCGCGTGCTGAAGCGCATGAAGCGGGGAGGCTCGGGCGATATTTTTCTCAAACTGCTCGAACGCATTCGCCGCACCATTCCCAGCGTGGCGATTCGCACCAGCTTCATCAGCGGGTTCCCCGGGGAAACGGACGCCGATTTCGAAGAGCTGTGCGAGTTTGTGCAGGCCGCCCGCTTCGATAACCTGGGCGTGTTCGCTTATTCGGACGAAGACACCAGCGCCAGTTATACTTTGGATGGCAAAGTCGACGGGCGGACGATCCACAACCGGAAGCGGCGATTGATGGCCATCCAGCGGAAGATTGCGCGGGCCCGCAATCGCTCGCTGATTGGCGCGGAAATGCCGGTGCTGGTGGAGGGGCCATCGAAGGAAACCGATCTGCTCTGGCAGGGCCGGCTGGCAGTACAGGCGCCGGAAATCGACGGAGTGGTGCTGATCAACGATTTCGAGGGCAGCGAGCCGCGGGCCGGGCAGATGCGGCCTCTGCGGGTTACCGAATCGCACGATTACGATCTTGTCGGCACCCTGCTGCCTTTGGCCGAAAACACTTCGGCCGAAAGCGCGCCTGACCGGCCGCAGTTGCCCGCCACACCGCTCATCCACATTCAGCCGCCGGGCGCGCTATGACAGTGAAGTGCCCCATTTGCAAGAGAGACGTGGAGGCGGGTTCGGCGGACTTTCCGTTTTGCAGCGAACGCTGCCGGATTGTCGACTTGGGGAATTGGGCTTCGGAGAAGTATAAGGTATCGACTCCGGCTCCGAAGGCGGAGCCGCCGGATGAGGAAGAGTAACCGCGAGAGTTGGCAGGCGAAAGCGCCTGCCCCACTGATCGCGACTGTGCTGGGCTGCGGGTATTCGCCGGTTGCGCCGGGCACGGCCGGGTCGCTGGCCGCGCTGGCGGCGGCCATTCCGCTGCACGAATACGCCGGTTTCGCCGGATGGCACTTCGCCGCGCTGGCGGCGCTGGGGTTCGCGCCGGCGGTTTGGGCCTCGACGCGCACGGCCCGAGCGCTTGGGGCGAAAGACCCGGGTATCGTGGTCGTGGACGAGGTCATCGGCCAGTGGATTTCGCTAGCGGGCGCGGGCGTTCTCAACTGGAAAACATATCTGGCGGCGTTCGTGCTATTCCGCCTGTTCGATATCTGGAAGCCCGCGCCGGTGCGGCAACTGGAGCGGCTGCCGGAGGGCCTGGGCATCGTGGCGGACGATGCCATGGCGGGGGTTTATGCCGCACTTGTCTTATTCCTGTTCAGATGGTTGAATCTTAGATAGCATGCCACTCCGGAAAACGAACGATGCCCGCCCGCAGATTGCGCAGGTTTCACCCGCCGCCGCCATTGCCGGCGGAGAATTGCAAATCCGGGGCAAGGGCTTCGGCCGGGGCGACCGGCCGCGGGTGACCATCGGCGATGTGGCGGCGCCGGTGGTGATCGGCTCCGATTCCTTCATCATCGCCAAGGTTCCGGAAGGCGCCACGGCCGGCGAACTGGTGATCGAGAGCGGCCAGCAGGCCAGCGAATCGTGGGCGTGCGATATCGGCGTGATGATCGCCGACGGTTTGCATCCGGTGGCCAATCCAGCCGTTGATTCCTTCGGTAACATCTATTCCACGTTCAGCGGCTCGCGCGGGCAGAAGGTTCCGGTGGCGGTTTACCGCATCGACCTCAACCACAACATGAAACCGTTCATCAACGACCTGATGAACGCGACCGGCCTGGCATTTGACCGCGACGGCATGCTGTACGTGTCCAGCCGGCACGATGGTTTCGTGTACCAGGTGACTCCCAACGGAAATCTCTCCACGTTCGTAGAGGGGATGGGGATCGCTACGGGCGTGGCGTTCGATACGGAGAGAAACCTCTACGTAGGCGACCGGAGCGGCACGATCTTCAAAATTAGCCCCAACCGGCAGATTTTCGTATTCGCGACGCTGGAGGCGTCGCTGGCCGCGTATCATCTAGCGTTCGGCCCCGACGGTTACCTCTATGTCACCGGCCCCACTACGTCCAGCTTCGATTGCGTGCACCGCATTTCGCCGGAAGGCAGTGTGGAAGTGTTCTACCGCGGCCTGGGACGCCCGCAAGGTCTGGCTTTCGACGAGCAGGGCCGGTTGTATGTGGCGGCTTCCATGGGCGGGCGCAAGGGTGTGGTGCGCATTTATCCGGACCGGCGAGCCGATCTTTTCCTCTCCGGCCCCGGGATAGTGGGATTGACGTTTGCGCCCTCCCGCTCGATGATTGTCGCCACTACGAACGCGCTTTACCGAGTGGATGTGGGCATCAGGGGAAGGCCGCTGATCTAAAGCCCTCGAGAGGCCAGCGATGATGATTCCAGTTTTCACCACAGAGGCACGGAGGCACGGAGAACGGCGGATAGCGCTCACCGCGGAGGCGCAGAGCCGCGGAGAAAGTCAAAGTCAAAGCCTGCCTTCTCCGCGCCTCCGCGCCTGTGGGGTGGATTTCGGCTTTCGGTCCGGGGCGAAAGCTCGCTAGCGGTTTCACCGATGAACGCGGAAATTGTGGCTGTAGGCTCGGAGATGCTCACTCCGGAGCGGATCGATACCAACTCGCTCGACCTCACACGCCAGTTAAACGATGTGGGAGTGGAGGTGGTTGCCAAGTACGTGGTGGGCGATCATCTGGAGCGGCTGGAGGGCGTGGTGCGGCTGGCGCTTTCCCGTTCGCAGATCGTGATCCTATCGGGCGGCCTCGGTCCCACGGAAGACGATCTGACGCGCGAGGCCGTGGCGGCCGCGCTCGGCCGCAAGCTGATTTATCATCCGGAAATCGCAGAGGCCCTCGAACAGCGCTTCGCCCGCTTGCACCGGAAGATGGCGGAGGTCAACAAGCGGCAGGCGTTTGTGATCGAGGGAGCCGAGATTCTGCCTAACGAACGCGGCACGGCGCCGGGGCAGTGGATCGAGGTTTCTTCTTTCAATGCCGCGGGAGCGGTAATCATGATGTTGCCCGGACCGCCGCACGAATTAAAGGCGATGTTCGAGCGGCAATGTCTGCCGCGCTTGTGCCGCATGCTGCCGCCGCAAGTGATCCGGGTGCGGGAATTGCACGTGGCGGGGATGGGCGAATCGGACCTCGATCAGCTCATCGCGCCGGTGTACAAGAAGTATGGGAACCCGGCGACCACGATTCTGGCGGGCGCCGGCGATATTCAGATTCGTTTCTGCGCGCGATGCGCGACCGCGGACGAAGCCGAAGCGCTGTTGAGCGAGGTTTCCGGTCCGATTGAAGCTCTACTGGGGGACCGGATCTACTCGCACAACGGGGATTCGATTGAGCAGGTAGTCGGCAAGTTGCTGCTGGCGGCCGGCGCGACGCTTTCGGTGGCGGAGAGCTGCACGGGAGGACTGCTGGGGGAGCGCTTGACAGGCGTGGCGGGCAGTTCCGAATATTTTCTGGGCGGATTCATCACTTACAGCAATGCCCTGAAAACGGAGCTTTTGGGCGTTCCTCCGGAGATGTTGGCCGAGCACGGCGCGGTGAGCAAGCCGGTGGCGGAGGCGATGGCGGAAGGCGCGCGGCGGCGGTCGGGCTCGACATTCGCGCTAGCGATCACCGGGATCGCGGGGCCGGGAGGTGGCACCGACACGAAGCCCGTTGGCCTGACCTATATCGGCCTGGCAGGTCCGCAGGGAACCGAGGTGGTGGAGCGCCAGTTCCTGGGCGATCGCGCGCGCATCCGGCAGTTCGCCTCGCAGGTCGCGCTCGATCTGCTGCGGCGCAAGCTGGGGGCCGGAGGGTCGGGCGCCGGAGCTACCGGGGCCGGTTCGGCCTAACTTCGGGCCGTGGCCGGCGTCTAAACCGGCACGATGCACTCCTGGCGGATGGTCTTGCGGCCGCTGCCCTATCCGGACGCTTCGCGGCTGGTTTGGATCATGGGGCCAGCGCGGCCAAAAGCCAACCAAAAGGATAGCCTGATCGCGCCTGTGCTGCTGGAGGATTGGAACCGGGTGAATCGCACGTTCGCGGCAATCTCGGGCGCTTATAGCGAAAGCGTGACCGATACCAGCGGGGCGGAGCCGGAGCGGCTCGGCGGCCTGCGCGTAGCGCCGCGCTACTTTCAGGTGTATGGCACCGCGCCTGTGATTGGCCGCACGTTCCGCGCGGAGGAAGAGCGCTTCGGCGGGCCGCGGGCGGCGGTGATCAGCTACGGGCTGTGGGCGCGACGATTCGGATTCGACCGAAGATCACCACGCGGCGGCTGCTATGGGAGACGAGGGCCGGATGCCGTTGGGCGAGCGCACGGTGAGCGCGGGCTATCTGCAGGCGTTGCGCACTCCGCTGCTGGCCGGAAGCTGGTGCCCGGAGTTGCGGCTGGATTTCCGATCGCCGCCGAAAGCCATGGTGAACCGCCACTTCGTGGATGTTTATGCGCACGGCGCGGATGTGGTGGGCCGGCACGTGCTAATGCTGGATTGGAGCAACCCTCCGCCATCCTGGACGCTGAATGCGCGGCGGCAGGAAATCGGGATTTGGATCGCGATGGGGGCGGCGCCTGCGCGAATTGCCGGATCGCTATTGGCAGGTGCGTGTGGGCTCGTGGCGGTGGGAATTGCTGGCGGAATTGCGGAGGTGCTGGCGGCGCGGCCGGCGCTGGTTTCGCTGGTGTTCGGCATCGGCTCAGCCGATGCGCCGACCATCGCGGTGGGAGCGCTAGTATTGAGCGGCGCGGCTTTGCTGGCGGCTTCGGGACCCGCGCTCAAAGCGGCCCGCATCGATCCGGTGGAAGCTCCGCGGGCGGAGTAGGCTTATCTGGGTTTTTTCCCCGGCAGGCCGGCCGGATTTTCGTGGGTGCGCTCGCGGAATTTGCCGCGCATGCCGGCGGCCAGCGAGACGGCGGATTCGCCGAAGCGGTCGCGCAGCTTATCGGCCGCGGCGAGCGCCTGCTTCCATTTCTGGTGGCGCTCTTCGCCGATCAGATCCATCTGCGGCGCTTCGGCTGTGAAAGCGGCGGCGTGAACGCCGAGCAGGCGCACGGGCGCGCCCGGCTTCCAGTTGCGGCGGAACAGTTCCCGCGCTTGCTCGAAGAGTTCGATGTCCAATTGGGTTGGGCGGCCCAGCGGATGGGCGCGGGTGATGGTGGAAAAATCCGAATATCGCAGTTTGAGCTGAATGGTGCGGGCGTGCAGGCGATGCTCGCGGAGGCGGCGGCCCACCATTTCGGAGAGGCGCGCCAGGGTGGCTTCGAGTTGCGCGGCATTTGAGGTATCTTCACCGAACGTGTGCTCGTGGCTGATGGATTTGGGGCCGGCGTCTTCGCCGATTTCGGTATCGAACCAGCCGCCGGCATCGAGGCCCTGGGCTTTGCCCGCGAGCGCGAGGCCCCATTTGCCGAAGCGCTCGGCGAGGAAAGACTCTTCGAGTTTCGCCAGGTCGCCGACTTTGCGAATGCCGAGCGAGTGGAGATTCTTCTCGGTCACCTTGCCCACGCCGGGCACTTTGCAAACATCGAGCGGCGCGAGAAACGCCGCTTCCTGACCGGGAAGCACCCACAGGATTCCGTTCGGCTTAGCTTGATCGGAGCCGATTTTGGCAACCAGCCGCGAGCGGGCGATGCCGATGGAACAGTTCAGCCGGGTGGCAGCTAACATGCGCTCGTGGAGCAGGTGGGCGGCGCGCAAGGGCGGGCCGTAAAGACGCTCGGTGCCGGTCATATCGAGATAGGCTTCGTCGATAGACGCCATTTCGACCAGAGGCGAGAAAGCTTGCAGCGTCTCATAGACTCTGGCCGAGCATTCTCGATAGCGCTCCGGGTGGCCTTCGACGAAAAGCGCCTGGGGGCAGAGTTTATAGGCGGTGCGCAGGGGCATGGCCGAGTGCACGCCGAATTTGCGGGCGGCGTAAGATGCGGCGGAGACGACGCCGCGCTCGTTGGGCCGGCCGCCGACCACCACGGGCTTGCCTTTGAGCGAGGGATCGAACAACTCTTCCACGGACACGAAAAAGGCGTCCATGTCGACATGGAAGTAGGTGCGCACCGGAATTTATCGTTTGTAGCCGATGGCGCGCAGAAAGCCGCGGCGTTTTTCGACGTCCGCCGGGGTTTCGACGCCTTTGGGCGGGAAGCCGTCGATAACGCCCACCACGCCCCGGCCCTGCTCGCTTTCGGCTACTACTACTTGCACCGGGTTGGCCGTGGCACAGAAAATGGCGCAGACTTCGGGCACATCTTTAATGCGGCCGAGCACGTTAATCGGATAGCCTTCCTTCATTGCGATCACGAAAATATGGCCGGCGGCGAGGACGGCGGCGTTGCGTTGGGCCACAGATCGGAGCTCGTCGTCATTGCCATCCACCCTGGTGAGGCAGGGCCCCGAGGCCTCATTGAAAGCAATGCCGAACTTCATTTGGGGGACGGTGTTGACGATGGCCTCGTAGAGATCTTCCACGCTTTTGATGAAGTGCGTCTGGCCGAGGATGAGGTTGCCACCCTGGGGGATTTCGAGCGGCACGAGCTTTAGTTCCAGACGCCCTTCGGGCTTGAGTTCCATAAGCCCCTCAGGATAACAGCGCGTGCTATGCTGAGTCACATAGCGAGGGCTGAGCGTATGGCTCCCCAGGATCATTCCCCGCCACGATCATCCCGTTTCGACGTAACCCGTTCCTGCTAAGCGTTCGTCCGTAGTGGTATCGTCATGGAAATGTAGGTATGCATGTTCGAGCTGCTGTTTAAGTATCCGGCCAGCCTGTTCCATAAAGGCAAATTCGTGCTGCTGACGCCGTGGCCCGTATGGCTGCTGGTGGCGGCAATCGTGTTGGCGGGCCTGCTGCTTTTTTGGCACGTGCGGCGCAATCACGGAATGCTGACCGGCGGACGGCCGCTGGCGATCTGGCTGCTCGAAACCTCGCTGATCGCCCTGATTCTGTTTTTGCTCTGGCACCCCGCGCTGAGCGTGGCCACGCTGCGGCCGCAGCAGAACGTCGTGGCCGTGCTGGTGGACGACTCGCATAGCATGACTATCAACGATGCGGGCGGCACGCGCCTGGCTCGCGAACAGGCGGTTTTAAATGGCGGCTTGCTGAAAGCGCTGGGCGAAAAATTCCAGGTGCGGATGTACAGGTTCGGCACCGAGCCGGAGCGCATTCCCAATGCCGCCGGCCTTACGGCGGGAGCGCCGGCGACCCGGATCGGCAATACGCTCGAGCGCGTGCTGGCGGAATCCTCTTCGCTGCCGCTGGGCGCGATTGTCCTGCTCAGCGACGGAGCGGACAATTCGGGCGGCATCGATGCGCAGACCGTGGCGGCTATCCGGCGGCAAAACGTCCCGGTACACACAATCGGCTTCGGCAAAGAGCATCCGTCGCGCGATATCGAAATCGAAGATGCCATCGTGCCCACGCGGGCGCTGCCGCAATCGCGGTTGACGGCGCTGGTCACCTTGCAGAGCTACGGGCTCTCGGGCGCAAAAACAAAGCTGGTGGTGCGGGATGGCGGCAAAACGCTGGCTTCGCAGGATGTGACGCTCAAAGGCGACGGCATCGTGCAGACGGAATCGGTGGTGTTCAATTGCGGCGCGGCGGGACCGAAGGCGATCGAGATCGCGGCCGAGCCGGTTGCCGGAGAAGAGAACGGGCTCAACAACAAGCTGACGCGCCTGGTGACCGTGGAGGCGCGCAAGCCGCGCATCCTTTATTTCGATGGCGAGCCGCAGTACGAGTACAAGTTCGTGCGGCGGGCAATGGACGATAACCCGGATATCGTGGTGTTCGGCATGGTGCGCACCACGCAGAACAAGATTCTGCGGCAGCCGTGTCCGGCGCCGGATTGCCCCGCCGGATTTCCCAAAGATCCGCACGAACTGGAAGACGGGTTCCCGGCGAAGGCGGAAGACCTGTTCAAGTTTCAGGGGCTGATGCTGGATAACGTGGAAGCGGGTTATTTCACGCCCACGCAGCAGCAGCTCATTCACGATTTCGTGGACCGGCGCGGCGGCGGGCTGCTTTTCCTGGGCGGTCGGGCGAGCCTTGGGGATGGCGGCTATCAGAATGCGCCGCTCCTTTCGGATTTGATTCCCGTGAAGCTGCCTTCGGCGAAGGGCACGTTCCACCAGATGGATTTTGTGCCGGTAGAACTCACACCCGCCGGCCGGGAAAGCATTCTCACGCGGCTCGATGAAAATCCCGAGCGGAACGTGCAGCGCTGGAAGGAAATCCCCAAAATTTATAACTGGCAGGAGGTGGGCGAACCGAAGCCGGGGGCGACGGTTCTGTTAAATGCCGATCCGCCTTCGCACGCCGCTGTGCCGCTGCTGGTGACCGAGAATTACGGGCGCGGCCGCACGGCGTTATTTGCCACATCGGGTAGCTGGCGCTGGAAGATGTCGCTGCCGCACGAGGATAAAACCCACGCGACATTCTGGCAGCAAATGTTCCGGTATCTGGTGACGGATACGCCGGGGCAGGTGACGGCGACCACGCCGAAGACCGTGTTTGCGGACGATACACACGTTCCGGTGCGCGTTGAGGTTCGCGATAAAGAATACAAGCCGCTCGATACGGCGAAGGTGCAGGCGCGGTTCATCAATCCGGATGGCTCTTCGGCAACCGTGGAGCTGGCGCCGGTGGCCGGCGAAGAAGGAATCTACGCAGGCGATTGGACTGCAGAGAAGCCGGGGACCTACGTGGCCGAAATCATCGCGGGGCAGGAACAGGAAGAAGTGGGGCGCGACACCATTACGTTCCGCCGCGAGGATGGCGTGGCGGAGAATTTCCATACCGGGCAAAACAAAGAACTGCTCGAGAAATTATCCGAGCAGACCGGCGGGCGGTACTTTACGCCGGATGACGCGTCGAAGCTGGCGTCGGATATTTCGTATTCGGAGGCGGGCATCACTTCGCGCGAGACGCGGGATTTGTGGGACATGCCAATTATCTTTTTGCTGGCCGTGGGGATTCGCGCGGCGGAATGGCTGCTGCGGCGGCGTTGGGGCGTGGTATGAAGCGAGGAGTCAGGGGTCAGGAGTCAGGGGTCAGGAAATGCGGCGGCTGGAAGCTGTTCGCCGTTTTGTTTGGCGCGGCACTGTCTGCTCACGCGGCGACGTTTTATATCACCATGTCCGGGCTGGGCGGCGAGCCGGATTACGACCAGCGCTTCAAAATGTGGGCCGAGGACATTGAGAACAGCCTGAAGCGCGCGGGCGGCGATGCCAATGTGATCACGATGATTGCCCCGACCCGCGAGCAGATTCGCGCGAAAATGGCGGAGATCACGCGGCAGGCAAAGCCGGACGATGCGCTGGTGCTGATGCTGATCGGGCACGGCAGCTTCGATGGAGTGGAGTACAAGTTTAATATTCCGGGGCCGGATATTACGGGCGCGGAACTGGCCATGCTGCTGGATAAAATTGCGGCCTCGCGGCAACTGGTGGTGGATATGACGAGTTCGAGCGGCGGCGCGATGAACGTACTCGAGCGGAAGAACCGGATCGTGATCACCGCGACCAAGAGCGGCACGGAAAAGAACGCGACCGTTTTCGCGCGCTACTGGGCCGAAGCGCTGCGCGATCCCGCCGCGGATGCCGATAAGAACGAGACCGTGTCCGCGCTCGAAGCCTTTCATTTCGCCGAGCGCAAGACCACGGAATACTTCGATTCGCAAAAGCGGCTGGCTACCGAGCACGCGGTTTTGGAAGACACCGGCAAGGGCGATGGCGAGCGCAATCCGTCGGCAGAGAACGGCGAAGGCAAATTAGCCGCCGTGTTTCCGGTGGTGCGATTAGGCGCGAACGCGGCCGCGGCGCGCGATCCGGCGAAACGGCCGCTGCTCGACAAAAAAGAAGAGCTGGAGCAGGCCATCGACAAATTGAAATACGATAAAGCCGCCATGCCGGAGGCCGAGTACAAAAAACAACTAACCCAGTTGCTGATCGAGCTGGCCAAGACGCAGGAGGCGCTGGACAAATGAGGAAGCGCAGAGACCGCTTCCTCACGTTCGCGGCTCGCATAGGCATTGCGGCTCTGGCGGCGTTCGGGTGGAGTTCGGCGCTTTCCGCGCAGACGGTGGAGCAGGGAGAGGCGCTGTGGAAGGCGCGGAATTATGTGGCGGCGACGGCGGTATTCGATCAACTGCTGGCGCGCAATCCGAGAGATGCGGCTTTGCGCGTGCGCTGGGGGCGGATGCTGCTCGACCGGGCTTATCTGAAAGAGGCCGGCGACCAGTTCAACGCAGCCCTCGCCATCCAGAAAGATTATCCGCCGGCATTGCTGGGGCTAGCGCTGGGCCTGGCCGACGATTTCGATCAACGCGCCACGGCGCTCGCGAAGAAGGCGCTCGAGGGCGATCCGAAGCTGGTGGAAGCGCAGGAGCTGCTGGCGCGCATGGCGCTCGAAGACAACGACAATGCTCGCGCCACCGAAGAAGCCAAAAAGGCGCTGGCGATTGATTCGAACTCCGTACAGGCGCGGGCGATTCTGGCGAGTATCGACCTGCTGGCCGACAAAAAGGACTCGCCCTGGGATCCACACGCCGCCAAAGGGTACGAAACCATCGCGCACTTTTTCGTCATCAACCGCCGGTACCAGGAGGGCATCGAGTATTACCGCAAGGCGCTGGCGCTCGATCCGTCGCTCGATAGCGCGCGGTCCCAACTGGGCGTGAACCTGATGCGGCTCGGCCAGAACGATGAGGCGCGCAAGCAACTCGAAGAGGCGTACAACAACAAGTATCAGGACGCGGCCACCAACAACTCACTGACGCTGCTCGATAGTTACAAGAATTTCGTCACTTACAAGACCGACCGCACGATTCTGGTTCTGAACAAGAAGGAAGCGGAACTGCTGCATCCGTATTTTGAAAAAGAGATGTTGCGAGTGATTGCGACATACGAAAAAAAGTACCGGATCAAGCTCGATAAGCCCGTGCAGGTGGAGGTTTATCCGGATCACGAAGATTTCGCCGTGCGCACTACGGGTATTCCCGGCCTGGGAGCGTTGGGAGTTACCTTCGGTTACGACATCGCGATGGATAGCCCCTCCGGCCGTCCTCCGGGCAGCTTTCACTGGGGCGAAACGCTGTGGCACGAAATGAGCCACGTGTTCACCTTGACCGCTACCGGTAACAAGGTGCCGCGCTGGTTTACCGAAGGGGTGGCGGTGCATGAAGAATCGGCGGTGGACCCGGAATGGGGCGACCGGATTACTCCGGATATCGTTCACGCAATCAAAGAGAAGAAGTTGCTGCCGGTGGCACAGCTTGACCGCGGTTTCGTCCATCCCACCGATCAGACGCAGGTGCTGGTGAGTTATTACCAGGGCGGCAAGACAATCGACTACATTACGGACAAGTGGGGCTGGGACACCGTGCTCGCGATGCTGCACGATTTCGGAAACAACGAAGAGACCGGCGACGTGATCCGCAAGGAATTGAAGATTGCCCCGGAGGACTTCGATAAACAATTTGTGGCGTGGGTTGAGGCCGGGACGAAGAATATCGTCGATCACTTCGATGAATGGCGCAAAGGCATCAAGCAGGTGAACGAAGCCTCGAAGAACAAGGATTGGGGCGAAGTGATCAAGCAGGGCACAGCCATAGAAGGGATGTATCCGGACTACGTGGAGGCCGGCAGCGTCTACGAGTTCCTGGCCCAGGCGTACGACGCCACTAACGATAAAAAGGACGAGATCGCCGAATTGGAGAAGTACATACACAACGGCGGGCGGAGCCCCGAAACCATCGAGAAGCTGGCGAAACTGCAGGTGGCAGAGGGCAACAAGAAGGAAGCGGCCGCCGTGCTGGAGCGGCTGAATTATATTTATCCGATGGACCCGCAACAGCACCAGATGCTGGGCGATCTGTGGCTCGACCTGGGCAATTACGCGGGCGCCATCCAGGAGTTGCAGGCCGTGCTGGCGCGCAATCCGCTCGATCCGGCGCAGGCGCATTACGATCTGGCGCGGGCCTACGATTTGAACCACCAGCGCGACCAGGCGAAGAATGAAGTTCTGGCCGCGCTCGAGACGGCTCCCGGCTTCCGCCCGGCCCAAAAGTTACTGCTGGAATTAAGCAATACCGAATCAAAATAGAAACGGAAATCACCCTTAAATGTCAACAACCGTTACGCCGCAAATGGAACCTGATGTATTGAAGTCGCGCGTGGACCGCTTCCGTCAGGTTCAGAACGAGATCGTGTCGCAGGTGCGGCGCGTGATTGTGGGCCAGGAAGAAGTGATCGAGCAGGTGATGATCGGCCTATTCGTAGGCGGCCATTGCCTCATCACCGGCCTTCCCGGCACAGCCAAAACGTTGCTGGTGCGCACCATGGCGCAGACACTGGGGCTGGTCTTCAAGCGCATTCAATTTACCCCGGACCTGATGCCCAGCGATATCACCGGCACGGACATTATCGAAGAAGACACCTCCACGGGGCACCGCACGTGGACCTTCGTTCCCGGCCCGATTTTCGCTAACGTGCTATTGGCGGACGAAATCAACCGCACACCGCCCAAGACCCAGAGCGCCCTGCTTGAAGCGATGCAGGAGCGGGCCTGCACCGTGCGCGGCCACCATCATCTGCTGCCTTCCCCGTTTTTCGTTCTGGCGACGCAGAACCCGATCGAACTGGAAGGCACCTACCCGCTGCCCGAAGCGCAGTTGGACCGCTTCCTTTTTAATACCGTCCTGGATTATCTGAATGCCGATGAAGAGTTGAAGGTCGTCGATCTGACCACGGTGACGACGGTGCCGCAGGCGGACCCGGTGACGAACGCGCAGGAGATTTTGGATTTCCAGCAACTGGTGCGCATGGTGCCGATCGGCGAAAGCGTAGCGCGGCACGCCATCGAGCTGGTGCGCGCCACGCGCGGCGGCGACGAAACCGCGCCGGATTTCGTGAAGCGATACGTCAACTACGGCGCCAGCGTGCGCGCGGCGCAGTTCCTGGTGCTCTCCGCCAAAGCGCGGGCGTTGATGAAGGGCCGGTATCACGTGACCTATGAGGATGTGCGCACCTTGTTCACTCCCGTCCTGCGCCACCGCATTCTGTTGAATTTCCACGCCGAATCGGACCGGTTGAAGCAGGACGATATTTTGAAGAAGCTGCTGGAGTGGAAGCCGTCGCCGAGGGATTGATTCACCACAGAGACACGGAGTTTTGAAATCAAGACCTGAGCGCACGGAGGTGAGTTTTAAGCGGCAGGTGGAATCGCCGGTTTGCTATAAGGGCATCAAGTTGGATTGTGGATACAAGATGGATTTGGTTGTCGAAGACAAAGGTAATTCTCGAACTCAAGGCAGTCTCCGTGGTGAAGAAAGCGTAGCCGAATAATGCTGCAACAGTTTCTAGATCCCGCGCTGCTGGCTTCGATTTCCGGGCTCGATTTGATTGCGAAGACCGTGGTTAACGGCTTCGTTGCCGGCCTCCATCGCTCCCCCGATTTTGGCTTCAGCCAGGAATTCGCCGAGTATCGCGCCTATAACGAAGGCGACGATCTGCGGCATGTGGATTGGAACGTTTTCGCGCGCACCGACCGCTGTTATCTCAAGCGCTACCGTGGCGAGACCAACACACAGATCCTGGTTTTGATGGACACTTCCGCTTCCATGTCTTATGGTTCGCACACGGTTCATAAACTGGATTTTTCGAAGTTTCTGGCGTCCTCGCTGTGTTACATGGCCAACCTGCAGCGGGATGCCGCCGGGTTGATCATCTTCGATGAGGACGTCGCCAATTATATTCCGCCATCTACCCGCCAGGGGCAGATCTTCCGCCTGCTGCACGCCATCGAAAAGGCCGAGCCGGGAACGCGCACGGATTTTGCCAAGCCCTTCATCCACTTCCAGAATTACCTGCACCGCAAGGGGCTGGTGATCGTGCTCTCCGATTTCTACGCGGATCCGGAAACGATCGTCAAAACCGTGGAGCCGCTGCGCTTTAAGGGGAACGAGGTGATCCTGTTCCATATTCTCGACCCGCAGGAGATCGCGCCGAAATTCCGCGAGCCGATGCTGTTGGTGGACATGGAAAACCCCACTGCGTCGCTCGAAGTTTCTCCCGAATACGCGCGCTACGAGTATAAGCACAAGATCGATTCACACATTGAAGCGCTTAGCTCCAAGGCTCGGTCGGCCGGTCTGGACTATTTCCTGATGAACACTTCGCGGCCGCTTGATGAGGGCCTGCGCGAATACCTGTTTATTCGGCAGGGGAGAATGTGATGGGTTTTTTGGCCCCGTGGTTTTTGGGCGGCATGGTGGCGGTGGGCCTGCCGGTCTGGCTGCATCTTTTGCGCAAGCACAGAACCACGCCCACTCCGTTCAGTTCGCTGATGTTCTTCGAGCGCCGCGAACAAAGCTCGATCAAGCACCGCCGCCTGCGCTACCTGGTGCTGTTTGCGCTGCGCACGCTGCTGATTGCGCTCATCGCGCTGGCTTTCGCCCAGCCGTATATCCAGCAGAAGCTGCTGCCGCTGGCGCGGTCGGGGCAGATCACGGTGCTCGCCATCGATAATTCCCTCAGCATGCGCGCCGATGGCCGGCTCGATCAGGCCAAGCGCATGGCGAAATCGGTAATTGGAGGGCTGCGCCCGGGCGAGCGCGCGGAGGTGCTGGCGTTCGGGTCGCGCGTGCAGGTGATGTCGGAAATCACCGACGATCATTCCCCTCTCAATGGCGCGGTGGACGCGATCGAGCCTTCCGACGCGCGCACCTCTTACGGCGAGCTGGTTCGCTCTTTGCGGTCCATTGCCCAAGCCACCAAACAGCCGCTCGACGTGCATCTCTATTCCGATATGCAGCAGAGCGGCATGCCTGCGAACTTTAACGACCTGCGCTTGAACGCCGCCGTGAAGCTGGAACCGCATGCCATCGATTCCAAGCCGGTGGCGAATTTCGCGGTGGAAAATGTGGTGGCGCCGCGACGGGTGTACGACAACAAAAAGACGCGTGTGCTGGCCACGATTGTGGGCACGAACAATCAAAAGGCGGTGCGCCGCGTAACGCTAATGCTGAACCAGCGGGAAATTGAATCGAAGAACGTGGAAGTGCCGGAGAACGGGCGCGCCACGGTGGAGTTTCTCTCGCTCGAAGCGCCCTTCGGGGCCAACCGTGGCGAGGTGCGCATCGATTCGGCGGACGCTCTGCCCAACGACGACCACTTCTTTTTCTCCGTGGAGCGCGTGGAGCCAAGCCATGCGCTGTTCGTTCACGAAACCGGAAACACGCGGGGCCTGCTGTATTTTCAGAATGCGCTGCAGGCTTCCGGGCAAGCGGCTTTCGTGATCGATGAGGCCACCGTGGAGCAGACCGCCAATATTTCGCCCGCCAAGTACGCGTTCGTAGTGCTCTCGGACGTGGGGAGTCTTTCGCCCACGTTTGAAAACGCTTTGCGCTCGTATGTGCGTAATGGCGGCGGGTTGCTGGTGGCGCTGGGCCATCAATCGGTGGCTAACGCGAAAGTGCCGGGGACGGATCTGCGCGTGGAGGGGACAAGCTACGCTAGCCGCGAACTGGAGCGGTTTCAAGCGGCCGCTTACCTCGATACGGGCCACCCCTCCATTCAGCAGGATAATCGCTGGGGCGATGTGAAGTTTTACCAGGCCGTTCGTGTGGAACCGGGGCAGGCTCGCGTGGCGGTGCGGCTGACGGACGGCACGCCGCTGCTGCTCGATGAGCAGGCGGGCGATGGTCACGTCCTGGTGTTCACATC
The DNA here is from genome assembly GCA_035294665.1 of Bryobacteraceae bacterium. Taxonomy (GTDB): domain Bacteria; phylum Acidobacteriota; class Terriglobia; order Bryobacterales; family Bryobacteraceae; genus PSRJ01. Next base: position 32,328 of record DATGKM010000125.1, on the reverse strand, counting down.
AACGTTCGACAATGTCGAAAACGATTTTCCATTGCACGCTTCCTTCGTGCCGTTCGTCGAACAGACGGCGCGCTATCTGGGCCGGCTCAACGACAGCCAGACAAACGTGCTGGTCGGCTCCTTCGCCGAACTGCGCAATTCGAAAGAAAAGGGTGCGGCCGTGGACGTGCTCGATCCCAGGGGCGAACGCGCGCTTTCGCTCGAAGAAGCCGCGCGGGCGCAGAATATACAATTCACCATGGCGGGCTTCTACGATATCCGCCGGCCCAGCGGCCGGAACGAAATGGTGGCGGTGAATACAGACCGCCATGAGTCCGACCTGACACCCGTTCCCCCGGAAACGATCTCTTTGTGGCAGAATACAGCCCAGGGGGGGCCCGCCGGCGCAGGCGGCGAAAACGGAGAAGCGGCGCCGAAGCCGCTTTCGCTCTGGTGGTACGTGATGCTGGCGGTTCTGGCACTCGCATTCGCGGAATCATTCCTCGGAAATCGTCACTTAGCAGTAGATAAAGAGGCGGCATGAGACCTTTAGACCGGTTGTCGGATTATTTGGGCGCCGTCGAGCGGCGGCTCCGTCTGCTGGCGATTACGCGCGGAGTTGCGGCCACGGCCGCGGCCGCGCTGCTGTTCACCGTGGTCGCGGTTTTGCTGGCCAACTCCTTCGCGTTCTCCAAACCCGGCGTAACCGGCGCGCGCTTTCTGCTGTTTTTTGGAGTAGCCTTCGCAGTGGCCGCGGCGCTGGTGTATCCCATCATCCGGCTGAACCGCCGCCGCGCAGCGCGCGAAGCGGAAACTCGCTATCCGGAATTTCAGGAACGGCTGCTGACCCTCAGCGAAAAAATGGAGCAGAACGCGCGCGACCCGTTCCTACACCTGCTGGCTGACGATACGCTTTCCGTCGCCGAGCGCAGCGAACCAAAAGAAGTGGCGCGCGGCACGTGGCTCTTCGGTTTCTCCTCGGCGGCCGTGGTTTCCATGCTGGTGCTGGTGTGGCTCGGGCTGTACGGCCCTGGCTTCCTCGGCTATGGGACCTCTCTCTTGTGGGGCGGCCTGCCGAAAGCCGGCATGCGGCCCTTCTACGATATCGAAGTGCATCCGGGCGATCACACCGTGAAGAAGCGCGCCAACGAAACTATCACCGCGCGGCTGCAAGGGTTCACCGCTCCCAAGGTACGGCTGTTCGGCAAGTACGCCACGTCCTCGCAATGGGAGCCGGTGGAGATGCGGACCCAGCCCGATGGCACCGCGTATGAATTTGTCATTCCCGGCCTCCTTGAATCGCTGGACTATTATGTTGAGGCCGGCGGCGTGCGGTCTAAGACCTATAAGCTGACGGTGCTCGAACTCCCCACCGTCAAGAGCATGACCACCACCTATCACTATCCGGCGTGGGCCGCTCTGCCGGACTACGTCGAGAATCCGGGCGGCGATTTGCGCGCTGTGGAAGGCACGATGGCCGATGTGGAGATCCATACCGATAAACCGCTCGCCAATGGCGCGCTGCTGCTGGATGACGGCTCGAAGATTCCACTGCGCGCCGGACCAGGTGGGGCGCTGCTGGCGAAAGTGCCCATCCAAAAGGACGGGCAATATCACGTCGCAGCGATAGAAAACGGCGAAGACGTGCGGCTGACGGAGGATTATTTCATCGAGGCGCAAAAGGATAATCCGCCGGATATCAAAATCACGCGGCCAGGCCGCGATTTCAGAGCTTCGCCGATCGAGGAAGTCACGATTACCGCCGAAGCCAAAGACGATTTCGGCCTGAAAAATGTGGAGCTGCACTACTCCGTAAATGGCGGCGAAGAGAAAACCGCTTCGCTGCTGCCGCAGCGCAACGCCAAGAAGGTCACCGGTTCGATGACCCTGGCGCTCGAAGATTTTAAAGTTCAGCCGGGCGATATCGTCAGCTTCTACGCGGAAGCAAAGGATGCCCGCACCACCGCGCGCACCGATATGTACTTCATCGAAGCGCAGCCATTCGAACGCAACTACTCGCAATCGCAACAGGGTGGCGGGGGTGGCGGCGGCGGCGCAATGGACGATCAGAACCAGATTTCGCAGCGGCAGAAGGAAATCATCGCGGCGACGTGGAACGAACTGAAAGGCACCGGCGCCAAGGGCACGCAGGCCGAAAACGCCAATTTTCTTTCGCAGGTGCAAGCGAAACTGCGCGACCAGGCGAAGTCGCTGGCCGACCGCATGAAGAGCCGGCAGCTTTCCGATGCGGGCGATTCGTTCAAGCAGTTCGTGAATTACATGGAACAGGCTTCCGCGGCGATGGGGCCGGCCTCCGATAAATTGAAAGGCGCGAATTGGAAGGACGCGCTTGGGCCGGAAGAAAAGGCGCTGCAATATCTGGAGCGGGCCGAATCGGTGTTCCGCGATATCCAGGTGGCGTTCGGCAACCAAGGCGGCGGTGGCGGCGGCATGCAGGGCGGCGCGCGCGACCTGGAAGGCCTATTCGATCTGGAGTTGGATACGGAGAAAAACCAGTTCGAAAACGCGCAATCCATGCAGTCGGCCGATCAGCGGCAGCAGCAGATCGATGACGCGCTGCAAAAGCTGGAGCAGCTTGCGCGGCGGCAGCAGGAATTAGCGGACCAGCAGAAAAATCCGCAGACGCTTTCGCAAAAACGGTATCAGCAGGAAATGTTGCGGCGGGAAGCCGAGCAGTTGCAGCGGCAACTGGAGCAGTTGCAGCGCCAGGCGCAGAACCAGCCGGGGCAACAAGGCCAACAGGGGCAGCAGCAAGGACAGCCGCAGAGCGGCCAGGCAGGCGCTTCTGGCCAGCAAGCCAGCGCCCTGGAGAACCAGCGCATGCGAGAGACCGTCGAGCAGTTGCAAAAGGCGCTCGATAACATGCGCCAGGCGGCCTCCTCGCAGCAGGCCGGCACGCCGCAAAGTGATGCGGAAGCCAAGCGCGCCGCCGAGCAGTTGAAAGATGCGCAGCAGGCGCTATCGAGCTTGCGCCAGCAGCAATCGGGCAGCAAAGTAGATGACCTCACGCGGCAGGCGGACGATTTGGCGCAGCGCCAGCAGAATTTCGAAGGCCAGTTGCGGCGCGCGGTCACCGGCGGGCAATCGGGGCAAGGCCAGCAGGAAAGCCGATCGGGTCTGTTCGGCCGCCAGGGTCAGGACCGCATGACCCCGCAGCAGGAGCAGGAACTTTACGATCAACGCTCCAAGGAAACGCAGGACCTGAAGCGGCTCGAGCAGCAGATCCAGAACGCGGTCCGCGAATTGGCGGGCAGCGATCCGAAGGCGTCGGGAAAGCTGCGGGAAGCTCTGGGCCAAATGCAGCAGCAGGAATTGCCGCGCGATATGCAGCGCAACGGCGAGTACATCCGCCGCGGCCTGGGCGAATACGCGGTGCTCTCCGAATCCATGATCACGCAGGGAATAAACAACCTGCGCGACCAGTTGCACGGCGTGCAGCAGCTCATGGAGCAGGAAAAGGGTAAGGACGCGAAGGGAGCCGGCGGCGATAACAAAGACGACAAGGCCGTGGAGCAGGCGCTGACGCAAGTAGAGCGGCTGCGGCAGCAGATCGAAGCCCTGCAGCAGCGGCAGGGCCAGAACGGCCGCAACGGGCAACAGCAGGGCCAGCAACAGGGGCAAGGCCAAAATGGCCAGCAGCAGGGCCAGAACGGGCAGCCCGGCGGCCAGGGCAACCAGGGCGGATATCAGCAGGGGAGCTTGCGCAATGGCCAACAATTCGGCCCCAATGGCGGCGCTTTCAATCCCAATAACGGCAACATTGCCGGTCTCGGCGGCGGTCTTTGGAACAACCCCAACGGTCCGGTGCGTGCCGATGTGGAGCACGATTACAAAGACGCGCTGGAGCAGCTCGGAAAGCTGCAGAGCCAGTTGCAGAACGACCCCAACACACTGAAGGACCTGCAGGCGCTTGTGCGCGAAATGCAGCGCCTGAACCCCTTTACCTTCGCCAACGATGCCGAGCTGAACAGCCGCATCCAGGCGGCCATGATCGCCGATATCGAACGCGTCGAGCTGGAGTTGCGCCGCAAAGTGGACGATGCCACCACCGCCGGCAGTACGCGCAGCCCCGGTTCCGAACCGGTACCGCAGGGCTATGCCGATGCCGTAGCCGAGTATTTCCGCAAGCTCAGCAGTTCCAAGTAGCTGCTGGGCCGAAACCCTTAGGGAGCGCTCCAGCACGAAAAACCGAACTTGCGGCTTCTTTGCGTCTCCTCCTCCAAGGGAGGCTCCATGCTCAAGCCGCTGCGCCACGCGGTTCGTTAATCGCTCAAAGCGCCGGGATTCACCATAGTTGCATCGGCTCGCTCGCCATCGGAATCGGCGCCACTGCGGCCATGTTCAGCTTCGTGGATGTGCTGCTGTTGCGGCCGCCGCCGGTGCCGGAAGCGGACCGGATTGTAATGTCAGCACTGCACATTTGAGAGTCTTCTGGCTACCGGCTTCACCTCATTTGGTTATGGGCTGAAGGCTATGGCTCTTCCGAAGATCACCTACGGCATGTATGTTTCGGGCAACTTCTACCGCGCGCTCGGAGTTTTGCTGGGACGGGCGTTTTTCAAATCCGAAGATCAGTCTGCCGGCGCGGCGCGGTGGTAGTGCTGGGTTGCGATTTCTGGAAAGCGCAGTACGGCGCAGGCCGCGGCGCGATCCGTTCCAGCATCTGGCTCAACGGCGTCCCCTGCACGAGTTGTCGGAGTTGCCCCGGAGCAGTTCACTGGAATCGATCAAATATTGAAGCCGTGGCTTTACGTGCCGTTGGCGATTTCTCCGCGGCTGAGGCAGGGGAATAATCTCGGAAGCCCGGCTACACCATTGCGCAGCTATTTCCAGCAATCGCCGTGCCCTTACTGGTGGTAGCGCTGCTCGGCACCTATGCGCCCGTCCGTCGTGCATCTCTGATGGATCCCATGCGCGCGCTTCGGAAAGAATAGAAAATAGAGCGCATGATCTCCTGCCGGGCTCTTACCCGCCGCTTCGGGGACTTCACCGCCGTCGATGCCCTCACGTTGGACGTGCCCAAGGGATCCATCTGCGCCTTCCTGGGCGCCAATGGGGCGGGGAAGTCCACCACGGTCAAAATGCTTACCGGCCTGCTGCGGCCCACTTCCGGCGCGGCCACCGTCTGCGGCCTGGATGTTTCCGGAGATGCAGCCGCGCTGAAGCGCCGCATCGGTGTATTGCCGGAAAGTCTGGGCCTTTTCGACGATCTGAGTGTGGAGGAACATCTTAACCTTACGGCCGATATTTACGGGCTTCCAAAGGCGGAGGCGCAAACCCGTATCGAGCAGCTTTTGCGTGCTCTGGGCCTCAAAGATGGCCGTGCCACTTTCGCGCGCGATTGTTCCCACGGCATGCGCAAGAAGACCTCTCTGGCGATGGCGCTATTGCCCAATCCCGACGTCCTCTTTCTCGATGAGCCGTTCGAAGCCATCGACCCGGTAACATCCAATGTAATGCATGAAATCCTGGTGAAAGCCGCGCAGCGGGGTGTCACTATCTTTCTTACTTCACACATTCTCTCTACCGTGGAACGAATGGCGGATCAGTTCGTCATGATTCGCAAAGGGCGCCTGGTCCTGAACGCGTTTGCCGAGGATCTCCCGAGATCCATTGAAGAACTGTATTTCGAATTAGCGGAACCGCCAATGGCGGAGGACCTGGCTTGGCTGGGGCAAGAGCGGTCTTAGCGGCCCTGGCGAAGGTCACTCGCCGGGACCGCAAGTCCATCTTCAGTTTCTCCGCGAATAACATTTCCTATACCGCGGTCGCTCTGCTTTTCATGAGCGATCCAGGCGCGCTGATTTTCTTTGGAATCATCGTTGCCCTCATCCTTTTCTTTCCGCTCACCGCCGATCCGCTGCGTAAAATTCCGCCGGATCGCCTGCTGCTCTGGCCGCTTACTGGCCGCCAGCACTGGGCGCTGCGCGCCGCCAGCATTTGGCTGAACCCGGTGGTCTGGCTGCTGCTGGCTCTGTTCGTGTGGAAGCGCGTGGCGTTGGACTTGTGGGCGCTGATGGCTGTCCTGTTTACGCTGGGTTTCGTTGCGCCGTGGCGCTATTTCAGCGGCCGCGGGTTGGCCGCGCGCCGGCTGCCCCGGTTTCCCACTCACTTGAATCAGCTCTTACGCAAGAACGTACGTGAGCTTGTGGCAACTCTCGATTTCTACGCGGCCCTGGTGCTGGCGGTGGCGGCGGCCGGGTTCCGCATCGCCGGCCGCTTGCCCGCCGATGCATTCCTGCCGCTCACCATGCTCGTGATGCTGCTCATCTCCACTTATGCTTTAAGCTTGTTCGGCCTGGATGGCGAAGGCGCATTTACACGTTATCGTCTTTTGCCAATTCCCGGATGGCAAATCCTGGCGGCGAAAGACGCTATCTTCCTTCTGATCTCTGTCTTACTCACCGCGCTACTCAAGCCGCTGGCCGGATTTGCCGCGGCCTTGATGGCGCTTACAGTGGGGCACAGTTCTTCCGTTAGCCGCCATGGCGACGAACGCAGATGGCGCTTCCAGACGAGTCACTCGTTCGGCGTGAGCGTTACGCAGATGGTACTGATGGTTGTCGCGGGCGGCGCCACCGCCGGATGGAGCGCTCTAGCCGCTGTGCCGTGCGTCGCGATTTACCTGCTCTCGACCCGGCGATCCGGGCGCATGTTGGAAACGCGCATTGCGGAGTCTGTTGGGTAACCGTTCGCAACCATCATCCGGTTCCTGAGCGTCCCTTCCATTGTGATTGGTTACTTCGCCTACGTAGCGCTGGTCGAGAGCTTGGGGTGGGGATTCTCTCTCGCGGCGGGCAGCTAGGATTCCCGTTTCTTCCCGCGCCGTGTCAGCACTACATAGGTGATCGTGTCCCACGCATTGCGAATACCGATGAGTAAGAACAGTAACGCTACCGCGGCCACCATCGCCAGAGGCCACTCGATATTCCGGGAAAGCAGAACCCCTCCGGCTCCCAATGCCACGTAGGCGAGGGCCGGCAGAATGGCGTACCACACCCAATCCTCGATCTCCGGATTGTAAGCTGTAGACTTCCGCGCGTGATGGCAGACGGCCAGCGAGTAGAGAAACCCGGCGGCGCCGAGCTTGGCCAGCAAGATTCCCAACGGAAACTGCGAGGCCCAGGGGGCGCCCATCGCGGCGGATATCAACAGCGCCGCGCAAAAATTCACGCCGTTCGGTGTCCCGAAGGCCCGAAGTTCATCTCCGCTGCCCACGGCATCATAAGTCGGCCAGCAACGCGATCACCACAAACTGCAAGCCCGTCAGTGCTCCGGCCGACGAGCCAACGATCACATAATAGTTGGCCCAAGGGGTGAGTTCGGGTAATCCGGATGGCATCGCTCGACTCAGTCCAGTTCCTGCCGCGTCGCGCCGCGGAGCAGCGCTTTCCCCATGGCTCTATTATCCTGAAACTTGCCTTCCCTGAAATTTGAAATCGTCGCCGAATGCCCCCATACCCGCGCCCGGGCCGGTCTGCTCCACACCGCCCATGGCACTATCGAAACGCCCGTCTTTATGCCCGTCGGCACGCAGGCCACAGTCAAAGGCCTCACCCAGCGCGACCTGGCCGGAGATCTCGGGGTCAAAATCCTGCTCGCCAACACCTATCATCTATATGTCCGGCCCGGGCCGGAGCTGATCCGCGGCTTGGGCGGCCTGCATCGTTTCATGTCGTGGCCGAATGCCATCCTCACCGATTCCGGCGGCTATCAGGTCTTCAGCCTGCGCGGCATCCGCAAAATCAGCCAGCATGGTGTGGTGTTCCAGTCGCGCCTCGATGGCGCGCTGCATACCTTCACGCCCCAATCCACGGTAGATGCGCAACTCGCCTTCGGCAGCGACATCCTGATGGTCCTCGACGAGTGCCCGGAGTATCCGGTCAGTCACGAATATGCCCGGGAAAGCATGCACCGCACGCTCGCCTGGGCTCGCGCGGCGTTCGCCCACTACCGTCTGCTCGAACAGCAGTCCCCGGTTGCGGGCGCCTTGTTCCCCATTGTGCAGGGCTCCATGTTCGCCGATCTGCGCCGCCAGTGCGCCGAAGATCTGGTGGCGCTCGATGCCTCTGGTTACGCCGTGGGAGGTCTCTCGGTAGGCGAGCCGCGCCCGCTCAGCCTCGAAATGGTGGAATCCACCGAAACCATTCTGCCCCGCTCGCGGCCCCGCTACGCCATGGGCGTCGGCATGCCCGCCGAACTCCCCGAGTACGTAGCTCGCGGTATCGACATGATGGATTGTGTGCTCCCTACACGCAATGCCCGTAATGGATGCCTGTTTACGTCCGCTGGAAGGGTCATTATTAAACAGGCCCGCTACCGCGACGACAGCCGCCCAGTGGATGAAAACTGCCGGTGCTATACTTGTAACGAATACTCCCGCGCGTATCTCCGCCATTTGTTCCTTTCGGGTGAGATTCTGTATGCGGCGCTCGCGACCCGCCACAACATCCAGCGGTACCTTGACATCATGCGGGAGATCAGGCAGGCTATAATGTCGGGTGAATTCCCTGAATACCTGAAGACTGTCCGTTCGGCCTCCCCGGACGTGGATTGAAATAAAAACGAAGTGTTCTTAGGTCTTCTCTTCCAACAAACGGCGCAGCCCAGCTCCCCGCTCGGGAGCATCGGCGCCTTCCTCCCCATCATCCTGATCTTCGGCATCTTCTATGTCCTGGTCTTTATGCCCATGCAGCGCCAAAAAAGGAACCAGCAAAAGATGTTAGCCAGCTTGCAGAACGGCAACGTCGTGCTGACTAGCGGGGGCATCGTAGGCACCATCGTCGCCATCGAAGAAGGCGATACTCTGGTGCTGCGCGTGAAGCCGGATAACATTAAGCTCCAGGTGGCGCGCAGCGCCGTCTCCAGCCTGGTATCGGGTGAGGCGAAGAAATCAACGTAGAATTCTATTTGGACAGGTCCGGACTTTCCCATGGCAACTAACATCAGAACCCGCACGATCATTATCGTCGCGGTCATCATCGCGTGCGTGGTGGGCGTGATCGGGTTTCCCACCTCCCTGGCCGCTTTGCAGCGGAATTGGAACAACAACATCCGCCTCGGTCTCGACCTGAAAGGCGGCAGCCGGCTCCTGCTGCAGGTGCAGGTGCAGGACGCCGCCAAAGCCGAAGCCGATCAGGTCATCGAGCGGCTCAAAGACGATCTCAAAAAGCAGAACATCAGTTGGGCCTCGATCGACCGCAACGACCCGCAAACCGTGCAGGAAACCGATAACATTCAAATCACCATCAAAGGCGTTCCCGCCACGCAGACCAGCGCCTTCCGCAATCTCATCAACGAGCGCTACAACGAATGGGTGCTCACCGCGGATAACTCCACCGATTACGATCTGCGCATGAAGCCCTCCGATCTGGTAAACCTGAAGCGGGACACCGTCGACCGCGAAATTCAGACCATCAGCAACCGCATCAACCAGCTCGGTCTCACCGAGCCCTCCGTGCAGCAGTATGGCCAGGCCGCCAACAGCTACCAGATCCTGGTGCAGCTTCCCGGCGTGGACGATCCCGCCCGCGTGAAAGAATTAATCGGCACCGTCGCGGTATTGGAAATTACCGCGGTGAAGGAAGGTCCGTTTGCCAGCCGCGAAGCCGCCTTGGCCCAGCACGGCGGCGTGTTGCCGCTCAACACCAAGCTGGTGAAAGCCATCCCGCGCGCCGGCAGCCAGGGCGATGAATGGTACCTGGTCAATAAAAACCCCGTAATTTCCGGCCGCGAAATGCGCAACGCGCGCGCCAGCCAGGATACGACTCTGGGCGCCCGCGGTTGGGAAACCGAATTTACCCTCTCCCAGGATGGCGGCCGCCGCTTCGGCATCTTTACCGGCGCGAATGTGGGCAACCGCCTCGCGGTGGTTCTCGACAACAACGTCGTGAGCGTCGCCACCATTCAAAGCAAGATCGATGATTCCGGCCGCATCACCGGCCTGGGCAGCCAGGACGAAGCTACCGACCTAGCGCGCTATCTACGTTCCGGCTCTCTGCCTGCCGGCATCGTTTATCTCGAAGAACGCTCCGTCGGCCCTTCGCTCGGCGCCGATTCCATCCATGAAGGATTTGTCGCGGGTGTTGCCGGCCTGCTGGCGGTAATTGTCGTGATGCTGCTCTACTACAAGCGCAGCGGCGTAAACGCCGTGCTGGCTCTTGTGCTGAATACAGTAGTACTGCTAGCCTGCCTGTCCTACTTTCACGCGGTGCTTACGCTGCCCGGCATCGCCGGAATCATTCTCACCATCGGTATGGCCGTGGATTCCAACGTCCTCATCTTCGAGCGCATCCGCGAGGAGTTGCATGCGGGGAAATCCGTGGTCTCGGCCGTAGACGCCGGATTCGGAAAGGCCTGGTGGACGATTGTGGATACGCACGTTACTACGATTGTTTCCTGCGCTTTCCTGTTCCTGTTCGGCGAAGGGCCTGTGCGTGGGTTCGCGGTAACCCTGGTCATCGGTTTGGCCGCGAACGTTTTCACCGCCGTCTTTGTGTCCCGCACCATTTTCAGTTGGGAGTTGTCGGGCCACCGGCGGATGCAGGAGTTGAGTATCTAGTCCCGTGGATCGGAGCCGCAACCGTCGGGCAGCGGTCCGGGAACTAAATCTAATCGGTTGGTGTCAATCATCTTTGAGTGGCATCACCTTGGCGAAGGGCCAATGGAATTATTCAAGCAAACCAATTTCGAATTTTTAAAGTGGAAATGGCCGTTCATCACCGCGTCGCTGATCCTCAGCGCGGCGGGCCTGATCAGCATTGCGCTGCACGGCGGGCTTCGTTGGGGCATCGATTTCAAGGGCGGCGCGCAAATGATGGTCAAGTTCGCCTACACTCCGCCGCTCGATAAGATCCGCTCCGCTCTCGATCAGAAGATCAAGGGCGGCGGCGCATCCGTGCAGAATCTTACCGGTGCCGGCGCGGATAACGAAGTCGTTATCGGCACGGCGCTCGAAGAAGAACGGCTGCTGAACCGGAACCGCCAAGCCATGGCGGATGCCCTCACCGCCGCCTTCGGCCAACCCTCTAGCGGCAAGCTCGATTTCAATAACGCCAGCACAGCCGATCTGGTGAACCGCCTGCGTGACCCGCTCGCGGCCGCCGGCGTTTTCATGACCGGAGAGCAATTGCAGACGCTCGCGTCGAATATTCTCAGCTTCCGCAACAGCCCGCCGCGGTCCGGCTTGATTACGGATTTTCACCAGCTTTCCGCGGTTCCGGGCGTAACCCCCCAGATCCTGAATGTGCTCGAGCAGCAGACCTATCTCGCGCCCTTCCATATCGCGGATACGGAAATGGTCGGGCCCCAGGTGGGCGCCGAGCTCCGCAATAAAGCCGTCCTGGCCACGCTTTACGCGCTCGCCGGCATGCTCGTCTACATCGCCTTCCGTTTCGAATGGATCTACGGTGTAGGCGCTGTTGTGGCCTGCTTTCACGACACCATCATTACCATCGGTCTGTTCTCCATCTTCAATAAAGAGATCACCATGACCGTAATTGCCGCCCTCCTCACCCTGGTCGGCTATTCCATGAACGACACCATCGTGATCTTTGATAGAATACGCGAGAATCTGAAGTTCATGCGCCGCGAGCCGCTCGAGCAGGTCATGGACAAGGCGGTCAATCAGACGTTGAGCCGGACCGTGATGACTTCGGGCTTGACGTTCCTGACCGTAGTGGCGCTGTTCCTTTTCGGCGGCCCGGTGTTGCATGGATTCTCGTTCGCGTTGGTTTGTGGCATCATTGTAGGAACTTACTCCTCCGTCTTCGTTGCCAGTCCCATTGTTTTGGCTGGGCACTACTTCGCCGACAAGCGAACGAAGCGAGTTCAAGCCGTCGCGCCCGCGGCTCGCAGTGAGCAAGCCGCGCGTTCGCAATCGGGTGCGAGCGCCGAAAACGCGCCTGCGGCCCAGCGCAAGGCTTCGGTAAAAGGTGGTAATGCAGGAAAATCGGGCGCTCCGGCTAAAGCCGGCAGTCCCGCGAAGGTTGTGAAATAATTAGGCGCGGCGCGGCTCCTGAAAGACCGGCCTGCGCGGTGGGAAAGGGAAGTTGCTATGTTCGAGCAAACATTTGTGCAGACCGGCAAAACCAGCAAGACATGGACTGTGCTGGTTTCTTCATTGATACAGGTAGTGGTGATTGTTGGCCTGATCATCCTGCCGATGATTTATTTCGATGCGCTCCCGAAAGGCACTTTGACCAGCTTTTTGGTGGCGCCTCCGCCGCCTCCTCCCCCTCCGCCGCCGCCTCCGCCCGAAGCTCCTAAGGTTGTCAAAGTCATCCCCCGCCAGTTCGATGCCGGCCGCCTCATGGCTCCCAAGGAAGTTCCCAAACAGATTGCCACCATCGTGGAGAGTGAACTGCCTCCGCCTTCGGCTGCCGGCGCTGGCGTAGTCGGCGGCACAGGTCTCGCCGCCGGCGGTATTCTGGGCGGTTTGCTGGGTAGCAGCGCCGCGCCTCCGCCGCCGCCCCCGCCGGTGAAGAAAGAAGAAAAAGCGGCCCTTCCTTCCCGCATCCGCGTCGGCGGTAACGTGCAGAGCGCCAAGCTCGTCAAGCAACCCAGGCCCGTCTATCCCGCGCTGGCTAAGTCCGCCCGCATTCAGGGCGTGGTAAAGCTGCACGCCAACATCTCCAAAGAGGGCACTATCGAAAATCTTACGGTGATCAGCGGCCATCCGCTGCTGGTTCCGGCCGCTCTCGAAGCGGTGAAACAGTGGGTCTATCAGCCGACCCTCCTCAACGGGGAACCGGTCGCTGTGGAAACCGAAATTGACGTCAATTTCACGTTGAGTCAATAATTCCGAGCCGCGACCGTGAGGGAGCGGTTAAATCAACTCGCAGGAGAAAAAAGAAGAAAATGCTAGTTCAATTGCATATTTGGTCGCTGTACCTGCTGCAGGAAGGCGGCGCAGTCGGCTTTGATGTCCGCTCCATGTGGGGGCAGATGGGTATTCCGGCCAAAACGGTGGTCATCTTACTGTTCATCATGTCCGCGTATTCCATTGGCGTGATGATCGATCGCTTCATGGCCTATAGCGCGGCCCGCAAACAGTCGCGCCAGTTCGCGCCGGCCGTGGCAGGCGCTCTGCGCGAAGGCAAGCTCGATGAAGCCGTGAAGATTGCCGACCGTTACAAGAAGAGCCATCTCGCTAAGGTCGTGGTGGCCGGCCTCCAGGAATTCCAGGCGCATCAGCTCAGCCCCGATATTCCTGGTGAAGAAATCGACGCCTCCAAGCGCGCTCTCGACCGTGCCGAAGCCATCGTCCGCGCCGAGCTGAAACGTGGCGTCAGCGGCTTGGCCACCATCGGTTCCACTGCTCCGTTCGTCGGTCTGTTCGGAACCGTCGTCGGCATCATCAACGCGTTCAAGGGAATTTCGAACGAGAAGTCCACCGGTCTCGCGGCCGTCGCGGGCGGTATTTCCGAAGCCCTCGTCACCACCGCTCTCGGACTTCTGGTCGCTATCCCCGCCGTTATGGTGTTCAACTACTTCACCGGCAGGATCGAAGCCTTCGACGTGGAAATGGGCAACTCCAGCTCCGAGTTGATCGATTACTTCCTGAAGCGGACACAAAAAGGCGCCGGCGCCAGAAAATAACTGTGTGAGCCGCGACCATTAGGGAGCGGTTGCCGGATCCGGCGAGTTGATTGGGGAGAGGCATAGAGCCTCTCCCTTCCCGTACGCCTCCCTACCGGGGGCGCGAAGAAAACCGCCGAAATCGGGGAGAAACCAGATGAAGATCGAATTCAAAAAGAAGGAAGACCAGAAACCGGTTGCCGATATCAACGTCACCCCCATGGTCGACGTCATGCTCGTGCTACTGATCATCTTCATGGTCATCACGCCCCTGTTGTCGAAGGGCATTCAGGTGCAGATGGTAAAGACGAAGAATCCCATCGCGATGCAGGCGGCCGACAAGAGCGACGCCATCCTGGTGGCCATCACCAAAGATGGACGCACCTACCTGAACAGTACGCAGATGGCCCCCGAAGACTTGTCGCCAAAGGTTAAGGATCTGCTGACCAACCGCTTGGATAAGACCGTCTATATCCGCTCCGATGCCCGCGCCAAGTACGAGAAAGTTGTCGATGTGGTGGATAACCTGCGTGCTGCCGGCGTCGATCAGGTCGGTCTACTCACCGAGCAGATCCAGCAGGATAAGAACAAGCAGCAAAAGCCGGCGGGAGCGGCGGAGTAAATTGGTGTCCGTAAAGGAATCAGAGCCGCGACCGTAGAGGAGCGGTAAGGAGCAATCTTATGGCAATGACAACCGGGGGCAAAAAAGGCCCGAAATCCGATATCAACATGACCCCGATGATCGACGTTCTTCTCGTGCTGATCATCATCTTCATGGTCATTACACCCCTGACCCCGCACGGCCTCGAGGCCCTCGTCCCGCAGCCGCCTCCGCCGAACTCCAAGCCCAATCAGGCCGATCTGCGGACTGTTGTAATCGTTCTCGACAAAGACGGTTCGATCAAGATCAATCAGGACCCCGTGCAAGAATCGAACCTTCAGCAGCGGCTTATCGACATCTTTAAAACCCGCGCCGAGCGCGTGGTCTTCGTTAAAGGCGATCCCGACCTGGAATTCGCTCCCGTGGCGCGCGCCATCGATATTGCCCATGGCGCCGGTATCGACAAAGTAGGTTTGATGACTCCCAAGACGGAGGCTGGACAGTAAATGCGCACTCTTCTCGTGGTTCCCGCCGTTGCCGCCCTGGCGATTTTCAGCGCGGGCTGCCAGAAATTGCAATCGCGCGACCAGCTCAATAAGGGTACCCAGGCGTTTCGCAATGCCCAGTATCCCGAAGCAGTCGAGCACTTTAAACAGGCTGTGGAGCTCGATCCCACGTTCCCCGTCGCCCGGCTCTATCTCGCCACCGCGTACATGCAGCAGTATATCCCGGGCGCCGAATCGCCTGAAAACGCGAAAATGGCCAAGGCCGCCTACGAGACCTTCCAGCAGGTCCTGGAGCAGGACCCCAAGAATTCCACCGCTCTGGCTTCCATAGCATCTCTGTTCCTCTATCAGAGGAAGTGGGATGATGCCCAGCAGTGGTACGACAAGCTGATTGCGGTCGAACCCAACAACGCCGACGCCTATTACAGCCTGGGTTACATAGCTTGGCAGAAATGGTATCCGGCCTTCGGAACCGCTCTCGCCGAGTTGGGCATGAAGCAGGACGACCCCGGCCCCATCAAAGACAAGAAAGTGAAAGAGCAGTTGAAGGAGCAGTGGCTGCCGACCATCAACGCCGGTCTCGACGCCCTCGATAAGACCCTCAAGATCGATCCCGAATACGAAGATGCCATGTCCTACAAGAATCTTCTGATTCGCGAGCGCGCCTACCTAGACGACACCAAGGAAGAGTTCGCGAAGGACACCAAGGAAGCCGACGATTGGCAGCAGAAAGCTCTCGACACCAAGAAGATCAAAGCCGCCCGCGCGGAGAAAAAGAGCGCCGGCGGTATTCACGAGTAGCGGATACGAAGTAGAACGCGTTTCAGCCATCGGCAATCAGCCGCCACCTCCGGACGGAGTCTGGCGGCTGAACCGTTTCTGGCGAGAATTCGATGGGGCAGGCGCTTTCGCCTGCCAACGGGCCGCTGAGCGCCTGCAAGCCGGCCGCTTATTCTACAATCAAACTAGAGTGTTCCCCGATACCCCCGTTTCCACGCCCGAAGTGCCGCCCGCCCCGCCGCCGGACGCCGTGGAAGCCCTATATCGAGAGCTCGAAACCAAGGTCCGCGAATATCGCGCCAAGGACGATCTCGCGCCCCTCGAAAAGGCTTTTCGCTTCGCCCGCAAATGGCACGAAGGCCAGACGCGCAGCTCCGGCGAACCCTACATGGTCCACCCTCTACGCGTGGCCCACATCCTGGCCGACATGCGCATGGACCTGGTCGCCATGGAAACCGGGCTTCTCCACGATGTCGTGGAAGACACCAGCGTCACCGTCGAGCAGGTCCGCAAAGAGTTCGGCGACGAAGTGGCGCGTTGTGTCGATGGCGTCACCAAGCTGAGCAAGCTCGATTTCTTCTCCGCCGAAGAGCGGCAGGCGGAGAGCTTCCGCAAAATGCTGCTCGCCATGGTCGAGGATATCCGCGTCATCATGGTCAAGCTCGCCGACCGTATGCACAACATGCGCACCCTTGGCTACCTCGGCCAGGAGCGCCGCGAGCGCATTGCCCGCGAAACCCTGGAAATTTACGCCCCCATCGCCCATCGTCTGGGCATGGGCAAAATCCGCGGCGAGCTGGAAGACCTGGCGTTTCAGTTCCTCGAGCCGGAAGCGTTCCGCGAGATTGTCGATGCCATGGAATCGCGGCGTCACTCCAATGAAGAATTTCTGGCGGAAATCAAGCGTACCGTCGAAGCCGAACTCCGCCGCGAAGGCATTCCGGCCCGCATGGAAGGCCGCATCAAACGCCCTTATTCCGTGTTCCAGAAGCTGCGCCGCCAGAAGATCTCCATCGACCAGGTGTACGATCTTACGGCCCTCCGCATCATCACCGATTCCGTAAAGAATTGCTATGCGGCCCTGGGAGTGATTCACAATCAATGGCGGCCCATTCCCGGCCGCATCAAAGATTTCATTGCCATCCCGCGCCCCAATCTCTACCAGTCGCTGCATACTTCCGTGGTCGGCCCGCACGGCCAGACCTTCGAAGTGCAGATCCGCACCGAGGAGATGCACCGCATCGCCGAGGAAGGCATCGCGGCCCACTGGAAATATAAGGAAGGCCGCAAAGGCCCGGCCGCCGACGATCAACGCATCGCCTGGCTGCGCCACCTGGTCGAGTGGCAGCAGGATGTGCAGGACCCCGGCGAGTTCCTCTCCACTCTCAAAGTCGATCTCTATCCCGAAGAAGTCTACACCTTCACTCCCCGCGGCAAAGTGATCGTCCTGCCGCGCGATGCCTCGCCGATCGATTTCGCCTACGCCATCCACTCCGATGTCGGCAGCACCTGCGTGGGCGCCAAAGTGAACGGCCGCATCGTTCCCCTGCGCTCCGCTTTGCGCAATGGCGATGTTGTCGAAATCATGACCCAGCCGGGCCACCAGCCCAGCAAAGACTGGCTGGCAATCGTCAAAACCGCGCGCGCGCGTAACAAGATCAAGCACATTATTAACGCCAGCGAGCGGGCGAAAGCCATCGACATCGGCCAGAAGTACCTCGAAAAAGAAGCCCGCCGCCTGAGTGTGCAGCTTTCCCGTGTGCGTGCCGCCGATATGGAAAAAGTAGCCTCGGAGTGGGGCTATAGCAAGATGGAAGACCTGTACGCCGCCCTCGGTTACGGCAAATATTCGGCGCGCCAGGTCCTCACCAGGCTCGGTCTCCCGGTGACCCCGCCCTCCGGACAGAAACCCGCGGCCGAGGAGACCGCCGAGGGGAAGACCGCCGCCCAGGCGGATGGCGTTCCGGCTACCCCCGCGGGCTCGCCTTCGGGCGCGCGCCACACCGATCAGGATGCCGTTGTCAAAGTGCGCGGCCTCGACGATTTGCTCGTCTACCGCGCTAAGTGTTGTAACCCCATCCGCGGCGAGGCCATCGTGGGCTACGTCACCCGCGGCAAGGGCGTGGCCGTGCACTCCAAAGCTTGCCCCAACGTGCAGAATCTGATGTACGACGTCGAGCGGAAAATCGAGGTCGAGTGGGCCCGTTCCGCGGCGGACGCATTCCCGGTTCGCATCGTTGTGCACACCGACGACCGGCCCGGCATGCTCAATCAGCTCACCTCCGTCCTGTCCGACGACAACACCAATATTCGCAGCCTGGAAGCCAAGGCCGAGGTGGATCACGATGGCGGCGTGGTCGAAATGACCGTGGACGTGCGCGACAAAAGACAACTCGAGCGCATCGTCGCCTCCATGCGCCGCCTCTCCGGCGTGCGCGACGTCGAACGCCTCTTCAACTAAGCAGTAATGACTATCTCTACCGACCCCGAACACATTGCCATTTCCAAATCCAAAGGCATCCAGATCGATTGGAAAGACAATCATCACAGCGAATATCCTCTGAACTACCTGCGCGACAAGTGCCCGTGCGCCACCTGCACCGGCGCGCACGGCGCCCCGCCGCGCCCGCCCGGCGGCGATGCCGCGCCGGAAGGTCCATTCCCCATGTTTAAACCGCGCCTCAAAATGCTAGGCGT
Organism: Bryobacteraceae bacterium; assembly: GCA_035294665.1. Lineage (GTDB taxonomy): Bacteria > Acidobacteriota > Terriglobia > Bryobacterales > Bryobacteraceae > PSRJ01. The sequence continues at coordinate 14,166 of DATGKM010000125.1, read as the reverse complement.
CGCCCCTGTGGGCAACTACGCCATCCGCATCGATTGGAGCGACGGCCACAGCACCGGGATTTACTCCTTCGATCTCCTGCGCCACATCTGCCCCTGCAACCAGTGCCGCAAAGCGTAGGTGCTGGTTTGGCGATCAACTGACAGCACGAGTAGACCGCGTTGGGGCGCCCCTGGTCAAAGTGGGCGCATTCTCGTAGGGTACGCCCTCCTTGTCCGATCTCAGCAATGCGCGTTACTCGTCAAGTGGGCGCCCAACAGGCCAGAGCTCCGCTTGGCGATCAATTACCTCCGGACAAGTTCGTTTCTCGCACGGCATCTTACATCGTGGTATAAGGAGGGCAAACCCGCGCATCCCGGTCTCCAGTTCAAGAAGCTGGAGGGTGAGGACGAAATCTACTCGCGGCTCGAATCGGGCTCGACTATCGCGCCTTGACGGTTATGAGGAAGGACCGTATCGTGTGATATTGGATCGGCAACCACGCCGCATACGGTCGGCTGGTGTAAGCGTCTGTCCGTAAGTCGCCATGTCGGGCCCCATCGCTCGGTGGCTCGGAAACGGGCACTGACCGCGTAATGCCTGCGTGACCGTAATCAGGCGGAGCGCCAGCCATGAAATCTGGTTTCCGGCGAACGTTAAGCAAGACTCTCCAATACCACATCGGCCTGTGGCTCCCCGCCAAGTATACTGGTGAACGTTAATGCCCGATTCGCCCCTCGCCCTCGTCACCGGCGCCTCCAGCGGCATCGGCGCCGCCTTCGCCCGCAAGCTCGTCGCCCGCGGATATCGCCTGATTCTCGTTGCGCGCCGCCGGGACCGCCTCGAAGCCCTCGCCGCCGAACTGGGCAACTGCGAAATCTTGACGGCCGATCTCTCCGAAGAACCCGGCCTCCAGCGCGTCGAAAACCGCATTCTCGCGGCCCCCGATCTCGCGTTGCTCGTGAACAATGCCGGCTTCGGCAGCATGGGCCGGTTCTTTGAAATTCCGGTCGAAAGCCAGGACCGCATGCACAAGTTGCACGTCGTCGCCACCATGCGCCTCACTCACGCCGCGCTTCGCGGCATGGTCCCGCGCGGTGCGGGCGCCATCATCAACGTCTCCTCCCTGGCTGGTTTCGGGCAGAATCCCGGGAGCGTCAGCTATTGCGCCACCAAAGCCTGGATGAACAGCTTTACCGAAGGCTTGGACATCGAACTCAAAACCGCCGGCTCCCCGGTCAAAGTGCAAGCGCTCTGTCCCGGCTTCACCATAACCGAATTTCAGGACGTGATCGATATGGACCGCAGCCGCATTCCGGCGCGGCTCTGGATGAAGGCCGAAGACGTCGTGGATGCCTCGCTCGCAGGCCTCGCCCGCGATGAGCTCATCGTTATTCCAGGACGTTTTTACAAAATTATCCGCCGGCTCCAGGTCTGGGCGCCGCGCCGGCTCCGGGTCGCCGCCACGCTGCGTTTCTGGCGCGCCCGCACCCGCCGCAAATCGGAAAATCAACCCGTGAGAAGATGAATCGCATGACCATTGCCGAAAAGATCCTGGCCTCGAAGTCCGGCCGCGATTCTGTTGCGCCCGGCGAAATCGTCGACGCCTACCCCGATCTCGTCATGAGCCACACCGCTACCTGGCGCTCGGTAAGCGTGATGGAGCGCGTCGGCGCCACCAGGCTCTACGACCCCAGCCGCCTCGCTATCGTCCTTGATCACATCTCGCCCGCCAAAACGGAAAAGTACGCCGCCGATCAGCAGATCTCCCGTAATTTTGCCCGCAAGTTCGGCATCCAAAAGTTCTACGATATCGATTCCGGCATCGCCCACCTGGTGCTGATGGAGGCTGGCCACGTCGCGCCCGGCGACCTGATCGTCGGCACTGATTCCCATTGCACCATCTACGGCAGCCTCGGCGCGCTCGGCACGGGCATCGGCTATACCGAAGTGGCTTCCGTTTGGATCACTGGCAAACTGTGGATGAAGGTGCCGGAGAGCGTGCGAATCGTGCTTCGGGGCCGCTTCGGTCAAAGCGTGTACGCCAAAGATCTGATGCTCCACCTCATCGGCGCGCTGGGCGCGGATGGCTGCACTTACAATTCCGTCGAATTCTACGGCAGCGTCTCCGAACTCAGTATTTCCGAGCGCATGACCATGGCCAACCTCGCTATGGAAATGGGCGTCAAATGCGTTTTCATTCCGCCCGATGATGCCACCGCCAAATATCTTCGTAACCGTCTCGCCGGCGGCCGCGAGTTTCAACCGGTCTATGCCGATCCCGATGCCCGATACGCTCGCCACCTGGAAGTGGATCTTTCGTCGCTCGAACCGATGATCGCTTGCCCGCACGAGGTACAAAATACGAAGCCCGTAGGTGAGGTGGCCGGTACGCGCATTGATCAGGCGTTCTTAGGCTCCTGCGCTAATGCCAAGTATGAGGATCTGGTAGTCGCCGCTAGCATTCTCAAGGGCCGCCGTGTTCACCCTGGCGTGCGCCTCATCATCACTCCCGGCTCGAAGCAAATCATGCTCGAAGCCATGAATTCAGGTGTGTTACAAACCCTGCTCGAGAGCGGCGGCATGGTAACCAATCCCGGTTGCGGCGCCTGCGCCGGCGATGGCGGCATGCTGGCCGATGGAGAAGTCTGTCTCTCCACCGCCAACCGCAATTTCCTGGGCCGTATGGGCAGTAACAAATCTCAGATCTATTTATCCAGTCCGGCCACTTTGGCGGCATCCGCCATTCGGGGCAGGATCACCGATCCGCGGGAGTTCCTGAGCTAGCCATGCAATCCACCATTCAAGGCCGCATCTACAAATTCGGCGATAATATCAACTCCGATATCATTATTCCGGGCCGTTATCTCATCTATATCGATCGTGAGCGGCTGGCGCAGCACGCCTTCGAGATGCTCGGCGAGGGATTCCCCGCCAGGCTCCGCAATTTCGATATTCTCGTGGCCGGCCGCAATTTCGGCTGCGGCAGCGCGCGGGAACAGGCTGCCACCGCCATTCAAGGCCTGGGCATTAAAGCCGTCGTCGCCTGCTCCTTCGCCCGCACCTTCTACCGCAACGCCATCAATGACGGTTTGCCCATCGTCGAGTGTCCCGCCGTGTACGAGGCCGTGAGTGAAGGTGACGAAATTCGCATCGATTTAGCCGGTGGTGTGATTCAGCACCAAACCGGCCAGTACCCCTTTCCATCAATTCCGGACTCTGTTCGCCGGATTTTAGAACTCGGCGGCCTGGCGGAGTATTTGAAGACACAGCTCAAGTAGGGCGAACCACCCACTTGCATCGGGATGCCCTTACATTTTAAGATAACGGAGTAGAGTTTTCCGATTTCCCCGGGAGAACAGGATGATATATTCTCGTTCGGCAGAGTACGCCATTCGCGCCTTTGTACACCTCGCGCAGGTGCCCGAGGGCAAATTCGCCATGGTGAAGAATGTTGCGGAGCAGGAGGACATCCCTGCGCACTTCCTCGCCAAAATTCTGCAACAACTTGCTCGAAAGGGCCTCCTCCGCTCCAGTAAAGGACCTACCGGAGGCTTCGCCCTGCGGGTGGAACCGGGTGAAATCCGCCTGCTGGATATTGTCGAGGCTCTCGATGGCCTCGCGCCTTACCAGCAGTGCGCCAGCGGTCTGTCCGAGTGCTCCGACGAAATGCCCTGTTCTATGCACGATAGCTGGGTAGCTTTGCGAGGGCGTATCATGGATTACTTGGGGCGGAATACGATCGCCGACCTGGTCAAAGCGCTGGAAATCAAGAAGAAGAATCTGGCAGCAACCAGACAGCGCAAGAGCCGCCGGGCGGCAGCCGCCAAACGAGCGTAGCGTCCCCGGCCGGTCCTCGCCGGCCGGTTCAACTCAACCCGGAGGCAGAATGGGAAACTCGGTCCTCGTCCCGATGGTCGTGGAGCAAACGTCGCGGGGCGAACGTGCGTACGACATTTATTCCAGGCTGTTAAAAGAGAACATCATCTTCCTGGGAACCCCGATTGACGACCAGGTGGCCAACCTGGTCATTGCTCAATTGCTCTTTCTGGAAGCGGAAGATCCGGAAAAAGACATCTCCCTCTACATCAATTCGCCTGGCGGTTCGATTACTTCCGGGCTGGCCATCCTGGATACCATGGAATTCATCCGGCCGGATATTGTCACCATCTGTGTCGGGCAGGCCGCTTCCATGGCTGCCGTGCTGCTAGCCAAAGGAACCAAGGGGAAGCGGTTCAGCCTCCCCAATTCTCGCATCATGATCCACCAGCCCTCCATGCAGGGTCTGGCCGGGCAAGCGGCGGATATCGATATTTACGCGCGCGAGATTCTGCGCATGCGCGAGATCCTGAACACCATGCTGGCGGACGCCACCGGCCAGCCGATCGAGCGCGTCGCCAAGGACGTGGACCGCGACTACATCATGGAGCCGGAGCAGGCCGTTCAATACGGCATGATCGACCGGGTCATTGCCAGCCGCGATCTGTCCCCAGTAGCCGTCAAGGGCTAGTTGTTAGGGCAGGCGCTTTAACCTGCCAATCAGTATCATGGCCAGCATTCCGAGAATCGCCACGCTCTTTGCGAGCCTGTTTGCGCCGGCACTTTTGCTGGCGCAAACCCCGGCGATCACCGTACCAGGCAGCATTCAAGCTACAGGAACGGCTTCGGTCTCGGCCGCGCCTGATCAGGCCCAATTGACCATAGGAGTGGTGACCGAGGGCGCTACCGCGGAAGCCGCCGCGTCGGCGAACGCCAGCACGACTACCGCGGTACTGGATGCCGTTCGCCGGGTGTTGGGAAACAGCGGCTCCACGCCGACCCGGAACTATTCCATCTCGCCGCGCTATTCGAGTGATCCGCGGAATCCTATAGATTCCCACCGCATCGTCGGCTACACCGCTTCGAATAATATTCAGGTCACCACCAGCGACCTTTCGCTTGTCAGCAAATTGATCGATGCCGCATCCGGCGCTGGGGCGAACGATATCGGCGGCGTCTCTTTCCAACTCAAGAATCCGCAGCCCGTGCAGCAGCAGGCCCTCAGCCTGGCCACCAAAGAAGCCCTGGCGCATGCCGCCGCCATCGCCGCCGGACTGGGCGCGAAGCTGGGCGCCGTGATCTCGGCACAGGAAGAAGCTGGATTCGCCAGGCCCTTACCGGTTTTCGCCGCCGCGCAAAGAGTGGCCACTCCGATTCAAAGCGGAGAGATCGAAGTCACGGCCACGGTGATCGTCACGGTAGCGTTACAGAAGTAACCCGTATGCCAAACGAAGAAATCGCCATACTCGCCGGCGGCTGCTTCTGGTGCCTGGAAGCGGTTTACCAGGAAATGGAAGGCATTCTCCGCGTGGAATCCGGCTACACCGGTGGGCACGTCGCCGATCCCAGCTACGAAGAGGTCTGCTCGGGCGCGACCGGACACGCCGAAGCCGTCCGCCTCTTCTTCGATCCCGCGCGAACCTCCTACCGGGAAATCCTTGAAGTCTTCTTCGCCATCCACGACCCCACCACGCTGAACCGCCAGGGCAACGATCACGGCACCCAATATCGCTCCGCCATTTTTTACGTGGATGAGCGGCAGCGCCTCACCGCCGAGGAACTCATCCGTGAGCTTTCCGCCGAGCACGTCTGGGATTCCCCAATCGTCACCGAAGTGCAACCTGCCGTTACGTTTTACACCGCCGAGAATTATCACCAGAACTACTTTCGCTCCCACCCCCGGCAGCCCTACTGCGCTTACGTAGTTTCGCCGAAGGTGCAGAAGTTCCGCCAGAAATTCACGAACAAGGTTGCAAGGGAGCCGCGGCCGCGCGCGTGATTCGCACAAACCGCATTCTGTTGTGTCTCTTGGCCATTGCCGCGGCCGCTGGGGCGCAGAACAGCGCCACGGTGAAAGCCGCCGCCGATCGGTACGAGGCCCAAAAACAGGGTTTTCCGCTCACCGACGCCCAGCGGAATGAGGCCGGCCTGCTCGAACGGGAAGCCCGGCGGGCCACCCAGGCCGGCCGCTTCGCCGACGCGCTGCGCGCCTATGCCCACGCTACCGCGGTGGTGCGCAACGTGGAATGGACTCCGGCCCTTGATCTCGCGACCTCGCTCGGACTTCGCACCGGCCATTTTCTTCCCGATCCAGGCCAATCCGTGGTCCTCTCTCTGACACCGCTCTATCCCATCACCCAGTCGGAAAACGCCAGATTGACGGCTGCGGTTTTCCTCACGCCCTCGGGAACAGCCAACCGCCGCCAACTGGTCCGGCCTGTCACCCTCGATCCCGTGCACCTTCCCTTCGCAATCCGTTTTACCGTTCCCGATGTTCCGCCCGGCAATTATTCGCTCGAGGTGCGCCTCGCTCCGCTCAATTCCGCGGCGCCGGAGATCCTGCACGACATCCTGCTAAAATCCGTTACCGTGCACATCGAGAGCCTGTCGCACTCGGCCGCGGCTCTCGGCGAAAAACTCGCGCAGGTTTCGTCTAGCGAAGCGTCAGAAACAAGCGGAGCGCCGAAAAGACAGGCCGCGCTGGCCACGGCCGAGTACGTTCTGCGCTTCTATGAACGCGCCGATCGCGGCGAAGAAGGCTTGCGCCGTTTCAGCAGATATCCGTTTGCCAAGCAGTTCGCGGCGGCCAATGCCATGCTGGACGATTTAGCCGCCGGCCGCGACCCCTTCGGCGCCAATCCCGGCGATTTCCGCCGCGCCTACCGCTCCACCGTGGACCATTCCCTGCAGCCCTACCGGCTGTTCGTCCCGGTTGGCTACGATGGCCGGCGCGATTTTCCGCTGGTGGTGGCGCTGCATGGCGCCGGTGGCGATGAGAACGACTTCTTCGACAGCTACCCCGAAGCGCCGCTAAAACCGGAAGCGCAGCGGCTCGGGTTTCTGGTGGTGTGCCCGGAGGGCCGCGGGCCCACCTCCGGCTATCGCGGGGCGGCCGAGCAAGATGTCTTCGACGTTCTGGCCGAAGTGCGGCGCGATTACCGGATCGACCCCCGCCGGATTTATCTCATGGGCCATTCCATGGGGGCCTATGCCACCTGGCGGCTGGCCGCGCAGCACCCAGGGATTTTTGCGGCGCTGGGACCCATGGCCGGGGGAGGCAACCCCGCCGATATCCTCAAGCTCCGCGACGTGCCGCAGTACGTGGTGCACGGCGCCATGGACGGCACCGTGCCTGTAGCCCAGTCGCGCGCCATGGTGGCCGCCGCCCGTCATGCGGGCGCGGAGGTGGTGTATGTCGAACTCCCCAAGGCCGGCCATTATGATGCCGTAATCGGCCAATTCGGTCCGATGCTCGAATTCTTCGCGGCCCACCCCAAACCCGCGGCGTCCCACCCGGAATGGTGGGGCGGTGACCCAGGCGAGAGGCGCGCGGGCCGCTAGTTAACCGTCTTCTCCATTTGCTGATCGACGATCTTGCCGTCGAACAGGTGAATCTGGCGGTCGGCAAAGTCGGCGTAGCGCGGATCGTGGGTCACCATGCAAATGGTCGAACCGGCTTTATGTAGTTCCCGCAACAAGGTCATGACGGCTTCGCCATTATGCGAATCGAGATTCCCGGTGGGCTCGTCCGCCAGCAGAATCAGAGGATCGCCCGCCAATGCCCGCGCCACGGCCACGCGCTGCTGCTGGCCTCCGGAAAGCTGCGAAGGATAGTGCTTCATGCGGTGCTGCATGCCGACCCGTTCGAGCGATTCCTGGACGCGCTTCTTCCGCTCGGCCGACCCCATCCCCCGGTAGGTGAGCGGCAGTTCGACGTTCTCATACACCGTCAGATCGCCAATCAAATTGAACGCCTGGAAGATGAAGCCGATCTCGCGATTGCGGATACGCGCACGCTCCGACATCTTCAGCCCCGTCACAGGCTTTCCGTTGAGGTAGTAGGTGCCGTCACTCGGCGTGTCCAGCAGTCCCAGAATCGCCAGCAGCGTCGACTTGCCGCAGCCGGATGGCCCGGCAATCGACAGGTATTCACCTTTGTTCACTTGGAAGTGGATGCCCTCCAATGCGTGGGTCTCCACTTCATCGGTTACGAAGACCTTGCTGACGGCATCCAGCTTAATGAGCGTTTCCGAACCGTTCGTCATCCCTGCACCTTCCTCCAACTCTTACGCAGCGCGCGCCTGGTTTGTTCGAGCAATGTCCGTTCAACCAATGTCAGTTCATCAGTTCAATCGAATCCGGTCGTAGCTGTCATAGCTCGACATATCGGATAGAATCACTTTGTCTCCGACCTGCAAGCCCTCTTTCACTTCGATGGTGTTTACGGAAGCCCGTCCGAACGTGACCTTTACTTTATTTGCGAATTTGCCGTCAGGCTCGATCTTGAAGAGCTGCACGGTTGCGTCCTGTTGCCCGAACACCGGCCGGCCCACGTATACCACGTCGTTCAGCTTCTCCAGTTGAATGGTTCCGTCCACGCTCAGATCGGGGCGCGCGGCCGCAGGCAACGGCCCTTTTAGAGCGACATCCACAGTTACCGTCCCGTTCAATACCGACGGATCGATGCGCGAAACGCGCCCGTCAATCAGACCGTTGCGCGTGTCGATAATCGCCGGCTGTCCGATAGCCACGTCCTTCACTTGCGTTTCGGCGATCTTCAGCTCGGCCTTTAACTTGGAAGGCTGCGCGATCTTACCTAAGGGAGTTCCGGCGGTCACTTTCTGTCCTACCTCCACTGGGGTAGGAAGCTGTTGCAGAGTGCCATCGAATCCGGCCTTTACCTGAAGCTGGTCTAACTGGCTCTTCTTCAGCTTATACTCCGCCTCAAGTTGCTCCACTTTTACTTTCTGCGCGGCCAGTTGCGCCTCTTCGGCGGATGCGTTGATTTTCAGACGCTGCTCCTCCAGCCCATACCGCTCTTTTAACTGCTCTGCTTTCACGGCGGAAATCTTCGCGTCGAGCGCCGAACTGAGGCCCTGCTTGGCCAGTTCCGCATCGCGGTCGGCTTCGAGCTTCGCAGTGTTGTAATCGGCGCCCACCTGCGCGGCGGTGGATTCCAGATCGAGCTTGGTCTTCTCCAGGGTTACTTTAAGGTTGTCGTAATCCGCCTGCGCCGCTTTCAATGCATACTCGGCATCGAGCGTAGCGGTTTCCAGTTCCGGGCTGGTGAGGACCATGACGACGGTGTCCGCTTTTACTGGCGTGCCCGGATAGACCAAAATCCGCTCCACGCGGCCATCGGTGGTGGCCGGAATGAGCATAGTCTCTTCCGGAACCAGCGTCCCCAGCCCGCGCACCTCGCGGAGCATGGGCCCGCGTTTCACCGTATCCGGCCACAACGTGGACATTTCCACGCCGGGCGCCGCGGGCTTCAAGCGGGAGAGGCCAACTGTTATGCCGCCGGCGGCAATCCCCAGCACCACCACGGCCAGAATGCGGCGGATAATCTTTTTCTTCCGAGCGTCCTTACGTGGTACATCCATAGACTTCTGTGCCTTTCCGCACCTATACCAGCTTACATCCCGGAACTAACAATATGACGTGCAGACGGTGGATCGGACAGCAAAGTTCCTGCGAAAAGTGGGGTGCGACCCGCAATCCAGCGGGCGCTCCAAATTTGCGACGATTGGAACAGAGTTGTTCGATAACACGGTTCCTACTAGCGGCATGATGTGTCACATCGGCATTGAAATCCGCCAGCGCTTTGGTGAGCTTTTCCTGGGCATTTCCCAATGCCGTGAATCGCTCCCGGGATATCGCTAGCTCACGAGCGGCGCATCAAGGGTTTAGAAGATAAATAATCGGCCTACCGTCGTGCTTATAGCACGCCCACCATCTTCCAAAAGAAGTACCCCACCACGGTCGCCACAATCGCCGCAACGGAATATAGAGTCGCTGTCAATGCCAACTGACCGCGGTTCCATGCCTGCCGCGAACTGATGCCATCGCCCATGGCTATCCAGAAATTCATGTAAGGCATCCAGAAAGGCGCCGAGCACAGCAACAGTGGAGCGGTCAGGATCAGGGGCGGTATCCCGGCTTTAGCCAACGGCTCCGATAGCGGAAGGAATACCAGCGGCAATGCGATAAATGCCGTCGGGTCGAGCCAGCGCAGCGCCAGCATCACCAGAGCCAGCAGAATCAGCAGCAGCACCGGCGTGGAAACCAGCGCCTGCATGTGCGGCACCATCATCGACGCGAGCCAGTCCGTGATTTTCGCATCGGGAATCACGGTTTGCAGACCGAAAATCCCGCCCAAAAATAGCATCAGGGTCCAGGAAACGCCCTTGGCGATATCCGAATCCTGTAGGATGCCAGTCACCGCGAACACCGTCAAAGCGAGCATGCCGACGATATATGACGGTAACGGATGCAAGCGGACCTGGTTGGGGGTGCTCTGCGTGGCCCACAAGAAAATGGACACCGCTACCACCAAGGCGGTGATCATTTCCTGGCGATTGAATGTGCCCAGTGCGGCCAGCTTTCCCTTTACGAATTCCCGCGACGTGCTCAGCTTCGCTTCGGGCCGTAGCACCAACTGATTCAGCACCAGAATCAGCCCGCACAAAATGAGCGTCGGGACTGCCATTACTACGAAATAGCTGCCCTGGGTGAGCGGGATGTGCTTATCGCCGAACATCTTAATGACCACAGGACCGTTCAGTGATCCGAGTTCGAACGCCAGCCCCGGCACCACCGCCATTTCGATAACCGTGATCATGATCAGCGCGGCCCCCTTGCTGCGCGCCTTCAAACCCAGGGTTTGGACCAGGGCCCAGGCGATGGGCGCCATGATCGAGGTGCGCACCGTCATGGATGGAATGCCCATGGACAGCACCAGCCCGATGACGAAGAAGGCGCCCAGAATGCCTGCGTAGCTGCCCGGAAATAAGGACAGGATCCAGTAGGAGATGCGCTCGGCCAGACCGGTTTTCTGCATGGCGTAGCCGTAATACAGCACCGACAGCAGCGTCCAGAAGGCCGGATCGGCGAATCCGCTGAGCGCCCGCGGCGGTGGCACTTTGGCCACCGCGATCAGCAGCGCCATCATCAGAATCGAGGCTATCCCGTTGTTCATCACCTCCGCTGCCCACATCACGATGGCAAACGCCACGATCGCCAACACAATCTGCGCGTGGTGCGTCAACCCTTGTGGCGTAGGCATCAGCGCTACCACGAACCCAACCGCAATGGCAATTCCAAACCAGACCCATTTTGCAAGCGGCAGCGCGGCCGTTTTCGGCGGAGTCGCAACGATTGAGGTGCTCATAGGGACCCATCCTATCAAGGAATGCATGCATCCGCTGGTAGCTCGACCGGGCCAACGCGGCGTTTGCGATCCGCGGCTTTAACCGCCACGCGCAGCCCCTAACCGGCCGCGGCTTCCCACCACTGGCTGTGCCTCGCTCGCGGCGGCGGCGGTCGCTAAGCGGCACGGCGGGCAAAGTGCAATCTGGCGGCGGTCTGGTTCGAATTGGATGGCGCGGATCAAAAAAAGTAGAAAATGGTGTGATCGCGTTCGAGCACAACAAGCACGCGCATATGCAGCCAAAAAACACGATCTGCCTCTGGTTTGACAAGGACGCGCAGGATGCGGCGAGTTTTCACGCCGCCACGTTTCCGGACAGTAAAGTCGTCGCGGTCCACGAGTGCGGCTGCCCCGTTTGCCGAGACAAACAGTTAAGACACTGTTCGCCGTTCGCTGTAAAGCCAGGCATTGTGGCCCGAAGGCCAGCCACAGCCCGCAGTTTCGACCCTCAACGCCATAGACGGAGCGCTTACTTCAAATATGGCGATTGTCCCGAGCACCAATGGATGGATCAGCGCATTCGTTAACGACCCAACTCAGCTTTTTCTTGACATCTTCGGCTATTTCGCCCCGTAGGTGAACGGCTACGTCTTTGGCTGCCCGGGCGGTATTGATAGCATAAAGTTCTTCAACATATCCCCGCCTGAGCCAGAATGGAAACTTGTATAATCGCCTGTATGCGGAGCATTTCCCGACTAACCGCCAAACGATGTGCTGCCGGTGTCTATCTGACGCCATGAACTCCTCCCCTTCCTGATTGATACTGAACGAAAAAGTGTCGCGACCTCTTTGCAGTCTGGTCACTATACGAAACAGCCGCAGCATAGCCCATTTCCGGAAGTGAGTCCTGATTCAACGAGATCAAACTACGCTCCGGAAACTCTGGATACCTCCAAACTGCTCAAATCTGAATCCCGGTATTCGGTTGCTCTCCCAGCAGTGACACCGTCTGCTCTGACAATGCGCTGAGCAAATAGCAAGCCTGCACCGCACCCGCCGCGCCCATATAATATAATCGACAATCCAACGGTGATCAATGCCGAATAGAAGAGAAAAGCTTTTAAACCGTATAGATCCCACCCACATGACGGGTTTGGAGATTGGCCCCTTAACGTCCCCCGTCGTCACGAAAGATCAGGGCGAGATTTATTACCTCGACCATCTGTCGACTGACGATCTACGTAAGAAATACGTGGACGATCCCAGTATAGACAAATCCAGGATCGTGGACGTCTCGTTCGTTGCACCAGATGGGGACCTCTCCACGGCCTGTGCAGGCAAGCAGTTCGATTACGTAGTCGCGTCGCACGTCATCGAACATATTCCCAACATGATCGGCTGGGGCCGCGTAAAATTTTGAGTGTAAATTAGGGTCTTGACAAAGGCCAGCCGCTGCTGGCTCCAGTGGAAGTGTCCAGCTTTCACGAAAGGAGCTAACGAACGGATGGCCAAAGACAGAATAGACCGGAACGAGCTCGCGGACAAGCTCGTCGAGACCGCAAGCAGTGCGGAAGACCCGCTACGCGCGATGGCGGAAATGATCGCTGATTTCATCATGGAAGCCGAGGTAACGGCCAAAGTCGGCGCGGAGCCGCATGAGCGAAGCCCGGAACGGACGACGCACCGCAACGGGTTTCGGGACCGGCGATGGGACACACGCCTGGGGACGATGCACCTGAAAGTGCCCAAACTGCGCGAGGGCGGTTATGTGCCGAGTTTTATCGAGCACCGGCGGCGCAGCGAGCAGGCCCTGATCAGCGTGATTCAAGAAGCGGTGGTGCAAGGCGTGTCGACGCGGAAGATCGAAACCGTGTTGGAGGATCTCGGGATTGCGGGCGTATCGGCCGGCCAGGTGAGCCAGTTGTGCGCAGCTTTGGATGAGAAGGTACGGCAGTTCCGGGAACGGCCGTTAGGCGAGAGCCGGTACGTGTGGGTGGATGCGCTTTACGAGAAGGTGCGCGTGGACAACCGTGTCGAGTCAATGGCCGTGGTGATCGCCACGGGAGTGAACCTGCAAGGCCGCCGTGAGGTGCTGGGCTTCGATGTCATTCCGGCGGAAAGCGAGGAAGGCTGGACGGCATTTTTCAAGAGCCTCAAAGAGCGCGGTCTGAGCGGCGTAGCGCTGGTCATCTCGGACGCGCACGCAGGCCTGAAGGCCGCGGTGCGAAAGGTGCTGAAAGCGGAGTGGCAGCGGTGCAAGGTGCACTTCTACCGCAACGTCCTGGTGCACGTCCCCAAGCGCAGCCAGGCAGAAGTAAGTGAGGGGATGAAGGCCGTATTCGTGCAGCGCGACGAGAAAAGCGCCAAGGTGAAGGCAGCCGACCTGGTCCGCCAATTTCAGAATCGATTCGCCAAAGCGATGGAGGTATTCGAGGCAGGCATTGACGACGTCTTGAGCTATTTGCATTATCCGCAGCCGCACCGCATTCGGATCTCGTCAACCAATCCGCTGGAGCGGCTAAACCTGGAGATTCGCCGGCGCACGCGCGTCATCGGCATCTTCCCGCATTCCGCAGCCTGCGTGCGGCTCATCGGAATGCTGCTGGTGGAAAAGCACGAAGACTGGCTCACGGACGAAAAAGCGTATCTGACATTCGACGACGCGCCGGCCGAGGAAACGCCGGGCAAGATCGTAACCATGGCGGCGGGTTAATGAGGAAGGAGGCATTTCTTGATGCGAGGGCTCTGCCCTCGCGCTCCCGGGATTTAACGCTTTATCGCCAGAATGGCTGCGGAGCGGGGCGGCTTCCGCCGCCCCGGCCATTCCGGCCTCTGAGTCGGCGCTCGAGTCGCATCCCTGTGGACTTGTCCCCTAAATTGAGACAAACAGTTAAGAGTCGAATTTCATCGAATGGAGAATTCTACTCATGTCGTTGTCTCGAAGGAAGTTCACGAAGGAAGTAAAACTGGCAGCGGTTCAGCAGCTGGAGACGGGGTCGTC
>DATGKM010000124.1:0-9199 GCA_035294665.1 Bryobacteraceae bacterium | reverse complement strand
TTTCATTTGGGTCCTCCCGTGGCAGCTATTATATTCCCGGATTCGATTGCCGCACTCCGGCGCTAACCGGTGCTGCGCCGCACCAAAGCCGGTTCCAAAGCTGCCCAAACCCCGCCCTCCGGCATATAGGCCACCCTCAGCCGCCTCACGCGGACCTTATCCTGAAAGCGAGGGAGTGAGTAAATGACTCCTTTCCGGCAGCTTTTATCTATACTTCTTGCGTGGTGTCTGGCAGCGGCTACCTTGCCGGAAGCTTACGCATTTCAGAACCCGCCTCCGTATCCCCCGGCGCAGGCTGCGCCGCCTTCGTATCCTCAACCCCAAGCCGCGCCTCCGCCGAATGCTCCACCGCCGGTGCCGGTGCAGGGAGCTCAACCCAGCGAGGCGGAGTTGGAACGGCTCGTCGCGCCCATCGGTTTATATCCGGATTCGCTGGTGGCGCAGATTTTGGCCGCATCCACATTCCCGGAAGAAATCGTCGAAGCGGACCGGTGGCTGAACGACCATCGAAACCTGCAGGGGCAGCAGTTGGCGGACGCGGTGAATCAGCAGCCGTGGGATCCCAGCGTGAAGGCGCTCACGGCGTTTCCCTCCGTGCTCTCCAACATGGATAAGAATCTTTCGTGGACATCGTCTCTGGGAGACGCTTACGTCAACGATCAGCCGGGCGTCATGAACGCCATCCAGGTGATGCGGCAGCGGGCGCAGGCCGCCGGCAACCTGCGAAGCACGCCGCAGCAGAGCGTGGTCACCAGCGGGCCGAATATCGTGATTCAGCCGGTAAATCCGCAGGTGGTTTACGTGCCCCAGTTCGATCCATGGCTGGTGTACGGCGCGCCTCTGGCGCCGTGGCCGGGCTGGTACTGGTATCCGGGGCTGTATATCACCGGCCCGGGACTCGTTTTCGGAGCCGGATTTGGCCTGGGATTCTTCGCCGGCTTCGGCTGGGGCTGGCCCCATTGGGGTTTCGATTGGGGGCGGCGCACCGTAATTTTCAATCACAGAAACTATTTCGCCCATAGCAATACGTTCGTGAATCGCAACCAATTCGTCAGGAACCGCGGTTTCTACAACAACCGCTTCCAGGCGCCCCGCGGGCGCGAAGGGTTCCGTCCGGGGTTTGCAGGTCCGCGCGGCGCGGAGCCTCGTTTTCAAGGTGGATCGCGGGCCGGAGAAGCGTCTCGTTCCGCCGGTCCGCGTTTCCAGGCGCAGCGCCCCGGAGCGTTCAGTGGATTCAACCGGGGCGGAGCCGCCCGCGGCTTTTCCGAGCGCGGGTTTGAAAGCTTCGGTGGTTCCCGCGGCGGAGCGTTTCACGGGGGAGGCGTCCGTGGCGGAGGGACCCGTGGAGGTGGAGGCAGGCGATGAACCCCCGAACCGGTTTGTTGTGTGGGGCGGTTTGCTGCTTGCTGGGCTCCGCAGTGTTAGGCTCCGCCGCGGCCTTTGCGCAGGAGCCCGGCCAGAAGACATTCGCTTCTCCGGCGGAGGCGGCCCACGCATTGGCGAACGCCGTGGCCGCCAATAACGAGCAGGCGCTGGCGGCGATTTTGGGCAACGGCGTGCTCTCCCCCGATAAGGAAGCAGCCCGCCTGGAGCGGCAGAATTTCACCCAAAAATACAACCAGATGCACCGGCTGTTGCAGGAACAGGACGGGGCAATGTTGTTGTATATAGGCGCGGAGAACTGGCCCTTTCCGGTGCCGCTGGTCTCCAATAATGGCCGATGGTTTTTCGATTCGCAGGCGGGCAAGCAGGAGATCCTCTATCGCAGCATCGGCGAGAATGAGATTACCGCCATGGACGTGGCCGACGCGTTCACGGCTGCCAGGAAGCGCAGCGCACGAAAGGTGTCGACCGCCGATCCGGCGCCCGAAACCGCGGAGAGACTGGCGGCCGCCCCGCCGGGAACCGAGGAGAGCTTCAGCGGCTACAATTTCCGGGTTGCCGGCAAAGGCGGCGTGGCGCTGGTCGCATACCCGGCGGAGTACCGCGTCACTGGGGTTACTACTTTCGTGCTGACGAACGATGGCAAGTTATACGAGAAGGACCTCGGCAAGGATACGGCGCAAGTGGCACGGCGAATCCAGGCGCCGCCGGATTCGGGGTGGCATCCGGTGCGGTAGGCTTCGAGTTCTACCCAACCGTTACCGGTTTACGTGCCGCGGCAATTTGAGCGATCACCGCATCTGTGAATTCGTGCGTCGAAGATTTTCCGCCGACGTCTCCGGTGAGATGGCGGCCTTCGGCGTAAACGCTTTCGATGGCGCGCCGCAACTGCGCCGCCGCCTCGCGTTCTCCGAGATGCGACAGCATCAGCGCCGCCGATTGCATCAGCGCCGTGGGATTGGCGAGGCCCTTGCCCGCAATATCGGGAGCCGTGCCGTGTACCGCTTCGAAGATCGCCGTCTTATCGCCCAGGTTCGCTCCGGGCACGATTCCCAGGCCGCCCACCAGGCCAGCCGCCAGGTCGGAAACGATATCGCCGTAAAGATTCGGCATCACCAGCAGGTCGAACGTTTCCGGCCGGGTGACAATCTGCATGCAGGCGTTATCCACGATCAACTCGTTGTACTGGATTTCCGGGTACTCGGCCGCCATTTCGCGGCAGCACTTCAGAAAAAGGCCGTCGCTCATTTTCATGATATTGGCTTTGTGGATGGCGGTGACTTTCGCGCGCCCCTCGCGCCGCGCATACTCGAAAGCCGCGCGCGCGATCCGCAAGGATGCCGTCTGCGTAATAATCTTCAGGCCCTCCACCACGCCCGGCACCACTTCGTGCTCCAACCCGGTGTACAGATCTTCCGTGTTCTCGCGGAAGATCGCCAGATCGATCGGCAGGTCGCTGAAGCGCGTGCGCAGGCCGGGCAGCATGCGCACCGGCCGGAAATTCACGTAAAGTCCCAGTCTCTTGCGCAAAGCGACATTGATGCTCTGGTGGCCGCCGGCGATCGGAGTTGCTGTGGGACCCTTCAGTCCCACGTGGGTCGTGGCCAGGGAGGCAAACACATCATCGGGGAGCAGTGAGCCGTACTCTTCGAGCGCGCCCACCCCGGCATTGACGCGGTCCCATTCCACTTTTACGCCCGTCGCCTCGACCGCCCGCACCGTCGCGTCAGCTACTTCCGGCCCAATGCCGTCTCCCGGAATGAGTGTGATCTGATGGGTCACAAAGCTATTATAAGGGTGGGATTTGTATGGTTCCCGACTTTGCTTCCGAGCGGCGCAAAATGGTGGAGCGCCAATTGCGGCGGCGCGGCATCCGGGATGAGCGCGTGCTGGCGGCTATGCGCCAGATTCCGCGGGAGGAGTTCGTTCCCCTGGATTCGCGCCTGTCCGCCTACGCCGATGAGCCCATCGCCATCGGTTACCGGCAGACCATTTCGCAGCCTTACATGACGGCACTGATGGCGGAACAACTGGAAATCCAGGGCGGGGAAAAGGTGCTGGAGGTGGGCGCGGGATCGGGCTACGCGGCGGCGGTGCTGGGCATGCTGGCGGCGCGTGTGGTCTCGATCGAATTGATTCCCGGCCTGGCCGCAATCGCCGCAAACACTCTGGCGCGCACCGGCTATGGCTACAATGTCGCCATTATCGCCGGAGACGGCTCGCTAGGTTATCCGCCGGAAGCGCCCTACAATGCGATTTCTGTAGCCGCGGCCGCGCCCGAGGCGCCCCAAGCCCTACTGGATCAACTGAACGACCCCGGCCGCCTGGTAATTCCCGTGGGAGAGTGGGACGACCAGGAACTGCGCGTATTCGTAAAGCGCGCCGGCAAAATCGAATCGCGCGTCGTGACCCTCTGCCGCTTTGTCCCCCTCCGCGGGGGCGAAGGCTGGAGGTAGAGTGAACACGTTTCTGAGCTGCCGGAATTTGCCCCCGCCAGAACGCCAGGCTTCCCGGCGGCCGCCCGGTCTCCCCCCGCCGCAATTCCGAAATCCGGAATGCGCTCCACCGGCCGCGTCCGTCTCCATTCGCACAAGTTGACGGACCCTGCGCTACTGGTCTAGGGTTGAAAGGACCGATGGTCTCAACAGCTAGCGGCATCCGCACCAGAACGGAGGAGGCTGCGCGCCCGGAACGCCATCCCGAGCACCCGTTCCGGCTGGCGCTTTTGGCTGATTTCGGCGGGCGGGCCAGCCGCGGCGAACGGCGCCAGGAACCCCGGCTCGGCGGCGCTACGGCCCTGTTGACCGATTCCCAAAATATCGGTGAAGTAATGGAGCGGCTGCAGGTATGCCTGGAATTGCCGGTCGGGGCGGTAAAGCTCTCCCTGGAATTCAAAGAGCCGGCCGATTTTCAGCCCGGGCGGGTGTATGAAAGCCAGGCGCTCCAGGCGTTGCGCAAAACGGCCGGCGAAGAGGCCGGCCCGGACCTGCTGCGCGCGATCTTCCGGGACCCGCGGTTTCAGGCTCTCGAATCGGCGTGGCGCTCGGTCGCGTTCCTGCTTGCTCGTCTCGAAACCGGCTCGCATCTGCGCATCGAGCTGATCGATATCACTGCCGAGGAATTGCTGGCGGATGCAGTGGCCAGCACCGATCTGTCCGCCAGCGGGCTGTTCCGGATGCTCGTCGAAGAAGCCGTGGGAACGCCGGGACAGGCGGCCTGGTCGGCGCTGGTATCGCTGCATCCCTTTGCCCCGCGCGAGCAGGATTTACTCGCGCTCGAATGCTTGGCGGGCATAGCCCGGATTGCCGGTGCGCCGTTGCTGGCGGGCGCGGATCCTGCCTTCGCGGGCTGCCCCTCCATCTCCGGCACGCCGGATTCCGACGAATGGAGCCAGCCGCTCGAAACGCCGGTCCGCCGCAGGTGGGAAGAATTGCGGCGTCACTCCGCAGCCGGTTGGATTGGCCTTGCGATGCCGCGCTTTCTGTTGCGCCTCCCCTATAGCGTCGCCAATGAGGCGGCCACGTTTCCGTTCGAAGAGATGCCGGATCCGCCGGCGCATGAGGGCTACCTCTGGGGCAGCCCGGCCGTCGCCTGTGCCTGCCTGCTGGGCTGCGCCTTCAACCGCCATGGATGGAATTTCCGTCCGGGCAAGGTTTCCAGGTTGGATGGCATTCCGGGGCACAAATATACGCGCGAGGGCATTAGCTGCACTACGGCGCCCGCGGAAGTTTGGCTGAACGAAGAAGCAGCCGAACGAATTCTGGACGAGGGAATCATGCCCTTGGTCGCCGAAATGGATCGCGATTCGATTCAGGTAGCCCGCTTCCAATCCATTGCCATGCCCCCAAAGCCTTTGGCTGGTCCTTGGGATTAGCCGTTCGTTACCATAAAGGTTCTGGTCCGTCCTGTATAATTCAAGCAATTTTCATCTAATGAGGTTTTTTATGCGCCGCTCGGTCCTCACCGTGTTCGCTTTTTGTGCTTTGGTTCCAGCCGCCTGGCCGCAAACTTTGCCCGCCGGCGTCAAAAAAGTGACTGCCGCCGAGGGCATTACCGAATATGCCTACCCGAATGGGCTGCGCGTATTGCTATTTCCCGATGAGTCGCAGCCGAAGGTAACGGTGAACATCACCTACCTGGTAGGCTCGCGGCTGGAAGGCTATGGCGAAACCGGCATGGCGCACCTGCTGGAACACCTGATGTTCCGCGAAACCAACACGCGTCCCGATATCAAAAAGGAACTGACCGATCACGGCGCCGTCATGAACGGCACCACTTCGTGGGATCGCACGAATTACTTCGAGACCATGGCGGCCACCGCGGAAAACCTGCGATGGGCGATTGGCCTCGAAGCCGATCGCATGGTGAATGCGCACATCGATAAGAAAAATTTGGACGCGGAAATGACCGTTGTGCGCAACGAATTCGAAGCTGGGGAAAACAGCCCCGAACGCATCCTGTTTCAGCGCGCGCTCGAAGCCGCCTACGCCTGGCACAATTACGGCAAATCGCCCATCGGCAACCGCTCCGATATTGAAAATGTGCCGCCCGAGCGGCTGGCCGCGTTTTATAAGAAGTATTATCAGCCCGATGACGCCGTGCTGACCATCGCCGGCAAGTTTGATGAGACCCAAACGCTGGCCTGGATTGCGGACGCCTTCGGGAAGATTCCCAAACCGCGGCGGACGCTCGAAACCACCTACACGCGCGAGCCGGTGCAGGATGGCGAGCGCTTTGTGGCTCTCAGGCGCGTAGGCGATACGCAAAGCGTTCTGGCGCTCTATCACGTCCCCGCCGGCGCCGATCCCGATATGGCGGTGCTCGAAATAATAGACGGCCTGCTGAGCGAAGCGCCTTCGGGACGGCTCTACAAGGCACTGGTCGAAAACAAGAAAGCGGTATCGGTGGATTCCGGAGCCGAGGAACTGCACGATCCGGGTTTCTTCATAGCCGAAGCGCGCCTGCGGAAGGACCAGTCTTTGGAGGAAGCGCGCGACATTTTGCTCAACACGGTCGAGAAGCTGGCCCAGGAGCCGCCCACCAAAGAAGAAGTAGAGCGCATCAAAACCCGATACCTGAAGCAGATGGAGTTGCAGATGGCAAATTCGCAATCGATCGCGCTCCAACTGAGCAACTGGGAATCGCAGGGCGATTGGCGTCTGCTGTTCCTCACCCGCGACCGCATCAAAAACGTGACGCCGGAAGATGTCACGCGCGTGGCGAAGGCTTATTTCAAGCCGTCGAACCGCACGCTCGCCGAGTTCATCCCCACCGCGGCGCCCGATCGCGCGGAAATCCCGCCGCCTCCGGACGTGGCGGCCATGCTGAAGAACTTCAAAGGCGGGGAGGCGATCCAGGCCGGTGAAGCGTTCGATCCGTCGCCGAAGAACATCGAAGCGCGCGTCACCCGCGCCGCGCTGCCCGGCGGCATGAAACTGGCGCTGCTTCCCAAGAAGACGCGCGGCGGCACGGTAACCGCCGTTATCACCCTCCGCTTCGGCGATGAAAAATCCGTCTTCGGAAAAGCGGTGGTGGGGCAGATGGCCGCGGCCCTTCTGATGCGGGGAACCAAAACCAAATCGCGGCAGCAGATTCAGGACGAGCTGGATCGCCTGAAAGCGCGCCTGTCCGTTACGGGGGGCGCGACCAATGCCACCGCCAGCATCGAAACCGTTGAAGCGAATCTGCCGGCCGTGCTGCGGCTCGCGGCTGAAGTGCTGCGCGAGCCAGCCTATCCCGAGCGCGATTTCGACGAGTTGCGCCAGCAGCGCCTGGCGGCCGTCGAAGCGTCCCGCAGCGATCCGGGAGCGCTTGCGAACATCACGCTCCAAAAGCGCCTGAATCCATTTCCGCGCGGCGATGTGCGCTACGTGGCCGACGCCCAAGAGGAAACCGAAGATTTGAAGAAGGTCACGCTGGACGAAGTCCGCCAGTTCCACGACCGGTTCTATGGCGCTTCGGCGGGCGAGTTTGTGGTAGTCGGGCAATTCGATACAGGCGAGATCCGCAAACTCGCGGGCGAATTGTTCGGCGATTGGAAAAGCCCCAGCGGCTATGAGCGCATCGTAACGGCCTACCAAAAAACCGAGCCGGGCAGCGTAAAAATCGAAACGCCCGATAAGCAGAACGCCACCATTCTGGCCGGCATGCAGATCCGCATCTCCGACGAAGACCCCGATTACCCGGCCATGGAGTTGGCGAACTATATGCTGGGCGGCAGCTTCGGTTCGCGCCTGGTGCACCGCATCCGCGACCAGGAGGGGCTGAGTTACGGCGTGCGCTCCGGCTTGCAGGCGCCAACCAAAATGGATTCGGGCGATTTTCTCGTATCCATCATCGCCGCTCCGCAGAACGTGCCCAAAGCGGAAGCCAGCCTCAAAGACGAATTGGCCCGTGCCGTGCAATCGGGATTCACCAACGAAGAAGTGGCGGCCGCCAAGAAGGCCCTGCTCGAGCAGGAACAGGTGGGCCGGTCGCAGGATCAGAATCTGGCGCGCCTGTTGGGCGCGCGCGAGCGGTTCGGCCGGACCATGGCCTTCGACGAAGCGTTCGAATCGAAAATTGCCGCGCTCACGGCGGACCAGGTGAACGCGGCGTTGCGGAGTCACCTCGATCCGGCGGGCTTAGCCATTGTCCTCGCCGGCGACTTCCAAAAGGCCGGCGTGCTGCAATGATCCGCCCTTCCAATGGAGCGGCCGCTACGCTGCCGCCTACTTAGGCGGCTCCTTGGCGTACTTGCCGTAGAGCAGCTCTTCGGCGAATTCGACGCATTTGAATTCGAGAATCTGCGCGTTCTTTTCCACGCGCCGGTAGAGCGGCATGCTGATTTTCCAGGGCCGCGTGAACACCTTCGGATCTTCGATCGTGGCCTCATATTGCATGTGGTCGCGATCGGTGCGCGTCCAGCGCTCCACTACATGCAGGTTATCGGTGGCGTAATCGCCGGCGCGATCGAACCACGCCAGGCCGTTCAAGCCGGTCACGTCGATCACCAGCGTGTCCCCCTCCCAATGGCCGTTATTTGTGCCCATCCAGGTATCGGAGCCGGCTTCTACCGGTTTGCCCATGTTGACCAGGCGGTTGGCCGAAGCGTATTCGTACACGAACAGGATGCCTTGGGGCGATTGCACAATCTGGAAGGGATAGGGCATGTAATTGGCGCGCGGAATGCCGGGCATGTAGCACTTCGCTTCGGGATCGTCGGTGCGGCGGTTGGCGAAATTATTGCGCTTCTTCGCCAGCGCCTCGGCCGTGTAAGGAATCGTGCCGCCCTCGACCACCGTCATTCCGGCCGGCTCTGCGCCGATCGCGCCAGTCTGCCATAAGGTTCCGGGTTGCGGCGAATGATCCTCCAGGTCCCAGTTGGCGGTATTGAGGGCCTCCCAGATGCCGCTCAAATCGGGATGCCCGTCCCAGGCGCGCGGCACGCCATTGGCGGAGACGGGTTGGCGGCCGCGCCCATTCTGCGCCAAACCGGGAAGCGCCGCCAGTAAACAACACGCGGCCGCGGAGGCGATCAATCGAAAGAAAGATGGAAACATAGGACTCTGGTAATTCTACTCGAAGATGAAGTGCTACGAGCGGCGGCTCTCCTCGCGAAAACGCTGTTCCACCGTGACCGTAATCCGTCCGTAGGGTAGCGGCAAACCCTCTGCGCAGCCGATAGGCCGGATTGTGGCGCAGTGTGACCTTTTCACCGATTGGGTGCGTCTTCCGTTTCTGAGCCTGCCCAGCAAGAGCAAAAGCCCAGCGGAAGGAGAGTGTTCTTCCAATTGGATCCGCAACCGCTGGAAGAGATAGTGACCTGCTACGGCGG
>DATGKM010000123.1:0-35245 GCA_035294665.1 Bryobacteraceae bacterium | reverse complement strand
GGGAAGAAGTTGCCTGTGATGCCACGTGCAATGAAGGAGCGCGTGGAAAGGCGCCTCCACTCTGGCGGTAGAGGTGCTGTGGGGCTTGTAGGTAGCGGCGGTCCGAGACGGGAGAACCCGGCGCGGGAGCAAGGTCACAGTGACCGGTCCGGAATCCATCGCGCCGATCCCAGCGTTACTCTGCACCGAAGCGTCTTGAAAAGCGCGCAGTGAGATAATCGGGTTAGGTTGACGTCGTACCTCCGCGCCGCCATGCGCCAGGCGCGGTACGAAATCGTCGAGGATGACGGCTCGTTTTTACGGCGAAATCTCCGCCATTCCGGGCGTCTGGGCGAATGCCAAAACGCTCGAAGATTGCCGCGAAAAACTGGAGAGCGTGCTGGAAGGATGGCTGCTCCTGAGCATTGCCGGCCACTTTCCAATTCCAGAGATAGCAGGTAAGCGCATTGAGATCCGCGAAGCGGCCTGATGCCGGCCATAGGTCCAATAAAACGAAGAGACCTGATTTCGTGCCTGCGTGCCTATGGCTTTGAGCCTCCCGTTTCCGGCGGCAATCATCAGTACATGCGGGGCCGGGCCGAAAACTTGGGTTACCGGACCGTAGACCCACCCCGTACAATGAAATAGCGTGTGGAAAGGCATCTCCATTGTGGCGGTAGTGGCGCTGCTAGGCCTGTGGGCGGCCGTGGTCCGAAGCGGGAGCACCCGGCGCGGGAGTAAATGATGCATCTGGACATGCAACGGGCGCTGTTTGACGTGCTGCTGCTGTGGATTCTCACCGCGCCGCACGAATTTGCGCATGCCTGGGTGGCGACGCGCCTGGGGGACGATACGCCGCGACTGGAGGGGAGAGTCACTCTGCATCCCTTGGCCCACGTCGATTGGCTCGGCACGGCGATCCTTCCCTTTCTCACTTCGCTGTTGGGCGCGGGTTTTCTGGGGTGGGGAAAGCCCGTGCGGACGGATCCCCGCAAGCTGAAGGGCGGCTTGAACGGGTTGGCGGTGGTGGCGCTGGCCGGGCCTTTTAGCAATGTGGTCCTGGCGGTGATTCTGGCGGCAGCGGCGGTGGCTTCGGTGCATGCGGCTCCGGCGCTGACGGGCTTCGCGGTGGAAGGGGTACGGCTGAGCTTGTACCTGGCGATTTTCAATTTGCTCCCGGTGCCGCCGCTCGATGGCTCGAAGCTGCTGCTGGCGGCGCGCGTGCCGCAGGTGGTTTATATGGAGCTGGCGCGCTTCGGATTCTTCTTTCTGGTGATTGCGATTTCGGCCTCGGACCTGGGGCGGTGGATGAGCGAATGGAGCTACCAGGGATCGCAGGCGATCTTCTCGGCACTGCGGTGAACACGGCCGATTGCATTGTAGTCGGGGCAGGGATCATCGGCGGCTCGATCGTCTGGCGGCTGGCGCGGGGCGGGCTGCGGGTGATTCTGCTCGATGCCGGGAGAATGGGCCCCAGCAAAATGGGTGCAGCCAGTTGGGCCGCGGCGGGGATGCTGGCGCCGGGCGGAGAAATCGATTCGGCTTCGCCCTGGGCGTCTTTTGCATTAGAGAATCTGCGGGCGTACCCCGGGTTCGTGGCGGAACTCGAAGCGGAAACCGGAGAGAGCCTGGATTTTCAGCGGCACGGCGCGCTCGAAATCGCCATGACGGAGGCGGACTGGGCGCCGCTTCTGAGGCGCGCGGCATGCCAGGAGAAGCTGGGGATTCGGGCTTTGCGAATCTCCGGAGAGGAAGCGCTGCGCCAAGTTCCGCTGCTCGCTCCGGCGGTTGCCGGAGCTTTGTTTTATCCGGAAGATGCGCTGGTGGATCCGCGCGGCATCCTGCGCGCATTGCGCGCGGCCTGCCTGGCCCGCGGGGTGGAGATTCGGGAGGGCGTGCCGGTGCGGGAGGTCCGTCCGGGGCGCGACACCGTGGAGGTTGTGACCGGCGATGGCATCCTGAGCGCGGGTGCGGCGGTGCTGGCCGCCGGGGCGTGGAGCAGTGGGATTCGGGTGGCGGGTTGTGAGCTGCCGCGGACGTTTCCGGTGCGCGGCCACCTGGCGGGATTCGCCCTGGATGCGGGAAGCATCGGGCCGATCCTGCGATGCGGTCACACCTATGTCCTGCAACGGGCGGCCGGGTTCACCGTGGTGGGCACGTCCTCCGAGCAATGCGGCTTCAACCATCAGCTCGATAAGGCCATTGTTTCCCGTATACACGAGCGGGCGGCGGCGCTGGTTCCGGCATTCGCCGGGCGCGCCTTCACCGAAAGCTGGCTGGGTTTCCGTCCGGGAGTGGACGGCGAGGGGCCCATCGTCAGGCCGGTAGCCGGGACAACGCTTTGGCTCGCGTATGGACATTACCGCAATGGCATTCTGATGGCTCCGTTGACGGCCGCCCGCGTGGCGGACGGGATTCGTTCCCTTGCCTAGCGCCAGTTGGGAAAGGGATTGGTCCGGGCCAAGCGGCAGGCGGTAATCAGCTCGGGCAGGCGGGGCCGGCGCCGCAGCAGCTCTTCGAGCAGGCGCTCCAATTCCTCTTCCTCGCCGGCGATCCAATCGGCGGGAATGCGCTTCCAGGCGCGGTCGATGACCGGTTCGGGGAAATGCATGGCTTGGTCGAGCCAGGGCTGAAAATCGTCGAGCGAGCGCACGGTTTCGTATACCAGGGGCCGCGCGTAGAGGCCCTGGATAGGACTCTCGGGAAAGTCCCAATGGGGGCCGTTGAACGCGTAGCCATGGTCGATCATGCGGGCGACGAAGGCGGCACGGGCGCTGCCCTCGCCCGCGGCGGGCGCCGCCGGTTCCTGCGCGTGGCGAACCATGGCGCGATAGAAGACGCATTGGCGCCCATCGGCATTTCCGGTCCACTTATCGAAGACCAGGATGGCGCGGAAGTCTTCAAGGTTCACGACACGGCTGAGCAAGGCGTCCGGAAGAAAGTCGTAGACGGTGGCGCGGAGAGGGTCGACGGGGTAGCGGGAACCGAAGTGCCAGCCAGGCGCGACCGCGATGCGGCGCCCGCCGAGCTGGATCTGCATCTCCGGGTTGGCCGCCAGAAAATCCGCGCTCACCTCGACGACGGCCCACTCGGGAATTGCGATCTGGAGGTACTCGAGGAACACGGCCGCGAGCAGCTCGTTGACAAGCACACGGCGATGCTGGGGATTGTTGGAGAACTTGACGACGTAATAATGGCCGTCATCGGCCTCCAGCAGGTGTGCCTGGGCGCCCCCTCGCATCTTGCGCACGTGCCGGACAGCGCTCAGGGGCATTAGACTGGAGTCTTAGCACAGCAGGAAAGTTTGGACACCAGAGGAGAACGATAGCATGGCCGAACCAGGACCGCCGCCCGCGCCGGAAACTGCATCCCCCGCTCCGGGCCCGCCGCGAAGTGTCGACGAAGTAGCTTTGGAGTTGATGAAATTCATCGCCGTCACTACCGGCTACGGACGATCGTCCCAACCGGCCGCCGGCTTCTCGGGAAAGCCGGTAAACCGGTCTCCGGAAGAACACGCCGAAGCTTTGCTGGAATTATTCGAGCGCTGCCGGCGAACCGTGAAGAAACAAAGCTGAGGGCAAATGGGGGCGGCTGTGCCGGTCGCATGCCGCCCCACATTCCGTTAACGCCGCTTCGCTCCTTTCTTTGCGCTCTTCATTGCCTTTTTGGCCGGGGCCTTTTTGGCCGGGGCCTTTTTGGTTGGGGCCTTTTTGGTCGGGGCCTTCTTGGCCGGCGCTTTTTTGGCTGCGGCTTTTTTGGCGGCGGCTTTTTTCGCGGGGGCCTTCTTCATCGCAGTCTTTTTGGCTGGAGCTTTCTTGGCGGCCTTTTTGGCAGGCGCCTTTTTCGCGGGAGCCTTCTTGGGAGCCGCGGCTTTCGTTACGGGCTTTTTGGGAGGGGCTTCCGGCTCGGCTTCGGCAGGCTCCACAGGCGCCGGGGCTGGTGTGGGTTCCGTCGCGCTCACGACCACGGCCTCCTCGGCTTCTTCTTCCTCTTCCTCGTCGTCCTCGTCCTCTTCGTCGTCGAAGTCGTCCAGCTTCGAATCGAGTTCCGAGGCCTCTTCATCTTCGTAGTCGTGGAAGTCTTCCATCTCGTCTTCGTTCGTAGGGGCCATTTTCAGGCTGTCAAACATTAATCAAGCCTCCAGTAGTAGGCACACAATCAACCCATAGAATACTCCTTTTGCGTGCGCATGCAATAGTGAAAAATCGCGGAAACCGCGAAAAATCGCGGTGTGACGTGCGAGGCAGGAAGGCTGCGGCCGAGGAGAAAGGATGCGCGTCCGCGGTGTACGCAAGGGACAGAAACCGCGGAAGGGCCCTCGTGGGCGTGCGGGAGGCTTTGGGCGAGGCGGAAGGGAGAACGCGTTATTGGGCCGCGGCAGTGCCCGCTACCAGCGTCGAACCGCTAGGGACGTTGGAGGCACGCCGGGGCTTGGTGATGTTGGCGGCGCGGCGTACCGTTCCCCGGTGCTGGCTGGAGGTGCGCGGGGCATCGGAACGGGCGCTGACTGGAATCAGCAGGCGATCGCCTTCAACCGCTTCGGGTTTTTCGAGGCGGTTGGTCGCAATCAGAGTGGATACGGAAAGGCCGTAGCGCTTGCCGATCGAAGCGAGCGTTTCGCCGGGCAGAACCTGGTGGAGCCGCCAGGTGGTGCGGTGATCGGCGGGGATCATTTCGAGCGACGCCATAAGCTGGTCGCCGGTTCCTTTGGGCACGTGCACCGGATAGCCTTCGGGCGCGATGCCCTTCAGGATGGCGGGGTTCAGATCTTCGAGTTCCGCGACCGGCGCGTCGGACAGATCGGCAATCAGCGCGAGACTGGTGGGCGCGGTCGTCTCGATGGTGTCGTATTGGATCGGCTGATCCCGCGGAACATCCTGTAAACCATATTCGGCCGCATTCTTTTCCATGATGGTCATGGCCAGAATGATGGGCACATAGTTGGTGGTTTCGACGGGCAGCGCGCCGCGATTGCGCAGTTCCCAAAAATCGGCATAGCCGGTGCGTTCCACGGCTTTTTCGACCACGCCGGGACCGCAGTTGTAAGCGGCTAAGGCCAGGTACCAATCGCCGAATTCGTTGTAGAGATCGTGCAGGTGGCGGGCGGCGGCGCGCGTGGCGCGTTCCGGGTCCATGCGGTCGTCGGTGTATTTGGTCTGCATCAAACCATACTGCTGGCCGCGCCAGGTGAGGAATTGCCACATGCCGCCGGCGGCCTTGTAGGAGACCGCGCGTGGCATGAAGCCGGATTCGGCCTGGGCCAGGTGGATCAGTTCGGGAGGCAGACCCTCGGCATCCAGGATGCGCAGAATCATGGAGCGATACCGGCCGGAGCGTTCCATTCCCGCCAGCAGGGTCTTGCGGCCCCGCGTGTCGAAGAAGTGAATATAGCCGAGAACCGAATCGGTGACCATCAAGGGAAGATCGGAAGCCGTGGCCGCGACTTGCTCCCTCACCTTATCTTTGAGCTTGGGATCGACTGGGAAGGTTGACTGCAAGAAGTCTTCGAGAGGGGCTTTCTGAAATTCGGTTGCCTGAGCGGATGCTCCCAGACCGCCCAGATCGAAGAGATGAATCGAATCTATCATTTCGTCCAGCTTTTTTTCGTACTCCGGGCGAAAAGCTGGATCCTGATCGGAGGCTTCCAGCATCAAATCGACAGCGCGGTCGAATTGGCGCCGCGCGGCGGAAGGATCGTTTGCCTGGTAGTATCGCTTGCCCCGCTGAAACGCCCGCTCCGCCTGCTGCATGAAAGCCTCAAAGCGAGGTTTCTGGGGAATGGCGGGAGCGGTGGCGAGCAGGGGTACATCAGCCAGGTAGACGTTCGGCGTCAGAACGGGCGGGCTTGCCAGTTCCGGGGTGAGCGGCGAGGAGTGAGGCATCGGCGGAAGGAACGACGTTGCAAAGCGGGAGGGCACATTCGAAGCGCAGGAGACGGCACTGAGCGCTGCCAGCGGCACGAGAACTAGAGAGGCTACTTTAGTTCGGTTATCCATAGTTTCTGTTTGCTGCAAAATCACGCCACCACCATCGGCGGCGCTACGAACTACAGAAAATAAAGGCCTTACGGGTCGCCAGCCGTACAGACCATTCCAGGCTACTACAGAACCGTTACCGCTTGCAATAACTCTTCTTAATCTAATAGGGTATACACCTCGGCCGTGGTGCGGCCCGCGGGGGCGGGCAATAGGGCACGGGAACCGGAAAACCGGGGCGCGAGTCGGGGATTGTGCTTGCGGAGGGTTTGTTAGCATGGGACCGAATGACTGAGGAAGTCCCCCAACCCTCCCTGGTATTAACCGATGGCGCGCGCCAGTATCCTCTTGCGGGAGGAAGCACTTGGGCCGTCGGCCGGGGGGAGGGTTGCGAAGTGCTGCTCGACAGCCGGTCGGTTTCGCGGCTGCATGCCCTGATTCAACGGCGCGACGCTGGAGACTATTATCTGGTGGACTTGGGCAGCCGGAACGGCTCGTTCGTGAATGGGCGCCGGGTCAGCGTTCCCGCCAGGCTGACTGACCAGGATAAGTTGGTGTTTGCCGATGTGGAACTGGTCTTCCGAAACGCGGTGACTCCCAAGGAGCCGCCGCCCCAGAGCCACGGCGGGGTGCGGAATCTTCCGACCGAAACCCTGGAGGCGCAGAGCCTGGCCACTATCGTGGTGGTGGATATCCGCGACTTCACGCCGCTCTCCCGCAAGCTTTCGGAGGCTTTGCTGGCGCAGATGATCGGCACATGGTTTTTGCGGGTGGGGCAAGCCGCCGAGCGTGGAGGAAGCTGGGCGCAGCAGTACATCGGGGATGCCGTGATGGCGGTGTGGGTCCACCGCAATAAGCCCGCGATTCCGGGCGATATGCCGCGTGTCTTGCGCTCGGTGTGCGACATTTATCGGGAAACCGCCGAGATCGGCCGCAATCTGAAGCTGCCTAAGCCGCTGCGCATTGGCGCGGGAGTCAGCACCGGGCCGGCGGTGCTGGGCGGCAACGATTTCACGGCGCTCGGGGAGACGGTGAATGCGGCATTTCGCCTGGAAGCGGCAACCAAAATAGTGGGGTTAGGCGTGCTGCTCGGCGAAGCGGCGTTTACGGCGTGGAACGTGGCCGCGCCGGCCGGGGCCAAGCCGTTCCGCCGTTGTGAAGTGAACCTGAAGGGGTTCGACGCGCCCGCTGTCGCCTGGGCCACGTCCTTTGAAGATCTGGAAACAAGCGTGGGAGCGCCGCCTACGGTGTAATGCGGAAGGAATAATAGGCCAGCAGCCTGCCACCCGCCCTGAGTTCGAGATCGTAGCTTCCGTTCTCCAGCAGTTTGGCCGGAACCCACACAGGCACCACATTAGCTTGGCCGCGGCCGCCACTGGAGGCAGTCGGCTGGAACCCGCGGATTCCCTGTTCGCTCCAAACCGTTCGACCGGCATGCGAGAGTAGAGCGGAGTACTCCGGCGCCTGCTCGGCCTGCTCGAAGGTGAAATCGAAGCGAAGCATTTCCGCGCCCTGCGGCAGCTTCAGCCGGTTTTGCTCCGCCGCTCCGCGCGACGAGTCCGGGGAGACGGCAAACTCGTAAATGCCGCCGGGCAGTGGCTGCGATGCCCGGCCGGCGGCGGCTTGCTCCAGCAAAGAGGAGAGGTGCGCCGCCCGGCGCGCGTACCAGATCGTGCTTGCTGCAAGCGCGGCGATGACCACCGCCGCGGCCATGCCAAACCAGCGCCTGCTGCGGGCAGTCAAGGGGGGCGCAAGCGCATCCCGAAAGGCAAGCGCGAAAGCCAGTTTGTCGCGCTGGGTCTGCGATCCCAGAAGGAACTCTTCCACCCGGCGGCGCTGTTCAGGCGCGAGTTCGCCGCGCGCGTAACCATCGAGCAGTTCCGCCTCGGCCGCCTGCAGCGCCTCCTGCAATTCCGGGCCGGTGAACCACTGCTCGGCCAGGTCCGCGCGCTCCTCCTCGGGCATCTGGTGCAACAGGTACGCGATCAATTGGGCTCTATCTACCATGGCACGATGCCGCTATAAATCACTCCCCCGCATCACGCAGTCATACAGCCGCTGGCGCAGCCGGAGTACCCGGTTGCGCAGGGCGTTCATCGAAATCCCTTGCGCCCGCGCTAGTTGCTCCCGATCCTCGGAATAATAGCGCGCCAGCAGCTCACGGTTCTCGGCGGGAAGCGCGGCCAGACAGCGCCGTATCCGCTTAAGCATGCCGGAATCCGGCGTGGTTCCGGTCACCAGAGGCAGATCGCGAAGGGCTGCCGTCCGCGCCCGTAGCGAACGGGCTTCTTCCTGAAGCAAGAGCCGGGCGATCCCGAAAGCATAGCGGTCGAGGTTAGGGATTCCGGTCCCCTCGCTGACGCGGCGCGCCAGACGATTCAGGGTCTCATCCGCCAGATCTTCCGGCGACTCGCTCCGTTCCCAGGCAAACAGGTCAATCAATTTGCGGCGCAACGCCTCATATTTCTGCGCGGCAGCCTCCCGGTCCGCATCGAAGGCGAGCAGCAGCCGGTCCAGAGCTTGACCGTTCAAGGTCCATCGCTGGCGCCGCGCGGATTTTTCCTGCCGTTCGCTCATTCCACCTGCTCGCGAAGAGCGTATCAAATTGCGTTTGTTTGCTCATGACGGCGAAGTACTAGTGAAAGCAGGTAAGTACTAGAGGACCGTGATAGTCGGCGTTCGGGCGCCATAGTTAAGCGGAGGGATGAGTAAAAACTCCAGCCCGGCGTTCGGCCGTGACCGTTTCTAATTTCAATTCAGGAGTAGATGATACTGCATGCATAGGACAAAATCTTTGCGCAGCCTGGGCCTTGCCGCCGCCGCGCTACTCGGAGCCACCATGGCGCGCGCGGACGTGATTCCGATTGGATCGAGCCTTACCTTCGGGGGCACGAACGCGCCGGATACGTAT
Source organism: Bryobacteraceae bacterium (assembly GCA_035294665.1). GTDB lineage: Bacteria > Acidobacteriota > Terriglobia > Bryobacterales > Bryobacteraceae > PSRJ01. The sequence goes on along the minus strand of DATGKM010000123.1, from coordinate 26,380 downwards.
TCCGATACGACGACGTTCGGCGGGACTGCCCTGCTCGATGGTGGCAAAGTGTCGCTGACTACCTTTGAGGTCCCGACCGCGGGCGGCGGCGATTGGGCCGTGTGGGAAATGAGCACTACCAGCGGCGGGCCGGTTGCAGGCAACATCAACGCCGATTGGAATATCGTGATGGACTACGTTTTGAGCGAGCCAGTTTATTTCGACCAAGTGGCCACTCAGTTCACTGACAATGGCGTTCCGGTCGGCCCGCTCTCCAGTTTCGGCGGAATTTGTTGCGCCACCCCCACCAACCCTTCCCCGCTTACCGGATGGACTTGGTATAACTCGGGATTCTCGGCTCCACTCTCTGCTGGCGCCGTATCAGGCTGGCAGGAGATCTACATCGATCCATTCAGCTTCCTGTCCGCCGGAGGGGTCGACCCCAGCACAGTTAACGGCTTAAACTTCGCGCTTCATTTCACGCCTCAGTCCCCGGTTCCGGAACCGGCGGAAGTGGCGCCTCTGTTCCTCCTTCTCGCGGGTGGCTTGGCCGGACTGGTATTCCAGCGCCGGCGGCGGCAGCCACAGGCATAGGCGGCTTTACCGCCGGCTGGATTGCGCTCGCAGTGCGGTGTCGGGCAGGCTTGCGGCCTGCCCCGCCCCTTCCATCACAAATGCGGCCCAGTAATACGGGTTAGACCAGCGGGGGTCGCGCAGCATGGAAAGCTGCGCCTCCCGCAGCGCGGCCGCCGGTGGAAAATGGCGGCGGAGCAGGGCTTCGTAAAAACGGCGCATCAATTCCGCCGTGGCGCGGTCGCGCACATCCCACAAACTCGCCAGCACCTGGGGGACCCCGGCGTACATGAACCCGCGGGTGAGGCCCACCAATCCCTCGCTGCGTATCTCGCGTCCCAGTGCGGTACGGCAGGCGCTCAGCACGACTAGGTCGGCGTTTAGCCTGAGATTGTAGATCTCGTGGAGGCGGAGAAAGCCATCCTGCGGGCGGCCTTGCCGGTCGACCATGGAAAGCACAATGCCGGAAAGTTCGGGGTGCTGGCTGTCCAGAAAAGCATGCGTTGCGAAGTGCAGAATGCGGTAATCCGCTAATCCCGGTTTTTGGGCCTGCGCGCGGTTCGCTTCGAAATCCAGCGCTTCGAGCGTGCTGCCTGCCGGAGCCAACGCCACGATGGCATTCGCTTCTTCGCGCGAGAACGGCAGCCGTGGCAACGAGGTCAGGTCGATATCGCCTGCGCCGCGGAGAAGATTCGCGGATTGTCCAATGCTGCGCTTCGAGACGCGTTCGTCGGAAGGCTGGAATACCGGGTCGGCAAACACGGCAACCACGTGGCCCGGCCGCCGGGGCGCGTCCCTCGCCGCGATCTCCTGCCGCATCTCCGCCAGCACGGAGGCCGACGGCAGCCGCACGATGTTGTATTTCGCAATCAGCGGCTGCTTTGCGCCGGGCGTAGGAAGAGCCGCCAGGGGTACATATTCGAGCGCGCCATCGCCGGCCACCCACAGGTTGCGAGCGCGAATATTGCCGATTACCGGTGCCAGCAATTTTTGGCTGAGTTCGGCGGATACGGCCGCGAACTCCGCGTCTGCGGCCTTCCATCGCTTCTCGCGCTGCTCCAGCGTCTCCTGGGGGCTTGGGTTGTGGGGGACATCGTTGCGCGCATTCAAAGCCCGGTAGACTCCGCGGGCCAGGCCCTCGATTTCTGCCCGCGGTGGAAGCGCGAAGCCCTTGATTTCCTCGCGGGTGACCAGCCAGGCGTAACTGCGCTCTTCGCCAAGCCAGAATTCCACCAGCGCCGTATCGGAATCCAGCAGTTTCTGGATGGCGGAGGCGGAAAGAGAGCTGGGTTGCACCAGGGCTGCATAGCGCGGGCTGGCGGCCCGAATCTCCGCCTCGATTCTTTGATATTCCTCGATGTAGTTGTCGAGTTCCGCGCGCGCTTCGGTTTCCTGGGCCCGGGTATGCGGCGATGCTAGCACACGGGTAAGGCGCTGGTGCCGCCCATCTACCAGGTCTTCAACCCGGCGCTCCCGTGCCAGCAGGTCCGGATCGACTCCGGCGCGGATGTCCAGCCGCGCCTGGCGGATCAGGTCCACCAGGCCGCGCGCCCTCGCCCGCTCGCTGAGTTCAAGCGCCTCCGCATCCTTGTGCAAGTGCATGGCAATATCGATGGCGAGATCGAACGCCTTGCTGTGCGAGGAAATGAACAGAATCTTGGAATCCAGGCCGCCGGCCGAAGCGCCCACGGTTTCCGCTAGGCTCAACGCTTTAGAAATATAGATCGAGGCTTTCGGCAGGCGATTGGCATCGCGTTCCAGCGTGGCCAGTTGTGAGAGCGTCTGGATCTCGAAAACCGGTTGGTCCGTTGCCTCCCGCAGCGCCAGCGCCTGCGCCAGGTTTTGGCGCGCTTGCTCCAGATCGCCCAGGCGGCGACAGGCTTCCCCTTGCGATTCGAAAGCGCTGGCCTCGCCATCCCGGTCGCCGGTTTTCTGCGCAATTTCCAAAGCCTGAGACGCGGTTTCGATCGCCGCGTGAGCGTCGCCGCTCCCAAGCGAATCCTTTGCCAGCCCCACCAGCGACTGTATTTCGTCCCGCTGCAGACCACCGCTTCGCGCCAGCGCCAAGCTCTGCCGGTGCAGCCCGGCGGACTTCACAAACTCGTTCCGTCGCGCGGCGATCGCGCCCAACGAGTTCAAAGCCTGTGCTTCTCCCCGCCGGTCTTCCACGCCTTTCCATTGGGCGAATGCCTTTTCGAAGTAAGCTTCTGCCTTTTCCTCGTCACCCAGGTTCAGGTACAAGTTGCCCAGCCCCTCCAGGGCGAATCCTTCTCCTCGGGGAAATTTGGAGCGCTGGAAAATCGCCAGAGACTCGCTAAACCCGGCGCGTGCTTTGTCCAGTTCCCCCAATTGGGCCTGGTACGTCGAAAGGTTGTAAAGAGAAGTTGCGTAAGAGTTTGGGCTACCAATGGTCTTGCGAATCGGCAGCAGTTGCTCCAGGATCGCGGAGGCCTCCCGAAGATTGCCAAGACTGGCATCATCTACCGCGATATTCCCTAGTGCGCGGGCGGCGCCAATGGAATCGCGTTCCTCCCGGGAAATATCGAGAGAGGCCCAGTGCCGCGCGAACGCCAGATTCTCGTTGCCCGTCTCATGTTCCACGGTGCCCAGAAAACTTTGGGCCTTGGCTTCGCGAATGCGATCACCGGCCCGCTGAGCCAAGCTAAGGGCCTCAAGGGCTATGCGGCGAGCCTCCTCGTTGTGGGCCGAGGAGAGATTGACCCCGTATAGAACCAATAGCGTCTCCGCTTGGCCGCGCAAATCGCCCAGCGCGCGCCGGATTGCCAAGGCCTCGCGAGCCCACTCCGCTGCCTTCTGCAACTCCCTGGTATCCCCGGATACTAGGGCCATTCCCTGAAGCGCCGTCGCAATGCCGGCGCGATCGCCCGCCGCCATCCACAGATCCCGTGCATGCTCATAGCTGGCCAGCGCCGCTTTCAGATCGCCTATCTGATACTCCGCATAAGCCACGTGGTTGAGCGTATCGGCTTGGCGGACGGGATCGTCAATCCGCTCCCAAATCGCCAGCGATCTCTGATATGCCGCCTTGGCCCTTTCGAGAAAACCTGCTCTCTGCTCCCGCTCGATGCGCTCGCCTTCCCCGAGCTGCTGCTCGGCCGCCAGCCGGAGGTGCTCTTTCTCTCCCGGCAGGCGGGCGTTGTCCATCCGCAAGTCGAAAATTCTTTCCACCGGACTACGATTTGGGGCGCGAACCCGAAGCTGTGCGGAACCCGGCGGGAGCAGCACATGCTTGGCGGACAGATTGCGCTGGCTCGCGTCCATCTCGACCAGCACTTGGCCGTTGCGCGCGGAGACGGAGACAATTCCCACCATCCCCTGCTTTTCAACGATGGAGAGATCCGCCACTTGCCCCGCTGCCAGGTCAATCTGGTATACCGCATCCTCGGAGCCGGAAAGGGTGACGGCAATCGTCGAATTGGAGGCGAGCCGGTTTTCCGTGCCCGCTGCGGCCAGGGGCAGGAGCGCTGTCAGAACGAAGATCGCAAAGCTGAGGCGGCCGGCCAAAAGCCAATTTTATGCCATGTTTGATGCCATGCGGACGCCCGCTGTTCCCCCCGAGCTTACCGCCGCGCGACCAGCGGCCGATCGAGGCCTTCGGCGTGAAGCCGCGACACCCAGCCCGGATAAAGGGGCTTGTGTTCATTGGGCGGAAGGGTGCCCCCGGTGCGCTCCGAGGGCGTGCCTTCCGAACCGGGCTTCATGTAAGGATCCTGAGGGTTATACCACGAGGCGCCGCTACACCCGCACAGCATGGCTAAACCGAACACCACCACCATTGTCCGCACTTACGCGTTGTCTCCTTTTCATTTCCGCGGCCGCGAGCGGGCTTTGACCGGCTGCAGGAGGCGAAGCACGTGCTCACCGGTCTGCGGGTCGAAGCGATAGTCGAGCACGGCGTCGGCCGCATCCAGCGCCGGCTCCGCTTCCACCGTCGGATTGCTCACGCTCAATTCGCCATTATTGCGAATTCGCAACTCGCTGCCAACTTGTAGCGGAATTCGGGTGAAATTCTGGTGCGGGCTCATGTCGCTTCCCTTAACCATTATTTATTTATCGGCGCGGAGCAAAAACGGGTTATGTGAGATTCCACCCCTCCGGGAGGGAATTGGAGGGCGATTGGCGGTAAACGTGTACCGCCACTGGCGATGAAGCACATAGCAGCCGTGCTGATAGCCGTGGTCTTGCATTTGGGCGGTTTTGGGCTGCTGATCCTGGGAATTCTGGACTCTTCGTTTTTAGTGGCGCCGCTGGGGAACGATCTGCTGGTAATCGCCATGACAGCTCGCCGCCACACTGTCGGTTACATGCTCTACTACGCGTTCATGTCCAGCGTAGGATCTGTGCTCGGGGTAGTGCTGGTGGACCTGGTGGTTCGGAGAATGGGCGAGGCGGGTTTGGAAAAGCACCTTCCACGAAAGCGCGTGGCATACGTCGAAGCCAAGGTACGGCAGAACGCAGTATGGGCGCTGGGCTTGGCTGCGCTGGCCCCGCCGCCGTTTCCGTTCACAGCTTTTATCGTTGCGGCTTCGGCGCTGCAATATCCACGCAAGAAGATGTACACGGTAGTAGGGGTCTTCCGGATGCTGCGGTTTGCCGCCCTGGGAGTGCTGGCGCTGTTTTTCGGAAGCAGCATTCTGCGGTGGTTTCGCAACCCGATTGTGGAGGGCTTTTTTGTCGGTCTGCTGGTTCTGGCCATATTGGGCAGCGTGATTTCGGTCGACGGCTGGATCAAGCGCAGCCGGAACCCACAGCCGTCGGGTCCCCAGCCGGAGCCGGCAACAAGATCGTGAACCGCCGCTAGTTCCGGGCCCGAGCCCCGGCCAGCCTGTCCAGCAAAACGGGCGGAAGCGTCGCTTCAATATCGGGCGTAATCGGGCCGGCATCGTCCAGATCTTTAATGTGGGCTTCGTCTTTGGCTCGAAAGCCGGTGAGCTTCATCCGTGCCAGATCCGCCAGAGGCATGAGACGAATCCCTTCCAGCGTGCGGCCGGGCCCTAGTCCGGGCGCCGGCTCCGGATATTCCGGCCTGACCTTTTGACCGGCAAACACCAGGTGGACCGCCCTTCGCGCCGGCTCGCCTTGGCGGATCGGCATCTCCACGCCGGCAGCGAATACGGGCACGGCCTTTATCGAGGCTTACACTGGAATTATATGTCCAGCAGCACCCGGCGGCTTTACTGGCTCGCCGGTCTTCTTTCCTTGTCGGCCGTGGTGGCGCGCGATTTGCACGCCCAGACGGCCTGCGCCAATACTCCCGCTTATTCGCCTTGTGAAACGGTTTTTACCCTGAGCGATGCGGATGCGGCGCGCTTTCCGAATCCCTACACGGGCGTCAACTTGCAGGTGGAGTTTCGCTCGCCACATCAGCGAACCTACGCGGTTCCGGCGTTTTGGGATGGGGGCCGGAAGCTGGTGGTCCGGTTTGCCCCGGCCGAGGCGGGGCAGTGGGATTTTCTGGTCGACAGCAATATCGCCGCCTGGAACGGCCAGACCGGCAGCTTCATGGCCGCGGCGTCCGATTCGCCCGGGTTTATCCGCCCCGCCAATGTGCATCACTGGGCTTACACCGAAAAGAACGCCAGCGGAATCGAGCGCGCGCACCTGTGGATGGGCGCGGCGCAACTGGACCTGGCGTCGCTCGACGATGCGGCCTTTCGGGCCTTAGCCGATGCGCGCGCGGCGCAGAAATTCAATCACGTGCGGTTTCTGGTGCTGGACCAGACCATGCGAACCGGGCCGGAGCCTGATCTCGCGCGCTTCCGCCGCATCGATCAGCGCGTCGCTTACCTGAACCAGAAAGGCATTGTCGCCGATCTCATCCTGGCCGAAGACCCGGCCACGCTGGTCAAGGTCTTTCCGGCTGCCGAAGACCGCCAACGCTTCGCCCGCTATGTGCTGGGCCGGTACGATGCGTTCAACGTAACCTGGCAAGTGGTGAATCGGTTCGAGGACGACCCGGACGCCCGCGCCATCGTCAAGGATATGGGCGAGGTCCTGAAAACGGATGGCTATGAGCACCCGCGCACCGCCGGGGCCCGCGTGACCTCCGCGCCGTTCCTGGACGATAAGTGGATGACCTATTCGGCCCAAGGCACTTCTGACGATGTAGTTGGCTCGATCGAGCACCAACTCTATCCTGTGCCGTTTGTGAACCTCGCCGCGACGCCTGCCGCCGATGCCGCGGTGCTGCGGCGCGAGCTTTGGAATGCCACCATGGACGGGCAGTCCCCAACGTATTCCGGGTCCGCCGATCCCAAGGCGTTTTCCGTTTGGTTCGACATCCTCTCCGGCACGCGCTACTGGGAGCTCGAACCGTATTTCGATCTGGATGGCGGCCGGGCGGTGGCTCTCGAAGGCGTGGAGTACCTGGTTTATATCGAAAAGCCGGGGCCGCTCGAACTGCGCCTTGAAAAGCACGGGTACGACGTTTTGTGGATCAACCCGATCGATGGCGAGGTGACGCGCCAGAAATTCAATGGCGATCATTTCACGGCGGAACCGCCGGATCAATCGCACGATTGGGTGCTGCACGTGGTGCGGGAAGGGCGCGTCGAGAGCATGAACAAGTCGTACAGGTTCGCGTCGCGGGATATTTTGATGCAGGAGATCGAGGTGGTTCCGGACAAAACGCCGTTCGAGATCGAGCAGCCGCCCATGGCCGCGAGCTTGAAAGTAGGCGAGCCGGTGGGGTACGCGGCAAAGATCAAGCGGGACTCCCGGGCGACGCGGTCGATGATGTGGATGTGGACGGGTGAAGTGGCGGCGGATGGGCAAGGCTACCGCGTGTTGGGCACCGGGCAGACGGGGACGTTCGCGGCGCCGGCTACGCTGGCGAAAAATTATCCCGCGGTGGTGAACCTGCGCCTGTACGCCATGAACGGAAACGGGAAGGTTTACGCGCTCGATCGCGTGCTGCAACTCAACCGGTGAAGCCGCTCATTCTGGCCGTGGATACTACTCACGAGTGGGGCAGCCTCGCGCTGGTGAGGGGCGAGGATCTGCTGGAACAGCAGGAGAATCGGGCCCCGGATGGGTTCGCCCACATCGTCTACGGCCACTTGGCGGCCCTGCTAGACCGCCACAAGCTTAAGCCGCGGGATATCGACTGCTTCGCCGCGGCGGCAGGGCCGGGGTCTTTCACCGGCGTGCGCGTCGGGTTGGCATGCATCAAGGGGCTGGCTGAGGCGTGCGGGAAGCCGGCGGTGGGGGTCTCGAACCTGGAGGCGCTGGCGGCATTCGGGTCGCGCCGCCTGCGTGCGGCTGTGATGGATGCCAGGCGCGAGGAGGTTTACGGCGCGGTTTACGATGCGGAGGGGCGCGCCGTAACAGCAGAGATGGTCGCGCCGCTGGAGCGCTGGCTGAAAGAGGTGGGACAGGCTTCAGCCTGTCAAGCCTGCGAACTCGAATTTGTGCGTACTGGCCTGCCGGATTTAGCCGATCGGCTGCGCGGCGCCCGGCTCGAAGGGGCGGCGGTGTTGGAAGCGCCGCGCGCGCTGGCCGGTGCGGTCGCGCGCATCGCCTGCCGCCGCTTCCTTTCTGGCGAGGCGCGGGACCCGGCCGCGCTTGACGCCAATTACGTGCGCCGCTCCGACGCTGAACTATTCTGGAAAGACTAAATGTCTTTCAACTCGCCGCCGCGGTAAAGCCAGCATCCCACGAAAATGATCGGAGCACGGTCTAGCTAGCGCCGCAAACCTCACACCAGCGATTCCGACCCCACCAGCGGATAGTGCAAACTCTCCCGCAGCCAGTCGCGATTTTTGCGCACGTCCTCTTTCAGCGCCTCGCATAATCTGGCGCGCTGTTCGAACAGGCGGTAGCCTTCGCGCGGGCGAAGGTAACCACGCGCGTAAGGCTCGCGCGCAAACAGCGCTTCGGTCCCTTCGGCCTTGGCCATGCGTTCGTAACGGGCGCGGTTATCGAGCAGCGCCTTCACCAGAAACGGCATCACCATGGAGTAATCCCCCTGCATGGATTCGGTCGTTTGCAGGTAGTTATCTTTATCGACCTTGCCCCAGGTTACGGCTTCGGCGGGCGGGCAGGAGGAGAGCGACCCATCCGTGACCGGTGCGCTCACAATTTGCGCGTCGAAGTGGTAACCGCGGACGTTCGGCAGGCCCAGAACCTGGCCGAGCGCGGGCTCCGGTTGCAAATTATAGTTCTTCGGTACGCCGCCGCCCAGTATGAGCGTGCCCAGTGCATGAACCGGGTTCTCGAACAGGCCCCACCGGTGATAGGCACAGGCCTCGAACACCTCGGCGTGCAAGTCGATCGAGAAGCCGTAGTCCCCAGTCAGGCCGCTCTCGCGCATCGCCCACAGCTTCATCGAATTCAGGAATACGCTGCCATCGGCGGGGGCGCCAACAAACACCGGGATGGCGAGGCGGTGGCAAGTCGCAAGCAACCCCGCGCCCACCCCGTTTTTCTGTTCCTGCGCGCCATAGTACTTGCCCAGCAAGTAGCGCATTTCCGTGCCGGTCATCGAGCGCTGAAACTCGGGTTGGCGCAGCACGGCGCTCACGAAGCGGTCCTGGTCGAGCAGTACGCCTTCATCAAAGGCCATATCGGTTACCCGTATGGTGCCCTCTTCGCGCAAGGCGGCATCATCGCTGTTGATGGAGACTTCGTGGATCGGGCCGGAGCGGTACGCGTCCAGGCTGCGGTGGCCATCGTGGTAGCAGACCGCGTCGGTGGTGCTGAGATACGCGAACCAGCCGGTCTCGAGCAAGGGAATCAACCACGCCTGATGCTGGCCGGAGACGGTCACCGGCCCGGAAAAGGCCAGAGTCAGCGGGCATCCCATGCCGATGGCGCGATCCAGGATCTGGTAGATCCGGCGCAGATAGGCGCCGCCGAACGCCGGCAGGCAGCCGGTGAACAGGTCGTGCAGAGTTTCACATTCGTCGACCCGGCGGACGTGCACATAGCGGCGCTGCTGCGGCGGCTGAGAACCGTCCGGCTGGTGAGAATCGTGGGGCATCTCTCCGAACATAGCAGAACAGCCGGTGGGGGTCGGCAACGCTGCATGTTAACGTTGAATCTCGGAGATGAACCTTCTCTTTATCGGGGACATTTTCGCTTCTTCGGGGCGCCGGATCGTGGCCGATCACCTCAGAGACATCGTCACGACCAACCGCATCGATCTGGCGATTGCGAACGCCGAAAATGCCGCCGGAGGGTTCGGACTAACACCCGCCATCGCCGACGAATTATTCGGCCTGGGGCTGGATGTCCTCACTTCCGGCAATCACATCTGGGACAAGCGCGAGGTGTATGATTATTTCGGCCGGCAGCCCCGTCTGCTGCGGCCCGCGAATTATCCCGATGCGCCCGGCAGCGGTCTGGCGGTCCTGCGCGCGCGCAATGGACGGGAGTGCGCGGTGGTGAATCTGCAGGGGCGTGTGTACATGCCTTCGGTGGATTGCCCGTTCCGCAAGGCCGACAAAATTCTGGAGGAACTCGATCCCGCCATCAAGGTGCGGTTCGTGGATTTTCATGCTGAGGTAACCAGCGAAAAGATGGCCATGGGGTGGTATCTGGACGGGCGGGTTTCCGCGGTGGTGGGCACGCATACTCACGTGCCCACGGCGGACACGCGAATTCTGCCCGGCGGGACCGCCTACCAGACCGATTGCGGCATGACCGGCCCTTACCAGTCTGTGATCGGCGTCGATACCGATGTCGTGCTGCGCCGTTTTCTCACAGGCATGCCGGTGCGCATGGAGGCCGCGCGCGGCGCGCCGGAATTGCACGCCGTCATCGTCGAGGTTGACGATGCCACCGGCCGAGCCTCCTCGGTGCGCCGCCACGCCATTCGCGGAGATTGATGACGCCCTCGACCATCGTGGTGGATGCGGCCGGATTGGCTTTCGAGGCCGGCGGAGCCCTCCTAGGCGCGTTGGTTTTGCTCTACGTATACCGGCAATCGCGCATTCTGTGCTTCGGGTTCTGGGCCTTGGCCTGGGGCCTCGCCGCCTTGGCCGCCATGGCTGGTTACGAATTGGTGGAACGGCAGTCGTGGCCGTGGCTCGCGGCCCACGCGGCCATCGAATGTGCCTTCGTGCTGGCGCTGGTTCGGGCCGCCGGACGGCCGCTCGTATTCGGGGCTGTGGGGGCTCTCCCCGCATGCGCTGCGCCGCTGTTTTCCGGTTGGCCGGCGCGCCTGGTCGGATATCGCGCGGCGCAAGCAGTGGTGCTGGCGGCTGTATTGATCTATCACGCCCTCCGCTCAGACAAGCATCGCGGTATCGGCGCCCGTGTGTTCCGTTTCTCGCTATTGCTTATGGCGGCGGCGCCGCTCTGGCGGCCGGCGGTGGATCGGCCGGCGTATTACGATTTTGCGCTCGATTGTGCGTTCGCCATTGGCGCCTTAGCGATGTGGAGCGAAAGCCAGGCCGACCGCATCCGCGACCTCGCGGCCGAACTCGACCACGCCCGCCGCGCCAACGGCGGTCCCGCCGCTCTCGACCGCCTTACCGGCCTGCTCAACCAATCCGCCCTTTCCCACCGCATTGAAACCTGTGCCGCATTTGCCGGCGCCGTCGCCGTCTGCGACATGGATTCCTTCAAGGAAATCAACGACCGCTACGGCCACCTGGTCGGTGATGAAATCCTGCGCCATGTAGGCCACCTTCTAAGGTCCTCGATCCGTCCGGAGGACCAAGCCTTCCGCTGGGGCGGCGACGAGTTCGTAGTCGTCTTTCATGAGCAACTGCAAACCCTAGCCGGCGCTCGCATGGCGGCCATCGAAGCCCGGCTCCGCGGCTTCCAGGTGCGCGGCGAGGGTGTGTTGCCCATCTCCTTCAGTTGGGGCACGGCCGATGGCGGGGGCCGTTCCCTGCGCGAAACCCTGGACGAAGCAGACCGCAAAATGTACCAACACAAGCGCTCCCGCGCCATCGGGCTGCGGGCCACCTCGCCATGAGGCCGGCGAGTCGCTCCCGGGGCGCGCAAGCCTCCTCCGGGCATGAGAGAATGATCCGCATGTCCCGCATCCTGCAGGTGCTCGCCGGCGCCATGTTGGCCGCCCTCCCGGCGGCGGCGCAACAGCCCTGTGAGAGCCTGACCGGCCTCTCCTTGCCGAACCTCGCCATTTCCGAGGCGGCTTCGGTCGCCGCCGGAAAATTCCAGCCGCCAGGGCTGGCCCAACCGGTCGAAGTCCCCGCATTCTGCCGCGTAGTGGGAGTGGTTGCGCCGGAAGTGAAATTCGAGCTGTGGATGCCCGCCGCGTGGAACCGCAAGCTGCTGGCTGTGGGCAATGGAGGCCTTGCCGGGTCCATCAACTATCGCCAGATGCTCGACCCGCTGCGCCGCGGCTATGCCACCAGCAGCACCAATACCGGTCACGATGCCAAAAATAACGACGCCAGTTGGGCCGTCGGCCATATGCAACGCGTCATCGATTTCGCGCATCGCGCGGTGCATGTGACCAGCCAGGCCGATAAAGCCGTCATCGAAGCCTTCTACGGCGCGCGCCCCGCGCATGCCTATTTCAGCGGCTGCTCCGAGGGCGGCCAGGAAGCGCTCATCGCCGCGCAACGCTACCCCAAGGATTTTGACGGCATCATCGCGGGCGATCCCGCCAATTTCTGGACGCATAACGAGATCGGCCACATCTGGGTGGCGCTCGCCACGCGCGGCGATAGCTACATTCCCCCAGGCAAGGTGGCCCTCATCGCCCAAGCCGTCAACAATGCCTGCGACGCGCTCGATGGCATCCGCGACGGCATTCTCAACGACCCCAGGCGCTGCCATTTCGACCCCAACACCTTGCTCTGCAAAGCCGGCGACGCGCCCGATTGCCTCACTTCCACTCAGGCCGAAGCCGTCCAGAAGCTGTATGACGGCCCCGGCGAAAAGATCTATCCGGGCCTCGTGCCCGGCGGCGAAGCCGGCCCCGGCGGCTGGGCCAACTGGATGAGCGGCGCCGCGCCCGGAGCAAGCGGCCACGCCAACCTCGGCCTCCCCTTCTTCCGCTTCATCGTCTTCGAAGATCCCGATTGGGACGCCGCCAATTTCAAATTCGACACCGCGCCGGGATTCGATAACGACGTCGAGTTCACCGACGACAAACTGGCCGCCATCTTCAACGCCACCGATCCCGACCTCAGCGCCTTCCGCGACAACGGCGGCAAGCTGATCCAGTATCACGGCTGGAGCGACCCCGATATCACACCGCTCAACAGCATCGATTATTACGAAAGCGTCCAGAAGGCCACACCCGGAGCGGGCGAATTTTACAAGCTCTTTATGGTCCCCGGCATGCAGCACTGCTCCGGCGGTCCGGGGCCTTCCAGATTCGATATGCTCTCCGCCCTGGAGGGATGGGTGGAGCGCGGCGTGGCCCCCGAGCAAATCGTCGCTTCCCATGTCACGGCCGCCGGTATCGTAGACCGCACGCGCCCCCTGTGCCCTTACCCCCGCGAAGCCCAGTGGACCGGAACCGGCAGCACCGACCAGGCGGAAAACTTCGTCTGCGCGCTGCCCAAACCATATTGATTGAAGAACCCCTATGGCCCGACTAACTAGCCGATTGCTCCGCCGGCGCTGGCGCGTGCTTCTCGCCGCCGCGCTCGCTTTGCCCGCCGCCGCGCAAAAACATGCCCAGCCGCCCAAATCGCTGCGCGTCTACGTCTTTGATTGCGGCATGATCAAAGGCCTCGATCCCTTCACCACCTTCCACCTCAAGAAGGAACAACTGGCCGGCGTGGATTTCGTGGTGCCCTGCTATCTGATTGCCCATCCCAAAGGCACATTGATGTGGGACACCGGCGTGGTTCCCGACAGCGCCTTCAAGCCCGGACCTGACGGCCGTCCCCTCCCGGTTTCCCAGGGCAACCCGCCGGTCTCGATTACCGCCACCAAGCCCCTGCTGCCGCAACTGGCGGCCATTGGCTACACCCCGGCCGATATCACCTACCTGGCCCTTTCCCACTACCACTCCGATCACACCGCCAACGCCAACGCCTTCGCCGGCTCCACCTGGCTGGTGCGCCAGGCCGAACGCGATGCCATGTTCGCCCAAAAGCCCGCCGGCATCGTTCAGGTGGCCACCTTCAGCGCCCTCAAAAACGCCCGGACCAAAATCCTCCCCGAAACCGATTACGACGTGTTCGGCGATGGCTCGGCCATCATTAAATACGCGCCCGGCCACACGCCCGGCCACCAGGTGCTCCTGTTGAACCTGAAGAAGACCGGCCCGGTGCTCATCGCCGGCGATCTCTACCACTATCCCGAGGAGCGGTTCACCCAAAAAACCCCCACCTTCGAATTCAATCACGACGAATCGCTCGCAAGCCGCGCCCGAATCGAAGCCTTCCTCAAGCAGTCGAACGCGCAACTCTGGATCGAGCACGATCTCGCCACCTTCACAAAGCTGAAAAAAGCTCCGGAGTTTTACGAATAAGTTATGCCGGCCGGCTCCTGGCGCTACCATCCGCAACGCCTCTGGCTGCGGCGCGCGCTGTTCCAGGTTCATCTCTGGACCGGCATCGCCTTCGGCCTTTACGTTTTGGCGATCAGCGTTTCCGGCAGCGCCATCGTGTTCCGCAACCCGCTCTACAAGGCCCTCTCGCACGGGCCGCTGCTGGTGCCGGTCAGCGGGCCGCGCCTGACCCACCAGCAGTTGCAACAGGCGGCGCTGCGCGCGTATCCCGATTACGCTCTCAGCTATATCTGGGACGGCAAGCTGCCGAACCAGGCCGTCGAAATCTGGCTGCGCCGCGGCAACCGCCAGAAGCAGCGCCTCTTCGATCCCTTCACGGGCAGAGATTTGGGGCCGTCGGTTCCCGCCGGCATCAAGATTCTGGCCTGGCTCGGCGATCTGCACATCAACCTGCTCGCCGGCGAGCGCGGCCGCGCCATCAATGGCGTCGGCGCCGCCATCCTTTGCATCATGTCCCTTTCGGGCCTGATTGTCTGGTGGCCCGGCGTCGTGAGTTGGCGCCGGAATCTCACCATCGGCTGGCGGGCCAACTGGAAGCGGCTCAATTGGGACCTGCACAGCGCCGTAGGCGTCTGGATGTTTCCGTTCGTCTTCATGTGGGGCTTAACCGGCGTGCTGCTGGTCTTTCCGCGGCCCTATCAAAACCTGGTCGCCCGCTTCACCCCCATCAACCAGCCCTTCCGCCGCGGCCGCCCCATGGCCATCGGCGATCGGATCCTGCGCTGGCCCGCTTGGCTCCACTTCGGCAACCACTGGGGTTGGCCCATCGAGACCTTGTGGACCATCTTCGGTCTGGTCCCCGTGCTGCTGTTCGTTACCGGAGTCATTATGTGGTGGAACCGTGTGGTTTGGCCCGCGCTGCGGCGCTTAATGCGTCATTCCGTAAATAATATAGTTCCCGCCGGCGCGAATCCCCAGCGCTGAATACTTTTCCGGATACTCCGGATCCCCCGTGCCGGCTGCCGCTGCGGTCGAGCCGCGCCGTGGGCGCCGGCGGATACATCCGGCCGCGCAGCCCGCAAGTGCTTTCCCGCGCATGGACTTTTGGAGCATATCCTGCGCGCGAATCTCCCCGGAAAAGTCCCTGAGAGCCTGCCCGTCGCGGCGCTACAATAACCTCGATTTCGTGCTTCCGGTATTGAGTAGGACAAATCCGGAACCCCAGGTAAGTGCCTCATGTCGGTAAGTTCCTCCCTCGGGCATTGCGGCCGCGATGTCCGCTATGCCCTCCGGCGGCTGCGCCAGTCGCCGGCCTTTACCCTTGCCGCGGCCGTCACGCTCGCTCTGGGCATTGGATCCACCACCGCCATGTTCAGCGTGGTCGATTCCGCTCTGTTACGTCCCCTTCCTTATACGGATGCCGAACGCCTGGTAGCCGTCTTCGAAAAGCAGCGCAACAGCACCCAGCAGGTCTGGGCTTCGGAAGGCAATTTCCTCGATTGGGGGCGGCAGAACCACGTCTTTTCCGATCTGGCCGCCTTCGCTTTCTTTCCTTTCACTCTTTCAAGCGCCGGCGGAGCCGAGCGCGTAAACGGCGCCCGCGCCACCTGGAACGCCTTCAACATGTTGGGCCAGATGCCCGTTCTGGGCCGCGGCTTCGAGCCTCGGGATTGCCGGCCGGGCGCGCCGCCGGTCGTCATCCTCAGCCATGGATTCTTCGAGCGGCGCTTCGGCGGCGATCCTAACCTGATCGGCCGCGCCATCGTCCTCAACGGCGCGCCCCACACCGTCGTCGGTGTGATGCCCCGCGGCTTCCGCTTCCTCAACGCGCCCGACCTGTTCACCCCACTCATCCTCGATCCCGCCAAGGCTTCGCGCGATTTCAATTACCTTGCTGCCGTCGGCCGGCTGAAGCCCGGAGTTTCCTTGGGCCAGGCCCAGGCCGAAATGAACGGCATCGCCCGTAGCCTGGAAATTGCCTATCCGGCCACCAACCAGGGCGCGGGCGTGGTGCTCGTGCCGGTGCGCGATGCCGTCGTGAAGAGCAGCCACGCGGACGTTTTATGGGTGCTGCTCGGCGCCGTCGGCTTCGTGCTCCTCATCGCCTGCGTGAATATCGCCAATCTTCTGCTCGCCAAGGCCGCAGCCCGGCAGCGCGAAATGGCGGTGCGCTCCGCCGTGGGCGCCGCCAGGGGAAGGCTGGCCGCGCAACTGCTTACCGAAAGCCTTCTGCTGGCCGGCTTGGGCGGCGCTTTGGGTATTGCCCTGGCAGTCTGGCTGCTGCAACTGCTTCCGCGCCTGGTGCCCGATTTCGCCCGCGCCGGCATGCCCGAAATCACCGTGAACGCGCGCGTGCTCGCCTTCACCCTGGCGGTTTCCATCTTCTCCGGAGTCCTCTTCGGCGTCTTCCCCGCCTGGCGCGCTTCCCGCCTGGACTTGCAATCGGTTCTGAAAGAGGGCGGGCGCGGCCAGGGTGTCTCGCGCTCCCAGGCCCGCTTCCGCGCCGCGCTCGCCGTCCTGCAGGTGGCGCTTTCTCTGGTCCTGCTGGCGGGCGCCGGCCTCATGCTCCGTAGTCTCTCCGCCATGCGGCAGACGCCTCTCGGATTCCGCGGCGATCGTCTTTTGACCATGCGCCTCGCCATGGCCGAAAACCATTTCGCCCCCGAACCGCTGCGTGTCTACTACCGCCGCGTGCTCGAAAGCGCGGGCGCGATCCCGGGCGTCGAGCATGCCAGCCTCTCTGTCGGCCTCCCCGTCCAGGGCGCCACGCTTTTCATGCCGTTCTGGGTCGCCTCGCAACCCCGCCCGGTTTCGCAGCCCAATGCGCCCTTTGAAATGGTAAGCGCCGGCTTTTTCCACAATCTCGGCATCGCCCTGCTCCAAGGCCGCGCCTTCACCGAACGCGATAAAGAGGATGCGCCCCGCGTCGCCATCGTCAACCAGGCCTTCGTCAAGCGCTATCTGCCGGGAGAAGACCCCATCGGCAAACGCCTCCTGATGCAAACCCTCATCCCAGGCACCCGCGAGGCAGGCAACGCCGCTGCCTGGGAAATCGTAGGCGTTTGCGCCACCGTGCGAGACCGCGCGCTGGGCGAAAACAAGCCGTCCCGGCCGGAAATCTACGTGCCCCTCGAGCAAAGCCCCTGGCCCGGCGCCACGCTCCTCCTGCGAACCAGGCAAGACCCGCTCTCCGTCGCCCAGGCGGCCCGCCAGGCCATGGCCAAGGTGGATTCCGAAGTCGCCGTCACCGAAGTGAAGACCATGGACCAGATCGCCGATGATTCGCTCGGAGAGGCCCGCCTCCGCGCCGGGCTGATCGGCAGCTTCGCCCTGGTCGCGCTCCTCATGGCCGCCCTCGGCATCTACGCTCTGATCTCCTATTCCGTCCAACAAAGCACCCACGATTTGGGGGTGCGCATGGCGCTCGGGGCCGATCGCGCCGCGATTCTCCGCCTGGTGGTAACGCAAGCCATGCGGCTCACCGCCGGCGGCCTGGTCTTGGGCCTGGCAGGCGCCCTAGCCCTCACTCGCCTGCTTTCTTCTCTTCTCTTTCAGGTGGCCCCGACCGACCCCCTAACCTTGGCGGCCGTCTCCGCTCTCCTTGCCGCCGTAGCCCTGCTGGCCGGCCTCATCCCCGCCCTGCGCGCCTCACGCCTCCACCCCATGACAGCCCTGCGCGCGGAATAACACGTATAATACGTGTCGCGCGTGCCCCGCGCGCGGCAGCAGGAACTATGGCCAGCCAAGTCATTCGGGAACTCTGGGACCGGGAAACGGGCGTACTCACTCCCCAACTTTTGCAGGAATTCTACACCAACGTGACTCGAAAGATTTCTCATCCTCTGTCGAAAAGCGAGGCACGAGGTGTAGTGCATGACTTCGCCACCTGGTGCGCGGACGTGACCCGCGCCGAGATCGCTGCCGCGTTCCGCATTGAAGACGAGGCCCGCATCGGCTTCTCAGACGCGCTGATCGTAGCCGCCGCGCTCAAGTGCGGCGCAAACCTTATCCTCTCGGAACACTTAAATCCAGGACGGGTAATCTCCGGAGTATGCATGGCGAACCCCTTCCTCGCCCCTCTAAATTAAAGCGGATTCATCTCTCCGGCGAAAAATGCTCTCGAAATCGGCCGAAACAGCTCCTTTTGCGTTGAAGGGAAACAATTTCTCTTGACAACGCCCAAACCATCAGTTATGAATATGTTTACCGCGTCCGGTTCATCGGCAATCTTTGTATTCGCGGTTGGTAAGCACAGACGAGTCTAAACAACGGAAAACAGCATGTGCTGCTGGCCATAGCTTCAGTGATGTTCCGGGTGGTTGGCTTCGCGATCCCCGGTTTCTGATGTGATCTCCGCCCGACACGGAGAAGTTCCCAGAGTTGAACTGAAACAGTTTTGGTTTAGAGGCTCAGGTTGGAAGAGAACTTCGACCGAATCAATTGCAAATTCACAAGGAGAAGGAAATGGCAGATTTTCGCAGATGGTTTACTGCGCTTGCTGCCCCGTTAGTTTTTGCGGGGATAGCTAGCGCACAGGCAGGAGGAGGTGGTGGGACGCCGCTGACTTGCAGCGTGAACACGGCCAATACCCCAACGCTTCGCTCCGAGGGCGTCACGGAGGAAGTCGGCGACATAGTTATCACGTGCACTGGAGGGCAGGTCTTATCGAACCTCGGCAATGGCGGGACGTCTAACCCACTGGCTCCGGCAACCAACATCACTGTGTCGCTTCCCTACACCGTTACCAGCCGCCTGCTCGGGTCGGGTGTAACAGCCGGTGTTTCCGAAGCGCTGCTGCTGATTGATGAGCCGACACTCGGGAACGGGCCGGTACCTGGTTATGGTTCGAACGCTCCGTTCCAGGCCTGCGCCGTTCCGGGTGCGACTCAGGGCGGTTGCGCCGGCCCGACCGCCGGCACCCTGCCCGGTTCGTCTACATATGTGCTCTCGCAGTCGGGCGCTGGTGGCCAACTTTACCAAACCGCGGTTACAGGTGCGCCGACGACAGGTAACGTTTCGACCAGCACCACCACAATTGGTCCCGCGCCGAACGTCTATCAGGGTGTCGTATCCGGCAACCAGGTCACCTTCTACGGCGTTCCGGTAGTTCCCCCTGGCACCAACAGCACACGCGTATTTCGCATTACGAATGTGCGCATCAACGCCAGCACCGCTGGTTCTTCCACCAGTGCGGTTCCCGTTCAGGCATCCATCCTGATCACCAACCCGACCGCTCTTCCGCTGTCCACTCCCACGCCGATTGTCGGCTTCATCCGGCAGAGTCTCGCCAAAGGCGGAGCTGGAATTCCCGTAGGCGCGTTCTCGCAGTGCGTCAGCGTGGTTGGCCGCCAAGCCAATACAATTACATTCACCGAGCTTTTCGCCGGCGCGTTTAAGACCAGGGTCGACGCTACGGTAGCGGGACAAAGCAGCACCAGTGCTACATACCTGCAGAACAAACCCGGTAATATCTACAATTCCGAGTCTGGATTTACATTGAGTGGAATACCCGGGTTAGTCACCAGCAGCTCCGGTCTAGGTCCTGGGCTGGCCGATTCCGGCACGCGCCTTACTGCGGTCTTCAATAACCTGCCCGCCGGCATCTCGCACATCTACGTCTCCGCTTCCAACAACACGGGTACCGGTCTCGCTCCGGCTAACACGGCGGTAGCCATCACTGGCGAAACAGTGGCCGACGGTAGCACTGGTGTGCCTACGGCAACGCCCATAACCGTCCTCGGCATCCCCGTTCCCGTGGTCGAGATCACGCCTGCTGCTGGAGCCACCACGACAACCGCAACCTGGGAGATTGTGGCCAGCCAGCCCACGCAGTTGCAGAGCGTTCAGTTCACTGTGTACATTTCGTATACGTCTGCTCCAGCCACCAACTCACCGGCGGCCGGCACGGCAACCGTGAACCTGCGCTATGGCCCGCTGGATACGTCCGGGGGGACAGCCACCTCCGGCCCGATCCCGCGCTTTACCGACACCTCCACGGCTCAGAACCTGTTCAACATTAGCATCTGCCAGACGGTGCTGTTGTTCCCGTTTGTCACCAACCAGGCAGGTTTTGACACCGGTATCGCTATCGCCAATACCTCTACCGATCCGTTCGGGACCGCGCCGCAAACCGGCACTTGCTCCATGAACTGGTATGGTTCGGGGGCGCCCTCGGCGGCAACTACTACGCCGTCAATCGCATCGGCTAGCGATTATGCGACCCTGACCTCTGTCGTGGCGCCCGGCTTCCAGGGCTACATGATTGCGGTCTGCAACTTCCAGTACGCGCATGGCTTTGCCTTCGTTGATACCGCGGGTCTCAACGGCGTGGCGGTGGGTTACCTGGCGCTTGTCATTCCGGAACCGAGTCTGAATACCAGCCCGATCGGAGTGACTCCGTACCGTCCCGCAAACAATGCTACGATGTCTCCCGCTGGATCCGGCGAGCAGCTCAGCCAGTAACCACACCCTTATTCGTAACCGGCAAAAGGGGAGCTTCGGCTCCCCTTTTTTTTATTTCCCCTCTCCTCGTTGGAAAAAAGCTCATTTCCGGTGATAAACTGAAAATCTTCCGCGTCCCGCCCACTCTTATTGCAGAGAAAATCTGGAGGTTTTCTTGGTTAAGACAAATATCGCTCTATTCGGGGTCGCTTCAATAGCGCTATTCTTGGCGGGTCCCGCGCGGGCTCAAACCCCGGCGAAGATCTCCATCGTGCAAGGCGATGGACAAGTGCTTTGCGACGGTTGCGCCAACTCGCTTCTGCCCGCGTTTGACCCGCTCGTTGTGCTGGTCACGGACGCGAATAACAACCCGGTGCCCAATGCCACCGTTACCTGGACAGTGATATCGGCTGTTGTCCAGCCTTCCGGTGCCGCCAGTGTGCCCGGATCTTTTAGCGCCGCCACCACCATTACCGGTAGCGCTACCGGTTCGTCGGCGGCCCTGTGCAATCTCGCAAGTTCCAGCGGGCCGGAGGCGATCGGCCAGACTTGCAATCTCTTCAATAAGGGATCTTCGGCATCCTACCTCACCGGCTTCATCGTCAATACCGTGACGGCATCCATAGCGAACGGCCAGTCAGTGACTTTCTATCTGACCCAGTCGCCATTTTTCGTAGCCAACGCCCCTAATGGAAACTATTACTACATAAATGCCCAACTGACAGCGGACTCCATTCAGCCAGGGGCTACGCTCAGCGGAACTGCCGGCAGCCCCTACGGTGCTTCCATCAAAGTTCAAGTGAAGACGCTCGGACTATTGCCGGTCGCGAACGTCTCGATTCGTCTGGTGCCCGAGTCCCTCAATCAAGGAGGGGCTTCCATTTCCTGCCAGACGACCGGCTCAAACGCCGATCCTGGCTCCGTGCTAACTGACAGTACCGGAACCGCGATATGCACGCCGGTGTTCGGTTCTACTCCCGGCTCTATCCCACAGAATTTCGATTTGATTGTCGGCGGCGTCGCTTCCCTGCAGAACCCCGCCAACGCAATGGGTCCGAACCAGCTTGGCCAGCCTGCCGGTTTCCAGTCCTTCGGCCCGTTCAAAGCCACTGCTGTCGCTCCCACTCCCGGCTCACTGGTTTACGTCAGCGGAAATTCTCAGGCCGCCCAAGCCGGCTCGGCGATCCCCAGCCCGCTGGTTGTAGAAGTAAACGACACCAATGGTAACCCGCTCCCCGGAGTAACTGTGAACTGGAGCGTGTCCCCTGCGGGCTCGGCGGCGCTCAGTCCAGCCGTGAGCACCACGGGGGCGAACGGCCAGGCATCCACTTCCGTCACTCTTGCCTCTTCCGCAAACGGCGCGGTTACGGTCACCGCGAGTGTGAGCGGCCTGAGTTCCACTGTTGCCTTTACCTTGTCCGCAACCCAACCTTTGCCGGCTATTACGCAATTGAGCATTGTTTCGGGGAACAATCAGAGCGCGCAGACGGGCGCCCCGTTTTCGGCGCCGCTTGTGGTACAGGTAACGCCTGCGCAGTCGGGTGTAATGATCAATTTCGCGCTCGGCGCCGGCAGTGTGCCCGCAACGCTTTCCGCGCCGAGTGCGGTTACGCAAGCGGGAGGCCAAGCCTCGATCGCTGTGACAGCGGGCGCCACTGCGGGGACAGTCACTGTAGTCGCGACTGTGGCCGGCTTCACGCAAACGTTTACCCTCACGGTCACTTCGCCGCCTCCCCCACCGCCGGCGATTACTTCCATCAACTTCCTCAACGGCGCGGGCTTCTTTCCCACCTCCAGTGCGAACCAGGCGGCCCTCTCTCCCTGCGCCATTGGCACCCTGGTCGTGGGCGCCTCTCCTCTGGCCCCCTCGGCCCTGCCCGCGGTGCCCAACATGTACACGGCCCCGCTGCAGCAATCGACCGGCATAAAAATCGCCTTCCCCTCCCCGGCCGGAACCACCAACGCGCCCCTGCTGAATGTCGGCGCCGCCTCTACCGGGCAGCAGTTGATCGCGTTCCAGGTCCCCTGCGACGCCACGGTCTCCGCCGGTGAATCCGTTGCCGTGACCGTCAACGGCGCCACCACCAATGTTACCGGTGTGGTGGTGCGCGATAGCGGGCCGGGAATCTTCGAGACTGTTTCCTCTGATGGCGTGCGCCGCGCTCTGGCGGTCCGCGCCAATGGCTCGTTCGTGGATCCGGCGAATCCCGCGCATGCCGGCGACTTCGTCACGGTCTACGTGACCGGCCTCGGTCTCACCGTGCCCCCGCTCACCACCGGAGCCGGCGCGGTCCTCCCCCAGCCGGGAATCAATACCATCCCCGCAAATCCCGTGATCGTTACCGTGAATAACGTCCCCACCGGCGCGGTCACAGTGACCGCCTCGCCCGACCTCATCGGCGTATTTCAAGTGACCTTCCAGATTCCAGCAAATACCGCTCCCGGGGATAACTTTCTGGCCGTCGGCTCCCTGGTGGGGCAGAACCCCTTGCAGTTCCAGGGCGGCAGCAAACTATACGTGCAGTAGAAGGAGCCAGGAGAAAAACAGGGTGTGGCCCGGCAGCATTTCCGGGCCACCCAGCTTTAAAATAGAGTAAAGACGGGATGACAGAGGCGCAATACGTCGGGATCCTCATCGCCTTCGCTGTAACGCTATTCGGCAGCGTGGGCGCTACGTTGACCGCGCTGCTGATCAATAACGCCAGAATGGGCGATTTCAAAGACGCATTGCGTTCCGAGATTGCCGCGCTTCGCGCTGAAGTGGATTCCAAAATCGCTGGCGTTCACTCCCAGATGGCAACCTACCAGATGGACCTTGTCTCCAAGATTGCCGAACTGGACCACCGGATCGCTCGCTTCGAGCGATAGCCTTCCGCGCACAAGCCATGCCCACCCTCTACGCCGGCACTTCCGGCTTCGCCTATCCTGCCTGGAAGCCGGCATTCTATCCGGCCAAGCTCCCCTCGAAACAATTCCTCGGTCACTACGCATCGCGGCTGAATTGCGTGGAAATCAATTACACCTTCCGCCGCCTGCCTGCCGCTGCCACCCTCGAATCCTGGGCCTCGCAAACACCCGCCGGATTCCTGTTCGCGCTCAAAGCGAACCAGCGCATCACCCACATCCTGCGCTTGAAAAATGCGGAGCAGGCAACCGAAATCTTCCTCAAAGCCATCGATCCCCTGCGCGCCGCGCGGCGCCTGGGGCCGATCCTGTTTCAACTGCCGCCGCAACTGAAATGCGATCTCGCGCTCCTGCGCGACTACCTGGCGCTGCTTCCCGCGGGCGAGGCCCTGCCGCCTGGCTTTCCTGGAAGCTTTCGCTATGCCTTCGAGTTCCGCCACCAATCCTGGCTGGCCGATAGCGTGTACGCGGAATTACAAAAGCGCAATATTTCCCTCTGCGTGGCCGAATCGGAAAAGCTCGAAATTCCGGAAATTCTCACCGCCGATTTCGTCTATTTCCGCCTGCGCAAGCCCGATTACACCGCCGCCGATATCGCCGCATTTGCCGGGCGCGCGCGCGAATTGCTGGCCGCGGGACGCGATTTATATCTGTTTTTCAAACACGAAGATACTCCCGAGGGCGCATGGAACGCGGAAAAACTGTTGCAAATCGCCGCGCCGGGCGCGTGAATCGCGCGTGCGATGTGATACCATTGTGGCAGGTTCGGCTCCCGTGGTTCCAGACCTGTTCGTCCTCTCTAACAACGCCAAAGCTCGTCAGCGGCAACAACCGGCGGTCGACGCAACTGTTCGAGTACGGGGATTGACCCGCGGTTAGCGGCCTGTGCGGACCCCTCTTTTATAAATGAATCTCCGCTCGCTATTCAGCCTGTTTTCGTCGGATCTCGCCATAGATCTCGGCACCGCGAACACCTTGGTGTATGCCAAGGGCAAGGGCATCGTTGTCAACGAGCCCTCTATCGTCGCCATCAACAAGAACACCGGTGAAGTGGAAGCCGTCGGCAAGGAAGCCAAGGAAATGCTCGGGCGCACGCCCGGCAATATCGTGGCGATTAAGCCGATGAAAGACGGCGTAATTGCCGATTTCAAAGTCACCGAGCGCATGCTGAATTATTTCATTCAGAAGGCGCACGGGCGCAAAATGCTGGTCCATCCGCGCATCGTCATCGGCGTGCCCAGCGAAATCACCCAGGTGGAAAAGCGCGCCGTCATGGATTCGGCCTACCGCGCCAAAGCCAGCGAGGTGCACCTGGTCGAGCAGGCCATGGTCGCGGCCATCGGCGCCGGCCTGCCCATCACCGAGCCTTCCGGCAATATGGTGGTGGATATCGGCGGCGGCACTACCGATGTCGCGGTGATTTCGCTCTCCGGCATCGTTTATTCCCGCTCCGTCCGCGTCGCGGGCAACGAGATGGACGATGCCGTCATGCAGTTCCTCAAGCGCAAATACAACCTGCTGATCGGCGAGCGCACGGCGGAAACCATCAAAATCGAAATCGGCTCCGCTTACCCGCTCGATAAGCCGCTCAATATGGAAATCAAGGGCCGCAACCTGATCGAAGGCGTGCCCCGCACCATCACCATCGACGATAGCGAGATCCGCGAGGCCCTCTCCGAATCGGTCGCCACCATCGTCAACGCCATCCGGGTCGCGCTCGAGCGCACGCCCCCCGAGCTAAGCGCCGATATCAGCGACCGCGGCATCGTCCTCACAGGCGGAGGCGCCCTGCTCAAAAATCTGGACAAACGCATTCGGGAGGAGACCGGACTGCCGGTCTCCATCGCCGACGACCCTCTGGCCTCGGTAGTGCTCGGCACCGGCCGCATGCTGAGCGATTTCCGGCTCCTGCGGAAGATTTCGATAGACTGATTAGAGGAGCCCTACTATACGTAGGGGGCCCGCCTCGCAAGGGACACGCGCATGGAAACGTTCCTCAATCGGTACCGCAACGTTACCGTGCTCCTGCTGGTGATCTTCGCCCAGCTTGTGCTCCTCGCCGTGCAAGTCAAAAACGATCGGGACGTCCGCATGATTCGCGTCTGGACGGTTTCCGCCGTCACCCCAGCGGCCCGCGTGATCGAATGGCTGCGTGGGGGTGGCATTGGCTTCCTCCGCGACTATATCTTCCTGCGCGATACCCAGGAAACGAACCGCAAACTGCAGGCCGAGGTCGACAAGCTGAAAGTTGAGAATACCTTCCTCCGCGACGAACTCAATACGGCGGACCGGGCGAAGGCGCTGGCGCTGTTTCAGGCGCGCACCCCTTCGCGGACGCTCGCGGCCAATGTGATCGGCGTCGGGGCGGGGAGCAATTCGAAGGTGGTGTTTGTGGACCGCGGATCGGTAGCCGGCGTGGAGCGCGGCATGGCGGTGCTGACGCCGGATGGCATTGTCGGCAAGGTGATTGCCGCCTACCCGACCGCCTCCGAGGTCCTGCTGATTACCGATCCCGATTTCGCGGCCGGCGTGATCTCGCAGAAGACCATGGTTCGCGGCACTTTGAAAGGGCAGGGGACGCCCATGTGCAAGGTGGACTATGTCCCAAGCGAGGAAAAGCTGCAGGTAGGCGACTGGTTCTACACCTCCGGCGACGACCGCGTTTTCCCGCGCGGCTTCCCCGTGGGCGTCGTCAAGATCGTGCGGCCCGGACAACCCTTCCAGGAAGTTTATGTGGAGCCCAGCGGCATCCAGCGCGGCCTCGAAGACGTGCTTATCGTGATCGAAGGCGTGCACCAGGTGATTCCCAACGAACCGCCCTCCGCACAGCCGGTCTATATCGCGCCCCCCCCCGCCCCTCCCGAATTGCAAGCGGCCGCAACTCCCATGCCCACCGCCGGAACCCAGGCCGATAAACTGCGCGCCCAATATAAAGCCATCGGCGACGCCCAGAACCACAAGTTCGGCGAAAGCGGCGTAGGCGAAAAGCCGGTGAATTTCAACTTGAAACCGCCGCCTGCCGCCCCGGGCGCCACACAGCGCCCGCCGACGCCCGCGCAGCCAACCACGGCCCCAGGC
>DATGKM010000122.1:0-28438 GCA_035294665.1 Bryobacteraceae bacterium | reverse complement strand
TGGCCTTCAAGAATTCGCCAATTTGCGAATGGGTGAGACTCTCGGCATTCCGCATTCTGATCTGCATCCCCCAGCGGCGTGCCTATCCAGCACCTCCCATTTTCAGGATCATCTTGCATTAGAAACAAGTCCCGTTTCAGGATCATCTTGCATTGGACAATTCTCCGGCCGGATCGCGAAACCCGCTCTGTGGTAGAGTGTTTTATCGCATGCGATCGAGCCTACGTTACGCCGTCCCCATCGTTTTAGCCGCTGCTCCGGCGCTCTCCGCTCAATGGCTGGGCTACTCGACCTCTGGAGTGCCGCGCACCCCGGACGGAAAACCGAACCTCGCCGCTCCCGCACCCCGCACCCCCGACGGGAAACCCGATTTCTCCGGAATGTGGGGATGGATCAATATCGGGCCTTGGTGCGGAGCCGAATGCACCGATACCCAAATTTCCCGCGAGTTTATCAATATCGCCTCCAGCCTCAAGACCCCCCTGCCGTACCAGCCCTGGGCGGCGGAGCTGGTCAAGAAACGCCGCGTCGAGCAGGGTCTCGATCCTAACGTTCATTGCATGCCGCGCGGAGCCCCACGCATCTGGACCGACGATTATTACAAGCGCATCTTCATGACGCCCGGCCGCATGATCATCCTCACCGAGCGCAACATGCAATATCGCCAGATCTTCCTCGACGGCCGGGCGCTTCCCAAGGATCCGAATCCCACCTGGAACGGCTACTCCACGGCGCATTGGGATGGCGACACTTTGGTCGTCGAAACCGCGGGTTTCCGCGATGATCTGTGGTTGGATGCCAGCGGCAATCCTTTAACCGAACAAGGCAAAATGGTGGAACGGATCCGCCGCCCCAATTTCGGGAACCTGGAAGTCGAGATCACCATCGACGATCCCAAAGCGTATACCGCGCCGTGGACCGTGAAGCTTACCCAGCCCCTCGTGCTCGATAGCGAACTGATCGACTACTACTGCCTCGAAAACGAGCGGGATTCCGCGCACATGCGGCAGCAGGAACCCTTGGGTACGCCGCGCTAAACCAGCCCCCGAGGTAGACCGGAAAATGGGTTAAGTTGACCCGCCGTTTCCGCCTAAGTGATTGATTTTTCGTAGAGGGATATCAAAATTCGGTAAAAAATTTACCGATTTCGAATCTCCGGTCTTCTCCGCCTGCCAGCCACGGGCGCTGACCACCGCTGCTTCCGTATTAGTATGTTTAGACCTTTTCTTTTGGAGGTTTAGGGGCGCGCGCTCATTATTAAATTCGATCAGCCGTTTGTGTCGGTGACCTCGTTCAGCTACACCGCTCCGGTAATCAGGGGACTCCAGATGGGCAATGGCGCCGAAAAGGCTCTAAGCTGGCTCTTCCGAGACTGGACGCTCAGCGGCGTTCTCAAATATGCCAGCGGTATTTTGATCCGGAGTCCGTCATCCAACATCACACTCTGGAACAAGACGCTCGTGTTGAATCCCAACGCGTGGTCGAACCAGACAACCGAAACCTTTGGCGACGCCGCGCCCTACTACGGCAATTGCCGCTGGCAGCGCCAGCCGGCCGAATCCCTGGGCAACAGTGGATCGAGCTCGGCGGCCTCGTCCGCGGTTTACTAATTTCCATGTCAATGCAATTCCGCCATTTGGCCAATGCCGCTTGTTATCATAATTCGGAATGGAGGCTGTCAACGTCGGTATCGTCGGCCTGGGCAACGTCGGCTCGGGTACGCTGGCCATCCTGGCGGAAAACGCCGATCAGATTGCTCTGAAACTGGGTTTTCGGCTGCGGGTGGCCGCCGTTTGCAGCCCCTCTGTTCATTCCAGGCAGATTCCGGCGGCGATTTCCTCAACTTTCAAAACCACCGATTGGCGCGAGGTTGTAAACCGCCCCGAAATTCAAATTGTGGCGGAATTGGTCGGCGGCTGTCGGGTAGCCTCCGAAATTATCGATGCCGCCATCGCCAACGGCAAATCCGTAGTTACGGCCAATAAGGAGCTCATGGCATCCTGCGGGCCTGAGATTTGGGACCGCGCCATCCGCGCGGGCATTAACCTTGCCATGGAGGCCAGCGTTTGCGGCGGCATCCCGATTCACGCCGTTTTGCGGGAAGGCATCTCCGGCGACCGGGTCACCGCGCTCTACGGCATTCTCAACGGAACCAGCAACTACATTCTGACGGAAATGGAAAAACGCGGCGATCCGCTCGATGCCGTGCTGGCCGAAGCCCAGAAATTGGGCTATGCCGAAGCCGATCCCACGGCCGATATCGACGGCTACGATGCCCGCTCGAAACTGGCAATTCTGGCCGCTCTCGCCTTTGGCGAGAAGATCACGCCGTCCGACATTTTTATCGAGGGCATCCGGCGCATTTCACCCATGGATTTTCAGTACGCACACGCCCTCAAGCACACGATTCGCCTGATCTGCGCGGCCCGGCAGACGCACGAAGGATTGATCCTCTCGGTCCGGCCCGCCCTCATTCCGCAATCCACGATTCTGGCGGGCGTGCAGGGGGCCTATAATGCCGTCTGGGTGAAAGGCGCTTTCGGGGATGACACGTTCTATTACGGCCGCGGCGCGGGAGCGCGGCCTACCGGCGTCGCCGTGGTGAGCGACCTGATGCGGGTGGCCCGCGAGATCCGCTCCGGAAGCCCGGAGCGCGTTTCACCGTTTGCGCATGAGCGGCTGGGGGAATACAAGCCGGTGCCGGTGGCGCTGCAGCACCGGGCCTATTATCTGCGCTTCCGCGTGGACGACCGCCCGGGCATTCTCGCCCGGCTCGCCGGGATTTTGGCCAGCAAACATATCAGCCTGGAAGCCGTGCTGCAAGAGCCGTGCGAAACCAAGCATGACCTGCCCTTCGTAATCACCGTCGAGCCCGCCAGCGAGCAATCCGTCCACGACGCGGTAACGGAGATGTCGCATCTCGATTTTCTGCGGGAGCCGCCGCTGGCGCTGCCGATGGAGACGGCGTTATGAGGGGGGTGGCGGTACTTTTGCTGGCCCTTCCCTTGGCCGCGCCGGCCGCCAATGCCGGCGATCAGATTCCCCAGGGGCGCAAAGAAGTTGCCGAGAACCTGAAGGCTCCGGACCGTGGCGAAAAACAGAGGCCTAAAGAACTCGTTCAGGCCGTGGACCTGCTGCCCGGCATGACCGTGGCGGACGTGGGCACCGGGATCGGCTACATGCTCCCCTTTTTCAGCCGCGCCGTCGGACCCTACGGCAAGGTAATTGCCGAAGACACTTGCGACGATTACCTGGCGGCCGCGCGGGTCCAGAATAATAGTGCCTTACACAATATCCGCCTGAACAAGCCGGATGTGATCAAGGAGATCGAAGCCAACCACTTCCGGACGATTTCGGAACGGGAACAGATCAAGGACAGCCAGTACATGCTGATCCTGGAGAGAAACTAGGTGTTTATGAAGAACTTTCGATATGCGAAGTGGGCGGTGCTGCCACTGATTCTATGGTTGCCGGCGGGCGGCGCCATCGGCGCCAAAGATAAAGACGAGGGCATCACCAAGCAACAGGCTGACGAAATCCTGGACGAACTCCGCCAGATCCGTCAATTGCTCGAAAAGCAGGCCGCCGCTCCCCAGCAACAGGGCGGGGAACAGATCACCAAGGCCAAGGTGAGTATCGAGGGGGCCTTCAGCATGGGATCGAAAGATGCGCCTCTGACCATGGTCGAGTTCACCGATTTCCAGTGCCCCTACTGCCAACGGTTTCACGTACAGACGTTCGCCGAGCTGAAGCGCGATTACATCGATACCGGCAAGCTGCGCTTCGTGAGCCGCGACCTGCCGCTCGACTTCCACCCCAACGCGATGCAGGCCGCCGAGGCCGGCCGCTGCGCCGGAGAACAGGGCCAGTTCTGGGCGATGCGCGACCGCATGAACTCGAACCCGGAAAAACTCGACCTGAATAACCTGGTGAGTTGGGCGCAAGACCTAAAGCTCAATGTGGCCAGTTTCCGTTCCTGCGTGGAGAGCCAAAAATATAAGAACGCCATCCAGACGGATATCCTGACCGCCCAGCGGATCGGCGCTAATGGCACCCCTTCTTTTGTAATCGGTAAGAGCACGCCGGACGGCGTGGACGGCGAACTGGTAGTGGGCGCGATGCCGTACTCGATGTTCGATCAGAAGTTGAAGGACCTGGCGCGCTAGGGCGCTGTCCTCTAGGCCATGTGTTCGCCGAGTGCGCGCTCGACCTCGTCGGGCGCCACCGGCTCCCCCCGGTTCAATCTCCCCAGGATGCTTTCGATAATCTCCTTGGCTTCGTCCTTCCGGTAGTTCTTGATGAAGCCATCGAAGAAGTGCTCGCCGGCCAGCGCGTGATTGATTTCCGACTCCTTGTTATGTTCCCCTAGCTCGGTGAAATAGACGACTTTATATTGGCCCGTGTACTCGGTTTCGCGGTAGATCTCGAACATCACTTTGTCGGACTCGAACATTATAGATTCGAGCGTAGCACAGGCTCCAGCGCGCCTTCCGGGTTGCTTCCCGGTTTTCCCCGGCGGCAAATGCAACGCAAGATTCTTCAAAAATTATTCCCGATTTCGCGCCGTGGGGCATCTCATTATTTAGAGTTTAGGAGAAATCGCGCTGGACCGTCGCGATTTTGATCGTTAACGACGAGCCGGGGAAGCCTCGACGTCTGCGATTCAGTATGCGGCCCAATGGCGCGTGAACAGCTTGCAACAGGGCGGCTGCTAAATCGGTTTCCATAACCGATGTAGACCTGAGCCGCCCGGGTGCGAAAAATAGTGGGGGCAGGCGGTTTCACCTGCCCAAAATCACCAGCGGGGTTCGCGGCGCTGGCGCGGCGCGCTCGAATGCGAGCCGCGGAAACCGCCGCCAAATCCACGGCCGCCTCCGCCCTGCTCCTTCGGCCGCGCTTCGTTTATCTTGAGAGTCCGTCCCTCGAGATCGGTCCCGTTCAGTCCGGCGATGGCGCGATCGGCTTCGGCCGCATCCGACATCTCCACAAATGCAAATCCACGCGACCGGCCCGTATCCCGGTCGGTAACTACACTGACGCGTTCCACGTTTCCATACGGCTCAAACAAAGAGCGAACGGACGATTCCGTGGCGCTGAAATTCAAATTTCCTACAAAAATGTTCTTCATACGTTAAGTTGTCTTTTAATCGTGCGGGCGAAACGAGGCGGGCAAATCACTGCAGCCTGAATAGCGGGACTATCAAAAGGCACCTTCAGGATAACATGCTGAGCATGGCACTTGCTCTCCAAAAAGTAGTATTACGCTCCAAATTCGCGGCAGCCGCGCTGGCGGCGTTGTGGGCGGCCAGCGCCCAGCAGAAGCAGAATCCGAACTTCACCGGAACCGTCACGCGGGTTACCGGGAACTCGGAAGCCGCCATCGCCCATTTCCGCTTCGAAGCCGGGGCCCGTACCAG
Source organism: Bryobacteraceae bacterium (assembly GCA_035294665.1). Classification (GTDB taxonomy): domain Bacteria; phylum Acidobacteriota; class Terriglobia; order Bryobacterales; family Bryobacteraceae; genus PSRJ01. The sequence goes on along the minus strand of DATGKM010000122.1, from coordinate 23,021 downwards.
GTGGCACAGCCACGAGGGAGGGCAGATCATTCTGGTGGAAGATGGCGTTTGCCGTACCCAGGTAAAAGGCGGTCCCGTGGTGGAATTGCACGCGGGCGAAACCACCTACGTGCAGCCGGGAGTGCCGCACTGGCACGGCGCGGCGCCCGGCCAGGCGTGCACGCAATTCAATGTAACCCGCGGGAAAGTCAACTGGCTGGAGGAGGTGACGGAGAAGGAATATACGGCCCCGGCAAAAAAGTAGGTTTCCCGCTCACCAAACTCGCGGGTGGCCGCGTGTTTGGCTCAGCCTTCCGGAGGAGGTAAGCAGCATGCAATCACGGCGTAATTTCCTAGGGGGAGTAGCACCTCGGTTCCCGCAGGCGCGCGTTTCTCGGCGACGAGCTGGCGAAACGGGCGATGCGGTCGCTGGCCGCGGCCGGATACAGCCTTCGGACCGCCAGCGAAGCGGCTATGGAGATTGGCGTGCGTCTGATGCGTCCGGCGCGCTATGCGGAGCTCGGCCTGCGGCTTGACGAAGCGCGCGATCTTGCCGCACACTATATTCGGAGCCTGCGAAAGGAGTACGGCAGTGTCCGGCCACGAGAAATCGTCCACCAAGTCTTTGACTCCCTCGGAAATCGCGGAGGCGGAGGAGAACACGGCCCGCTTGCTCGAAGCGCTGGACCAGAATGGGGAGGAGGGACTCCAGGAGGAGTTGGATCGCCTTTATCCGCCACCGGTGGATCCGGGCTTCCACGAGGAGGACCTGCCGGGGGGGTTCGGCCGGGTGCTGATTCTGCACGACAACTCCCTCTCGAATTCTCCATCCCCGACCCCCTCGGAGCCGGGAAGTTCGCCGAAGAAGACGTAAAGCCCGCGCTCGCGGCCGCCGCGCGCGGAGTGCTCGAATCCGCGACGACATCCTGAAGGTGCTCGCGCCGCAACTGCGCGACCGCTACGCAATACCACGAATGGAACGAAGCTCAACAGCGAGCCTGGTGGGCTGAGCAGTTCCACGACCGGCCGTTCAAGGCATTCCGGGAGTTAAGCGACCGCGAGCGGCGGGAGTACTGGCACTGGTGGCACGAGCACGAAGGACACGAGGAGCACGAACGGCGCTAAACCAGTTATTTCTTCTGACGCTCTTCCAGCATGGCTTTGAGGCTGGAAATTTCGCGCTTCAGGCGGCGTTCGCGGCCGACCATCATGAGGACATAAATCGCCAGCACAATCCACGCGGCCGCGAAGCCGTAACTCAGGAATTCAAAATTACGCTGCAAGCGGCCCATCTCCCGGGTAATATCATCCGCGGAGACTTGGGCGAGCAGCAGCAGGGGGGAGAGCCAGTGCATAAGTTCGGTCAGAAGGCGTGCGCCAGGCGGCGCAGGGAATCGAGCTCCCGCTGGGACTGTTCCTGCTCCAGGCGAACCGCCACAATTACGGTCGCCAGCATTAGCATGGCAAGAATGTTCCAGCCCATCACTACGCTCCAATCGTGTGGAAAGCTGCCGGTGCTCGAAAAGAATACGGGAGCGGGATGCTGTGTGCGCCACCAGCGAATTGAGAAGTAATCGATAGGAACGCCGATAAAGGCAAAGATAGAGACGACCGCCGCGAAGGTTGCGCGCTGGGTCGGCTCTTCAATGGCGCGGCGGAGCATGAGATAGCCCAGATACAATAGCCAGAGCACAAGCGTTGTGGTGAGGCGTTCATCCCAGGTCCACCAGATGCCCCAAATCGGGCGAGCCCAGAGGGAACCCGTAACCAGGCCGACGGTAAGAAACGCCACTCCCACTTCCGTGGACGCTACGGCGATGGCGTCGTATTGAAAATTCTTGGTCACCAGAAACAGAATGCTAGTGACCAGCGAGGCGCCGACGGCCGTAAATGCGGCTGCCCATGCCGGCAGATGAAAGAAAATAATTTTGAATGCGTTGCCCTGCGACGCCTCGGGTGGAAAGCGGGCAATCACAAAAATGTCGCGGGCCAGGATCACGAAGGCTGCCACGCCCAACAGATACAGAATCTTTTCGCGCATCGCGCTTTACCCCACTAAAACAATTTCGACCAGCGCCAGAGACGCGGCCGTGTAGAGAATATCGAAGCTGATCAAAACTTTCATCCAGATGAAGTCCGGTCCCCAAATCTGCTTCCCGTTCACCAGGTCCGCGGTCAACTGCATCGAAGCCATCAGCGCGGGAACCAGCATCGGGTAGGTCAACATGGGCAGCATCACCTCGCGCAAACGGATATTGACCGTGAGGGCGCTGAAAACGGTGCCGACGACGGTAATGGCCCAGGTTCCCAGCGCCAGCACCAGCATCATTTGCCAGAAGTGGTCGTACCACCTTACATAGTAGAAGATGCCGAAAACCGGTAACGCCACCAGTTCCACCGCCATCACCAGAACATAACTGGCGAGGGCTTTGCCGAGGAACAGCATGGCGCCAGAAATAGGGGCGGCAATCAACGCATCCAGGCAGTCGTTTGGCAATTCGCGCGCGAAGCTGCGATTCAGCACCAGAGTGCCTGCGAAGGCAAATACGATCCAGAGCAGGCCTCCGGCGAACATCTTGGTCTCGTCCGCGGCCGGATCGAAGGCAAAGCTGAACAGCACCAGGATCATGATGGCGAACGCCAGCGCGGCGTTCACGGCCTCTTTGGTGCGCAGTTCGGCCCGCAGGTCTTTGGCGACGATCACAAAGACCTGGCGCAGCGCGGAAGCGCCGGACCCGGCGTGCCGGACGGGGCTGGCGGTGACCTCGGGCGTTGCGATAGTGGCCATCAGCCCTCTCCGTAGCGCGCGTACACAAAGCCGGGATCGGCGGCCATCTCGGCTGTACACTCGCCATGAAAGGCCACCCGGCCGCGGTTGAGCAGCGCTACGTGCGTCGCCAGTTCGAGCGCTTCCCGCAACTGGTGCGTGGAAAGCACAATGGTTCGGGATTTCGAACCGGCTTCGCGCAGCAGGCGCTGCAGCACGGCGATGGCGCGATCGTCCAAGGCGGTGAACGGTTCATCCAGCAGGAGCACGGAAGGCTCATGCAGAAATGCCCGCGCTACCGCGAGCCGCTGCCGCATGCCGCGGGAAAATTCGCGCACCAGGCCGTCGCGCACGCGCTCCAGGCCGGTCTTTTCCAGCCACTCGAGCGCGCGGCGGCGCGGGTCGGGGATGCCGTAAAGCCGCGCGTAGAGCATCAGGTTCTCGATCGCCGAAAGCTCATCGTAGAGCGCAATGCCATGGCCGATGAAACCGATGTCGCGGCGCGTAGCGGTTTCGCGCGGTTGCCGCCCGAGGATTTCGATCTTGCCCTTCATGGGGCGGCTGAAGCCTGCGATGGTGCGCAGCAGCGTCGTCTTCCCCGCGCCGTTCCGGCCGATCAGCGCGAGGCACGTGCCGGGCGCCGTCGTGAAGCTAATGTCGCGGAGCGCCGGGTAGTCGCCGTAATATTTCCAAACGCCTTCAACGGCGATCGCGTGCATTCGTTTCCTTGGCTGGTTTCCCTTCCGGCAAGCCGGGCATGCGATACAGCAGGATGAATCCCAGCGCCAGAATGCCGAAAGCCAGCGGCAGAATCAGCTTGATTTGCGTGTAGAGCCGCGGCATGATCTCCTGAACCGGCGGTTGCCCGCTGGTGTCCGCGCCGGAGGCGCCGGAATCGGTGTTGCGCTCCGAGACTGTGCCCGTCAGTTGGATTTTGTAGTCTGTTCCCTTGAGCCCATAGATATGGGCTTTCGTGCGCGGCTCCTGCCCCATGTCGTTCAGGTTATCGGCCTGCATGGTGACGCCTTCGGGAACGATCAGGTACGTATTGTCGTCTTTGCTCGGAATCTTGCCGGCGTAGGCTTCGCCTTCTTTGTAGGGCAGGGAATAGCTGACATCGACACGTGTTTCGCCCGGCCGCATGGGGAAATTGATTTTGAAAACATCGGGCTGGCCGGTCTTCTCGGCCACTTGCTGCAGCGGTTGGCCGCCCGGAGGAGTTGCGCTGATCTGCGCCTGCCCATCCAATGTCCGCGGCAAAAAGATATGCAGCGTGCCATCCGCCGGATCGTTCCAAGCGGTCTTGCCGGTATTCGAAACAATGAACGCCTCGTTCACCACCAGTTGCTGACCGGTAGGCTCAAACAACAGCATGTGTTTGGTAACCTTGGCCGCGCCCGGTTGCTTCGAGGCGTTGTAGACCTCCAGATTAATCCCCTCGCTAGGCGTGCCGGGCACCAACACGTGGTTGTAAGTTACTCCGTCGAGTGTGGCGCGCACGAGCGTCGGTCCATCCACGGATTGATCGACCTTAAACCGGCCCTGCGCGTCTGCCTTCACCTGCCCGGCCGGCTGCGGGCCTTTGGGACCCATTTTCAGCAACGTCACCGTAATGCCCGCTTCGGGCTTACCGGTAGTCCCGTTAACCACCACGCCGCTAATTGCGGCACAAACGGGAAGCGCCGCGAGCAGGAGTCCGGCGAGCACTGCGCACAGCGCCCCGCCTGGCTTCCGGCTTCTGTCGCTTGACTCCTGTCTCCTGTCTCCTGTCTCCTGACTCCTCATTTCGCCACCTTCATCGGCTTGCCGCACTCGCCGCAAAATTTGAGTTCCCGCTCGAATTTTGCGCCGCAGGATGAACATACAAAGCCGTTCGCGGCCGCCGCCGCTGCCGCCTTGGCCGCCTGCCTGACCGTTGGCGAGACAATCCCATTGATCCCGAGCTGCACTTTGAGCTTATCCACATCCGCCAGCACCACAGCCAGTTCCTTTTGCAGGTCGCGCTTGCTGGTCTGGTAATCTTCGTCGGAAAGTTTTCCCACGCGGTATTCGAACTGGAGATCCCGCAGGCTCTCGTAAATGGCCGCTTTGCGGTCGTCGAGGTGCTGAAACGGAGATTCCGGCTCCGGCTCGGGCAGGTCCTTCGCGCGGACACCCAAAATAAACGCGATCACTACGATCGCGAGGACGGCGGAGAGGATGATGACGATCACTAATCCAACTTCTTCAGATCTTCTTCGATCTGTTGTTTATATGGCTCGAGCGCGGGGTCGTCGAGTTCCATCGAACCCAATTCGACGAGCGCTTTCGGCTTGCGGTATCGTTTGAGGAATGCCCAGATGATCAGCAGGCCGGCGAGGATCGAAAGGTACGGCACGATCCAGCCGAACGCGCTTGGCGGAGCCAGATACACCCCGGCGCCGTAGTCCTTCACAAAAGCCTGAATAATCTGGTCGTCGGAGAAACCGGCGGCCTGCATGCGCGCAATCCGCTCCTTACCGGGTTTGGAAGAAGAGCATTCGAGCATACTGCAGGTGGCCATCGAATCCTTGCAGCCGCCGCACTGGCACTGCAGCCGCGTGGCCACGCGCCGCACATCGGCGCCCGGTTTTTCGGAAACGGTCTGTGCCAAGGCCGCCACAGCCAGACAGAGGGCCAGGAGAATTGCGTACCAGACCGCTCCCTGACGGTCGCGCGTCAGTTTACTTCTCAATCGTTGCATGCTTGGTTGTGTAGCCCACCACCTCGGTGCGGGCGTATTGCATCCGGATCTTGCTCGGCACCAGGCAAATCAAGGTCCCGCCGATCAGAACCAGGCCGCCGATCCAGATCCAATCGACCAGCGGGAAAACATACGCCTGGATGATGGCGCGCTGATTGTCGTCGGACATGCCGGCAAAATTCAAATAGAGGTCTTCATTCAATCTCTGCCGCAGTCCCACTTCGGACGTGCTCTCTTTGCTGGCTTTGTAGAACCGCCGCTCCGGCTTCAGAGAATCGATCACCTTGCCATCCTTGGAAACTTCGATGATCGCGGCTTCCGAGGCGTAGACCGGGTTGTCACCTTCCTCCCGATCCACCATCTTCAGGCTGTAACGGCCTACCTGCATCGTATTGCCGGGCGCCGCGGTGCTCAGTTCCTTCACGTCTTGCTGGTTGAAGGCGTGGCCGGTGAAACCGATGAACATCAGCACGATTCCCATGTGAACCAGGTAGCCGCCGTAGCGCCGGGTGTTGCGGTGGGTCAACTCCACCATGGCGCGCAGCAGGTTCATATCGTTCTTGGCCGCGATGGACTTGCCGCCTTTCACGAACTCCATGATTACCGTCAGCGCCACGAACAGGCAGAAGCCGAAGGAAATCAGAGCGTAAAAATTGTGGATACCGGCCGCGAACAGCGCGCCCGCCAGGACCAGCGCGGCGATGCCCGGAATCTGAAAATTCCGCCGCAGGCTATCGACCGATGTCCGCCGCCAGGAAAACAGCGGGCCAACGCCGGTGAGAAACAGCAGGAACAGGCCGATCGGCACCATCAGCCGGTTGTACCAGTCGGCATCGAGCGAAATCTTGTTGCTGGTGAAGTATTCGGAAAGCACCGGGAACAGCGTGCCCCAGAGCACCGCGAAGCAGCTTGCCAGCAGAATCAGGTTGTTAAAGAGAAAGCTCGATTCGCGCGAGACCACGCTCTCCAGTTGATTTTCACTCTTCAAATAATCCAGGCGGTCCAGAATCAGGTAGGCCGTGAAGGCAATGCCGATCGCCAGGAAACTCACGAAATACTTTCCGATATCCGACTTGGCGAAGGCGTGCACCGACTGCACCAGCCCGCCGCGCGTAATGGCCGTGCCGAACAAAGCCAACAGGAAGGTCGCGGAAATGAGCACGATGTTCCAGACCTTCATCATGCCCTTTTTCTCCTGCATCATCACGGAATGCAGAAATGCCGTGCCGCTCAGCCAGGGCAGCAGCGAAGCATTCTCCACCGGGTCCCAGCCCCAATAGCCGCCCCAGCCCAAAACGTGATAGGCCCAAGCGGCGCCCAGCATGATTCCGCAACTCTGGAAGAGCCAGGTTACCAGCGTCCAGCGGCGGGTGGTGTGGATCCAGCCCTCTCCCGGCTGGCGCGTGATCAGCGAAGCGATGGCAAAAGCGAACGGCACCGCGAAACCGACATAACCGAGGTACAGCATGGGCGGATGGATCGCCATTGCCGGATACTGCAGCAGCGGGCTGAGGCCGTTGCCATCCGGCACGGCGACGATCAGCTTATCCTCCGCCAGCATCTGGAACGGGTTCGCGACGAAATTGTTCATCAGCAGGAAGAACGTTTGCACCGTGGCCAGTACGCCGATCACATACGGCATCAGATCGCGGTGTTTGCGCCGGTTTGTATAAGCAACGATAGCGGTGTAGGTGGCCAACAGCCAGCTCCAGAACAGCAGCGAACCTTCCTGCCCGCCCCACCATGCCGCGAACTTGTACAGCATCGGCATGGCTTTATTGCTGTGCTCGGCGACGTAGGCGAAGCGGAAATCGCCCGTCATCATCGCGTAGACAAGAATGGCCGAACCTATGGTGATCAGCAGCCAGATGGCGTATACGGCGCGCGCGCCGCTCACCACCAGGAAGGGTTTGCGCCGGATTCGCCCGGCCACGGAAGCCACGGCCGCGTAAATGGCCGCGCAAAAAGCCAGCAGTATCGCCAGCGAACCCAGATTTTCCATATTCCCCTCTACACTACAACGGTGAGCGCTTGATTGTGTCCAGCTAGATGGAGCTACCGCTCTTTACGGGCGCCGCGGTCTGCGGCACCTTGGCGGCATATTTCGATGCGCATTTCGCTTGAATCTTGGAGGTGCGAAAGACCCCGTCTTTGTCGAGGTGGCCATCGGCCAGGGCTTGGGCGCCGCCGCGGAACGTATCGGGAAGAGGCTCGGCGCCGGTATAGGCAACCGTCAGCCGCTGCTTATCCTGCACCAGCACAAACCGGACTTCGCTGCCCACGCGTTTAATGGAGTTGTCTTCCACATCGCCACCCACGCGGATACGCTGTCCGTAGGCCTGATCGCCCATTTTGGCCAGTTCGGCGACGGTTTTGTAGTAGGTCTTATTATCGGTCATGCTGGCCGCTGCCAGCCAGACCAGGGTGCCAATCACAATGGCAGCCAGCGCGATGAACTTGCCGTACCGTTTCATAGCCTTGCCAACCTTCTGATCCTACAGTATAGCTCGAAACAAAACCGGCATATTCGGACATCCGAGACCTTTTTTGGAGGGTAAGAAGCTCCTTGGGGCTTAAATCGGGAAAGCCCCGGAGATAACGTCCGGGCCTTCCACTCGAAGCCGGAAAGCGGGATCTGTTTATGATCCTCTTGCTGGTAAAGCTCCGGCTCGCTCTCGCGGGTCGTCTTACGGCGTTGATCACCTGGGTTCGTAAGCCCAGATGGTAAGCTCCGTGCGGGGGCCGGAGTTGCCATTCCGCTCCCCACTACCAGCATCATACTCCAACCCGCCGTCCTTTCCAACGTTAAAACTAGTATTCCCGTTGATTTCAGAGGCATAACCTCCCCGATCTGAGGCACAATAGTGAATTCTACCAGTGCCGGTCAGGCCCATCGCCGAAATGGCCTGTTTTTTGCTGTAGCTGACGACTCCAATTTGTGAGGATACGTGAATCTCCGCCAATCCATTCTGGTTTTGTGTCTTGTTTCCGTGGCCTTGGCGCCACTCCGTGCGCAGCAGCAACAGCCGCAGGAGCCCCCCGGCGCGCCGCCTACCTCCCCGGCCAGCGAGCGGCCGCAGCCGCCTCCGCCGCCACCACCTGTACCTGAGCTGCCTCGCCAGGATGAAAACACCGTCTCGATTGAAGTGAATGGATGGGCTCCCACGGGAACGCCGATTTTCAACAAAGGTTTGCAAACTACGAATTCGCAGTCGTCTTATGCGCCCCTGGGAGGCAAAACCAGGTTCAATTTGGGCGGCGCGGTGCGGCTTCCCGCCGGCAAACACAATACGTTTCGTGTCACCTATTTTCGTGCCGCCACGGATGGTTCCTTCACCGCCCCCGCCAGCCTGAATCTTTGGGGCACGGGTTTGAACCAGGGAGACAACATCGACACGAACTATCGCCTGCAAAGCGTCAACGTCTCCTTCGATTTTCTGACGTGGCCGTATCCCCCGGCCCGCCGCCGCTTCCGGCTGAAGACGCTTTGGCAGGTGCAATACGTGGGTGTCCAGTCGGGTTTCAATGCGCCTCTCAGCACCGCTTCGCCCACGAACGGTTCGGGCTCGAAATCTCTCATCTTGCCGTCCCTGGGCGTGGGCATAACCTATTACCTCTCCAACAATGCCCGGCTCGAAGCCAATGGGAGCGGCTTCGATATTCCGCGGCATTCCGCCGTGGCGAACGCCGATGCGGATCTGGCTTACAAATTCGGCAAAGTGGAATTACGCGCGGGCGCGCGCCTGCTCTATTTCAAAACCTCGCCGCAAGCCGACTTTTATATGAAAGGGCGGCTGGACGGGGCGTTCGTGGGGGTTCGGTTGTATCTGCGGTAAGCGCTAAAATCGAGGTGAAGATATGTCCGCGGCGCCTTTACTTCCGCATGACAACGCGATCGAAGCTCTGCCGCGAAAGCGTTTCACGCGGGAGGAAGTGGACCGCCTGCGAGAATCGGGGTTTTTCGAAGGGCACCGGTACGAACTGATTGACGGAGACCTGATCGACAAGATGGGGCAAAATCCCCGGCACGCATCGGCCATCCAATTGACGCTGATTTGGTTGGCCGGCATCTTCGGACTTCCCCGGGTGCGCGGCCAACTTCCGATTGAGGCCTCATCCGCCGACCGGACGCGCAGCCTCCCCGAGCCGGATTTAGCCGTTCTGCTGGAACATAAGCCGGAATTCACCGGGCGCCACCCGCGCGGCGAGGAACTGCTACTGGCCGTTGAAGTCGCCGATTTCACCGCCGCCTTCGATCTGTCCCGCAAAGCCGTAATCTACGCCGCCGCCGGAGTCCCGGAGTATTGGGTTCTGGATCTGAACCGGCGAATGCTCGTTATGCATCGCCAACCGTCGCCAACCGGCTACCGCCTTATCCAGCTTTTCTCCGAATCCGACACGGTCTCGCTTGAAAACCGTGGCGAAACTGTGCGCGTCGCCGAACTGCTTCCCCCCGAATAAAACGAACCCTCCCGCGCACACTACAATTAAAAGGATGCCCTTCTCGCCGGTACCTGAGGTCCTCGAGGAATTGCGCGCCGGGCGCATCGTGGTCGTGGTGGATGACGAAGACCGCGAAAATGAAGGCGATTTGACCATAGCGGCGGAAAAAACCACGCCCGAAATCATCAATTTCATGGCGACCTACGGTCGCGGCCTCATCTGCCTCGCGCTCACCGCCGAACGCTGCGACCAGCTCCGGCTCCCCCTGATCACGGCGCAAAACACCTCGACTTTCGGCACCGCGTTCTGCGAATCCATTGACGCGCGCGAAGGCGTGACCACCGGGATTTCGGCCGCGGACCGCACGAAAACCATTCTCAAAGCGATCGATCCGGCCTGCCGGCCGCAAGACCTGGCGCGCCCCGGACATATGTTTCCCCTGCGCGCCCGCGAAGGCGGCGTGCTGGTGCGCGCCGGGCAAACCGAAGCCTCGATCGATCTGGCGCGCCTGGCCGGTCTCACTCCCGCCGGCGTGATTTGCGAAATCATGAACGAGGATGGCTCCATGGCCCGGGTTCCCGAACTGGAGCGCTTCTGCGCGCGCCACAACCTGCTCATGATTTCGGTTGCCGAACTCATCCGCTATCGCATGAAGCACGAAAAATTCGTGCGGCGCCTGGCGGAAGGCTGTGTGCAAACCGAAGCCGGAACCTTCCGCGCCATTGCCTATACCAGCGACCTCAACCCCGAACACCACATTGCCCTCGTCCATGGCGATCTTACCGGTAAAGAAGCCGTGCTGGTGCGGATGCATTCGCGCTGCATTCTCGGCGACGTCTTCCATTCCACCGCCTGCGAATGCGGGCGCCTCGTGCGGCAGAGCTTGCGCATGATCGTCGAAGAAGGCTGCGGCGTGCTGGTCTACCTGCACGAAAGCGGCCCCGGCTTTCGGCTTCACCGCGAAAACATGCCGTCCAGCATGCCCCCAAACATCCCCCTAAACCCAGGCGAGCTGCGCCTCTCCTCGCACAACCGCGAGTTCTCGCATTACCAGGGCGCCGATGGCCAGCGGCAGTTGCAGCATGAGCACGGCATCGGCGCGCAGATCCTCTCCGATTTGGGCCTGCACACCATTCGCCTCCTCACCAACCACCCCCGCAAGATTGTCGCGCTCGAAGGTTTTGGCATCGAAATTGTGGACCAGATCCCCATTCCGTAGCGTTTCAAAACGCTGTTAACATTGAACCGAAAGGCACGTCCTTTTTGTATATGAGATCGTGGATTCTCAGCGCCGCAATTTTAAGCGCCCCCTCCGCCGGCCTGCTTCAGGCCGCCGATCCCCAGTTGCTCAATCTGGTCATGCCCGACACCAAGATGCTGGCCGGCATTAATGTCGATCAGGCAAAGACTTCCCTGTTTGGCCAGTTCGTCATTCAACAGCTGCAGGCCCAGGACCCGCACTTCCAGGAATTCGTTGCCGAAACCGGTTTCGACCCCACCAAAGATCTGGACGAAGTGCTGGTGGCCGCCAACGGCAATGGCAAAACCGCTTCACACCTGGTTCTGGCGCGCGGCACCTTCGACGCCGGCTCCATCGGCGCCGCCGCTAAAGCTTCGGGCGCGACTTCGGAGAACTACCACGGCGTGACGATCACTGAAAATTCCCGGCACGGCGATGGCTTCGCCTTTTTGAGCGGCAATATCGCGATTGCGGGCGATATCGCCAGCGTAAAAGCAGCCATTGACCGCCAATCGGCCCCTTCGACTTTGCCCGCCTCTTTACTCGTTGCCGTAAACCAGTTGAGCGCCACGGAAGATGCCTGGGGCATCTCCGAAGTGCCTCTGCCCGCGCTGAAAGTACCCTCCAGCACGCCCAACTTACAGGCCCTGCCCGCCAACACCTTTCAAAACATTGCGCAGGCCAGCGGCGGCATGAAATTCGGAGCGCAGGTAGTGCTCAACGCGCAATTGCTGGCGGATACGGCGCAGAACGCCACCGCCATGGCCAATGTCCTTCAGTTCCTGCTGAACTTGGGCGAGATGCAGCTCCAGCAGAATACCCAGGCAGTGACGGCGCTGAAATCGGTACTGGTGACCGCCAGCGGCAACACGGTCACCGTCTCCGCCAGCATCCCCGAGGCTCAGGTGGAGGCCTTGGCGCAGATGAGGCACAATCACGCCATGCAGCCCAACGCCCGCAGGCCGAAGGCTCAAGGCCAGCAGCAGCGGTTTTAGTTTTCGCTATGCCGCCTACGGCACGCTGAAAGCGGAGATCTCGGGATCTGTCGAGGGCTCGAACACGTTCCCCGACATAACCATGTGCGCCTCATCATTCTTCACCGATTCACTAACCTTCACACAACCGCTCCTGGCGGCACGGCTTTCAGCATGTGCCTTGCGGGAATAGCCGTGCTGGGCGGAATCCGTCTTCGCCGAAAAATCAATTCCTAAATCGCCGCGGCCGGGCAATAGTGTCCTGAATCGTCCATGGTTCCCAAATCCGGTACTATCCAGCCGATATCATGGAGGATAAGCAGTTTACATGACCCTCCACGCAGTCGATTACGTAATTCTGGCCCTTTATTTCGGTTTCGTCCTGGGCATCGGTTGGTACCTCAAGCGCACCGTTTCCACCAGCGCCGACTTCCTCACCTCCGGCCACTCGGTTCCCCTGTGGATTACCAGCCTGGCTTTTGTCGCCGCCAACCTGGGCGCGCAAGAGCTCATCGGCATGTCCGCTTCGGGCGCCAAGTACGGCATCATGACGGCCCATTTTTATTGGCTCGGCGCCATCCCGGCCATGGTGTTCATGGGCGTGTTCATGATGCCTTTCTATTTCGGCAGCCGCGCCCGTTCCGTGCCGGAATATCTCAAGCTCCGCTTCGATGAGAAGACGCGCGGCTTCAACGCCTTCGCATTCGCGGTGATGACCGTCTTTTCCTCCGGCATTTCCATGTACGCCCTCGGCCTGCTGCTCGAGCTGGTCCTCGGCTGGAGCTTCACGGCCTCCGTGCTTCTCTCAGCCGCCATCGTGCTGGCCTATACCTTGGCCGGCGGCCTCACCAGTGCGATCTACAACGAAGTTCTGCAATTCTTCCTGATCGTGATGGGCTTCGCGCCCCTGGCCTGGCTCTCTGTATCGAGAGCCGGTGGTTGGAGCGGGATCGCTCACCGCCTCCCCGCCGTGATGACCAGCGCCTGGGGCCACATGGGCCACGCGACGGATAACCCCATGGGAGTGGAGCTTTTCAGCATGGCGGCCGGGCTTGGCTTCGTGCTCTCCTTCGGCTACTGGTGCACGAATTTCCTGGTGGTCCAGCGCGCCATGGCCGCCCGCGGCATGGCCGAAGGCCGCCTCACGCCGCTCATCGGCGCGTTTCCCAAAATGCTGCTGCCCTTCGTGGTGATCCTGCCGGGTATCGCGGCGGTAGCGCTCTCGCGGATGGGTGTCGGTTATACTTTGCCGCGCAAAGGCGCAGGCTACGATTACGACCAGGTGCTCACTACCCTGATGGCCCAGTTCTATCCTTCGGGCCTCCTGGGCGTGGGCCTCACGGGACTGATGGCCTCATTTATGTCCGGCATGGCCGGGAACGTCACTGCCTTCAACACAGTCTGGACCTATGACATTTACCAGGGCTACATCCGCAAGCACGCCCCCGATGCGCATTATTTAAAAGTCGGCCGCATCACCACAGTGGTGGGCGTGTTGCTTTCGATCGGCTGCGCCTATCTCGCCACGCTCTACAACAACATCATGGACCTGCTCCAGCTCGTTTTCGGCTTCGTCAACGCGCCGCTGTTTGCCACATTTCTCCTGGGCATGTTCTGGAAACGCTCCACGGCCAACGGCGCTTTCTTCGGCCTCCTCAGCGGTACGGTTGCCGCCGCGGCGACCCATGGCCTGACCGTAGCCGAAGGCAAGGGCGGATGGATCGCGCCACTCGCCACCTATCCCTCCACCATGGCGCAGAATTTCTGGATCGCCATCTGGGCTTTCGCGGTCTGCTTTCTGGTCACTGTGGCCATCAGCCTGGTCACCCGGCGCAAGCCCGTCGAGGAACTGAAAGGTCTGGTTTGGGGCGTTACGCCGATCCCCCGTGAGGGCAACGTCCCTTGGTATGAACGCCCGGTGCTGCTAGCTGTGACTGTCCTCGTTTGCTGCGCCTTCCTGAACTGGGCGTTCCGCTGACATGGCCGCGACCTGTGTTACCAATTGAGATATGGACCTCCGAGTCCCCTCCGGCTTGTTTTTCCTGCTGACCGGCATTATCGTGACCCTGATGGGCATCCTTTTCCCCGGCACAACGGCGCCGCTGGCCGAAACCAACGTGAATCTCTATTCCGGCCTCAGCATGGTGCTGTTCGGCACGATTCTGCTGGCCCTGGCGCGCCGTGCTTCCTTGAGCGGCCGGCCGCAAGGCAGAAGAGGATGAAGCGCCGCACGTTTCTCACCGGGCTCTCCGCGGTCGCGGCTCTCCGCGGCGCGCCCGAAACCACTGCGCCCTCCGGTCCCCGCCGCATCAGCTTCAACGACGATTGGCGCTTCTTCAAAGGTGAAGCCGAAGACGCGGCCCAGCCGGATTTCGACGATGGCTCCTGGCAGCAATTGCGCCTGCCTCACGATTGGGCCATCTTCGAACGCTTCGACCGCGACCTGAACCCCCACACCGGCGCGCTCCCCGCCTTCGGAATCGCCTGGTATCGCAAAACCTTCACCCTTCCTGCCTCGGCCCGCGGCCGCTATTTCACCATCCTGTTCGATGGCGCCATGGCCAATTCCCGCGTGTGGTGCAACGGCCACGATCTCGGCGGCCGGCCCTACGGCTACAGCAGCTTCTTCTTCGACTTGACCCCGCACCTGCGCTTCGGCGAGCCCAATGTGATCGCCGTCCGCCTCGCACCCGAGGATCACTCCTCCCGCTGGTATCCCGGCGCCGGGATCTATCGCAATGTCTGGCTCGAAGAGACCGGGCCGGTGCATGTGCCGATTTGGGGTACCTATGTCACTACATCGAATGTCTCGGCTGACTTCGCGGACGTGACGGTCAGAACGGAAGTGCGGAATCTTTCCAACGAAATAGCCGAAGTAACGATCATTCCTAAGATCTTGGATGAAGTCCCAGTTGTTATAAGTGACTTTGTCTCCAATGGAATTGTCATTCCGCCGAACGGTATGCAGGTGGACACGAAAACTCTCCGGCTGGTCAAACCCAAGCTCTGGGACATCGACAATCCCTTCCTCTATTCCATATCGTGCGAAATCAGGCAGAAGGGCCGCACTGTCGATCGCTACGTCACTCCCTTCGGCGTCCGCGCCATCGCTTTCTCAAACAACCGCGGCTTCGAGCTCAACGGCCGCTACCTCAAACTGCACGGCGTCTGCAACCATCACGATTTGGGCGCGCTTGGCGCCGCCGTCAACCGCCGCGCTATCGAGCGCCAGTTGCAAATCCTGAAGCAGGCCGGCGTCAACGCTATCCGCACCAGCCACAACCCGCCCGCCCCGGAACTGCTCGATCTTTGCGACCAGATGGGCTTCGTCGTCATGGATGAAGCTTTCGATTGCTGGCGCGTCCCCAAAGTCCCCAACGGCTACCAGAAGTATTTCGATGAGTGGAGCGAACGCGATGTCCGCGATATGGTGCGCCGCGACCGCAATCACCCCTCCGTCATCATGTGGAGCATCGGAAACGAGATTCCCGAACAAGGCAGGCCCGAGGGCCGCGACGAAGCGCGCCGCTTGGTGCGCTTCTTCCACGAGGAAGACCCCACCCGCCCCACTACTTCAGCCTTTAACATCCCCGAAAGCGCTTTCAAAAGCGGGCTGGCGGATGAGGTCGATCTGGTCGGAATCAACTATCGCCCCTGGATGTACGAAGAATTTACAAAAGCTCATCCCAAAAGCATTCTGCTCGGCTCGGAAACCTCATCCTGTGTCAGTTCCCGCGGTGTTTATCATCTGCCGCTAGTGAAATATCAGAAGGACCCCTCGCTCGAAATTTCCAGTTACGACATCATCGCTGCCTCCTGGGCTTACATGCCCGATGTCGAATTCACCTACCAGGACCGATTACCGGCAATTCTGGGCGAATTCGTCTGGACCGGCTTCGATTACCTGGGCGAACCGACTCCTTACTTCGACTATCATCCCGGCGCCGATAACAGCCACGATTGGCCCGCGCGCAGTTCCTACTTCGGCATGGTCGACCTCGCCGGCTTCCCCAAGGACCGCTACTACCTTTACCAGAGCGTCTGGACGAAAGATCCCATGATCCATCTGCTGCCGCATTGGAACTGGGAAGGCCGCGAGGGCCAGCCTATCCCGGTGATGTGCTACTCCAATTGCGACGAAGTGGAACTGTTTCACAACGGCAAGTCACTCGGCCGCAAGCGCCGGGGGGCCGATCTGGTGGAACTCCCCGCGGGGCCGAACGTCAGCCGGGAAGAAAAGTTCTTCACACAGTATCGTCACTTATGGCAGGTTCCGTTTGTGCCTGGATCTCTCGAAGCGGTCGGCTATCGCGGCGGTAAAGTAGCGGCCCGCACGCAGACACGTACCGCCGGCCCGGCAGCCAAAGTGAAACTCACTCCCGATCGCAATATCATCCATGCCGATGGCGACGACCTCTCTTTCATCACCGTTCGCATTGAAGATAAAGACGGCACCCTCTGCCCGAAGGCCGCGAATCTGGTCCGCTTCCGCCTCGACGGTCCCGGCACGATCGCTGGCGTCGATAATGGCGACCCCGCCACAATCGAGCCATTCCACACCGATTACCGCAACGCCTTCAATGGCCTTGCCTTACTGATCGTCCGCTCCCAGCCCGGCCGGACCGGAACCGTGCGCATCACCGCCACCGCCGCGGGCCTAGCCGAAGCCAGCACGGAAATTGTGACCCGCGGCTAACCTACCCCCGCGGCACCCATTGCCACGAAATCGGTAATTTTTTTACCGATTTCCGGTCTCCTTCTACGAATAATCAATCACTTAGCGGAAGCAAATGGATCAACTTGATCCGTCTAGCCCCGGGCCTCGGTCTGGCTAAGGCAGCGCATACACCATCAGCGCCTGCCCGTTCCCTCGCGCCGCGCCGCCCGCGGCCACGATTGCTACGTACTGCTTCCCGTTTTTTCCGCGATACGTAACCGGCACGGCGGTGGCCGTGTAATCGAGCCTGGTGCTCCAAAGCTCTTTGCCGGTCTTCGAATCGAACGCGCGGAAGCGATTGTCATTCGTCGCGCCGATAAACACCAGCCCGCCGGCCGTCGCAATCGGACCCGCAAATGCGCCCGCCCGGCCGGTATTCTGCTTGCCGGGGGGCAGCCCTTCGGTGATGCCCAGCGGCACTTGCCACGCAATTTCGCCGGTGTTCGCATTTACCGCGAACAGCCGCTCCCAGGGCGGCCTCACACACGGCAAATTCCCAATCGGCTTGCCATTGGCGTCTTGCGCAGGCGCGCTGAAACTCAAAAAGCCCGGCGCTTTGTCGTATTCGAGTTGTCCCGGCTGGCCGTAATTCGGATTCTTGCGAATCCATCCCACGCCTGGGCTGTCTTGCGAATTGACAAACACGTAGCCCGTAGTGGGATCGGCCGCCGCTCCACCCCAGTTCGTGCCCCCTGTAGGTCCCGGGAAACTGATCGTCACATGCGCCGGCTTGCCCTCGGCCTGGTAAGCCCAAGGCGTGAACGGGCCCGAATCCTGGAACCCGTTCTTTTCCCACAGTTCGCGGCACGCCGCGGCGTGTTCCGGCGTAGTGTCTTCCGCTGTGACCAGATCTTCCTTGGTGACACTTACGCGTCCGAGCGGCGGCGGCTTTAGGGGAAACGGCTGCGTCGGCGAATACCACTCACCCGGTACATTGCCTTTTGGCACCGGCCGTTCTTCCACCCCAAACACCGGTTTGCCGGTGTTCCGGTCCAGGATGTACATGTATGCCGATTTGCCGGTCTGCACCAGCGCGGGGATCTTTTTCCCATCCTTCACGATGTCAATCAAGATCGGATCTGGCGGCAGATCGTAATCCCACAATTCGTGATGCACTGTCTGGAAGAACCACTTCAGTTTTCCGCTCGCCGCGTCCACCGCCACCACGGAATTGGCGTAGAGATTATCGCCCTTGCGGTCGCCTCCGTAATAATTCGCCGCCGGCCCGCCCATCGGCATGTACACCACGCCGCGCTGCGCGTCTACCGTGGCCGCGTACGACCACATATTGTTCCCCGCGTGCCCCTTCCAGGCGTCCTCCGGCCACGAATCGTAGCCCGGTTCGCCTTTGTGCGGAATCGCGTGGAAATCCCAGAGCTTTTTGCCGGTGCGCGCGTCGTAAGCGCGTGAATCGCCCGGCAATCCGCCGGGCACTTCGTCCTGCGGGTGAGGATTCGGCTCTCCCGGACCGAAGACGTTCATCCCCACCACGATCACATCCTTAAATACCGTGGGCACCCCGGCATAGGGCACGTCCATCGTCATTGCGCCTTCCTGCCCGAAGCCCGGATCGAGCTTGCCGGTTTTGGCGTTGAGCGCGATCATCTTGTGCCCGGAAGTAAACAGAATCCGCGGCGGATTGTTGCGGTCTCCCGGCCACCAAGCCACCCCCCGCTGCGAAGCCACTCCGGACGGCAATTCGTAGCTCCAGATCTCTTTCCCCGTATCCCCTTCGAGCGCCACCACGCGATTGCCGGCGGGCAGATACATCACTCCATCCACCACGATCGGAGTCACCTGGTTCATGGTCGACGCGGGTGGGCTGTTCGCTCCCGGCCGCATCTTGTATGACCAGGCCACTGCTAACCGCGAGACGTTCTCCCGATTGATCTCCGCCAGCGGCGAATAGCGCGTCGCCCCCAGATCGTGATTATAAGTAGGCCAATCAGCGCCATTAGTTTTGGCGCTCTGGGCCGCGAGCGCTCCCGCGGTCAACACTATGGCACAGACAATTCGCATCGGCTGACACTGCTCCCGCCAGAAAATATACCCATTCCGCGAACCTGTCAATGACCAAAACGATTCGATGCCATTCGATTGCACGGCCCCTCGGCACCGTGATAAGATCGCCAAAGCTTTAGCGTCAGAGGTGGACAGGCTTCAGCCTGTGAACCGCGCGGTGCGCGGTGTGCTCAATAAAGACAGGGGGATCTGATGGGCCGCATTCTATCGTTCACGGCATTTCTATTGCTTGGCGCCGCCGCCTTGCTGGCACAGGGCGACCGCGGCACCATCACCGGAACGGTCAGCGACCCGGCGGGCGCGGTAGTCCCGGGCGCTTCCATTCAGGTGCGGCAACTCGAAACCGGGGCCGTCTACCAGGCCGGTAGTTCCGCCACCGGAAATTACACACTCTCCCAGTTGCCTACCGGCACTTACGAAATGACTGTGGATGTCCCGGGCTTTAAGAAATTCGTCCGCCAGAATCTGGCGCTGCCGGTAGCGCAGACGCTGCGCATCGATGTGACTCTCGAAGTCGGCGCCAGCACGGAGTCCGTGACGGTCGCCGAGGCCGCTCCTCTACTCAAAACCGAAAGCGGCGAACTGAGCCACAATGTCAACACCAATGCCATGGACAATCTGCCGGTGCTCGGAATTGGATCGAGCGCCGGTACGGCCGGCATTCGCAATCCTTACGCCGTATTGCAGGTCTTGCCTGGTTCCGCCTGGACGCCGGACACCAACGTTCGCCTCAATGGCCTTCCCAGCAATACCGAATCGCTGCGCATCGAAGGCCAGGACTCCACCAACGGACTCATTACCACCCAGTCCATGACTCAGCCGAGCGTGGATGCGATTCAGGAATTCGCGGTCGAGACCAGCAACTTCGCGGCGGAGTTCGGGCAGGTCGGCGGCGGTTACTTCAATGTCACTATGAAGTCCGGCACCAACCAGTTCCATGGAAGCGCCTACGAATACTTCGTCAACGAAGCGCTCAATGCCGGCACGCCATTCACAAACGACGGTCACGGCGGCCTGCTGCGCCCCCGCCAGCGCCGCAACGATTTCGGCTTTACCGCCGGCGGCCCCGTGGTGCTCCCCAAAATCTATAACGGGCACGATAAGCTCTTCTTCTTTTTTAACTTCGAAGAGTTCCGCGAAACCGTAATCAACAACAACATCCCCACTACGGTGCCGACTCTTCAGTACCGCCAGGGCGATTTCAGCCAGGCCCTCACCTATCGCAACCTCTGCCCCACATCCAACCCGAACTGCGATCCGCTAGGCCGCCCTATTCTGGAAAACACCATTTACGACCCCAACACACAGCGCGTCGAAAATGGCCAGGTGGTCCGCGATCCCTTTCCGAACAACACCATCCCCCTCAGCGAGCAGGACCCTGTAGCTTTAGCTATCCAGAAATTGATACCCCTGCCGACCAATTCCAATCTCATAAACAATTACATTGCTACTTACGGCAATCCTCGCCTCACGTATATTCCCTCCGTCAAGATCGACTACCAGATCAGCTCCAAGTCGAAGATCTCCGGTTACTGGTCCCGCACTTCCACAAGTACTCCGAATAACACTGTGCTGCCCGCTCCCATTACCACCGCCGTGCCGAGTGACATTGTGGCGCACACCATCCGCTTGAACTTCGATGAGACCCTGACGCCCACCATGCTGCTGCACTTCGGCGCCGGCCTGATCGATCTGCATGACAACAATCCCACGCCTGCGTTCAATCCCGCTTCCCAGCTTGGGCTGCGCGGGACTTACACCGATCTGTTCCCCTCGCTTCAGGGACTTTGTCCCGCCGGCGCAACACCCGGGAGTTGCGGCGGCCAGGGCGGAATGGCCGGTATGGGACCGGGATCCACCGCCCGGCTTACGAACTATAAGCCGACAGGGAATACCAGCCTGACATGGGTGCGGGGAAACCACACTTATAAGGCGGGCGGTGAGCTGATCGTTGAAGGCTATCCCGCCTACAACCAGACTTATGCCAATGGCTGGCTCATTTTTAGCGCTGTCGAATCGGGGCTGCCGTCTACCAATGGCCAGTCACTTGCCGGCGGTACTGTAGGATACCCTTACGCGAGCTTTCTTCTAGGCGGCGTGGACAACGGTTACATCGGCGTTCCCTCGAAATCGCGCATGGGGAGTCACTCCTTCTCCTGGTTCGTGCAGGACTCCTGGAAGGTCACTCGCAAATTTACTCTGGATTACGGCTTGCGTTATGACTTTGAAACGTACTTAAAAGAAGAGCACGGCCGCATCCCTTATTTCTCGGCCAGCACATTAAACCCGGCCGCTGGGAATCTACCCGGCGCCGTGGCATTCGACGGCTACGGTCCGGGTCACTGCAATTGCGATATTGCGCATAATTACCCCTACGCTTTCGGCCCCAGGCTCGGAATGGCTTACCAGATTACGCCAAAGACCGTGCTGCGCATCGGCTCCGGAGTCTCTTACTATAAGACGGACGACAATGGCCTTAACTCACTCTCCACCGGTTCGCAGTACACCTACAACGCGCCGGCTTACGGCACACCGGCTTATACGCTTCAATCCGGCATCCCGTATCAGATCACCTGGCCGAACTTCAACCCCGGCCAGGTCCCGCTGCCCGGCACGATTGCATCGCCCTCCCAGCAGATCGATCCTCATGCCGGCCGCCCGGCCAGAATCATCCAGTGGAGCACCGGCCTGCAGCGCCAGATCGGTTCCAATTTGATGGTGGAGGCCACCTACGTCGGCAACCGCGGCGCTTATTGGAACTCCGCCTACATCATCTGCCCCAATTGCATCACTGACCAGATCCTGGCCGCTCACGGCCTCAGCCGCAATAATCCACAAGACCTGCAACTCCTCGGCCAGCCTCTCAATTCCCCGCTCGCGATCGCCAGGGGCTTCGGTAATCCGCCCTATCCCGGCTTCCCGCTCACCGCGCCGGTAGCGCAATCCCTCCGCCCGTTCCCCCAATTCGGTAACATCACCAACATGCACTGGGCGCCCGATGGCGACACTTGGTACAACGCCCTGCAAGCCAAAGCCACCAAGCGCTTCTCTCACGGCCTCGATTTTCAGAGTTCCTTTACCTGGAGCAAGAGCTTCGCGGAAGGCACCGAAGGCGATATTTCGACCTTATCCCCTGTCACACCCGCCACGAACGACGTATTCAATCGCGCGCAAAATCGCTATCTCTCCGGCCTCGATCAGCCGTTCCTGTTCGTATTCGCCGGCAACTACACCACTCCCGCTTATAAAGGCAGCGGACTGTTGGGCAACAAGGTAGTCTCCTGGATCACGCGGGATTGGCAGTTGGGCGCGGTGCTCCGCTACGGCAGCGGCTTGCCCATCCTCTCGCCAACCGCGAGCAATGGCCTCGCTCAGCTTCTTTATCGGAATACGGGCGTCACCGGGACCACCGGCGGCACTTTCATGAACCGCGTTCCGGGCGTGCCCTTGTTCACCAAGGACCTGAACTGCCACTGCTTCGATCCCAACACCACGTTCGTACTGAACCCCGCCGCCTGGACCAATCCTCTCCCCGGCCAGTGGGGAACGGCCGCGGCCTACTACGACAACTACCGGTATCAGCGCCGCCCCGTGGAAAACATGAGCCTCGGCCGCGTCTTCCGCGTCAAAGAACGATACAACCTGCAAATCCGCGCCGAATTCACCAATATTTTCAACCGCACGGAGATGAACAATCCCTTCGTTTCCAATGCGCTCGCGACGCAGCAAACCAAGGGCAACCAGACCACCTCCGGCTTCGGCTACATCAACACAGGCACCGTATTCAGCCCACCCCGCCAGGGCCAACTGGTGGCGCGCTTCCAGTTCTAAGCGCCGCCCACGATAACCGTGGTATAAAAATGGCGGTATGCCCGAACCGGAGCATGCCGCCATCGAATTGTACTGTCCCACTTGCGCCCGTCCGGTCCCGGACCCGCTGGTTTGCGGCGATTGCCACGCCGTCATCTGCCGCGTGTGCGGCTCGCCCCTGGAGCGGATCGACGACCTCGGAATCGGCTAGTCTGCCGTCTCTGAAATAGCTTTATATTTATTGACCTTGCGGATGATTCGGCTGGCGCTCGCGATCCATCGAAATGGTCTGGGGTTCTCGTTGTAGTCCTTGAGGTAATCGTGGATCGCACTGGTCAGAGCGCGAA
>DATGKM010000121.1:0-24131 GCA_035294665.1 Bryobacteraceae bacterium | reverse complement strand
CCGCAGGCCGGGACATCGAAGGTGGAGACCGGCGCGATCGACCACACTCCTGAGGCGATTGACGTCTGGGCCGCTGAACTGCCGATGCGGTTTGGCGGACAGGCGGTCGCAGTCGCTGTCGAACAATCGCGAGGATCGCTCGTCTTCATGCTGACCAAGTATGAGCACCTCGTGATTTTTCCCGTTCCCCCGACGCTTCTGGTGAACTACCGCAAGAGTTTTCGACCCTCTGGTGCCAAAGACGATCCGAGCGACGCCCGGCTCTTGCTGGACATTCTCGTGCTCCACCGGGACAAACTCCGACGGTTCAACCCGGCTACAGCGGAGACACGCACGTTGCAGTTGTTGGTGGAACAACGGCGGAAATTCGTGCACCAGAAGACGCCGTATTCGAACCGGCTTACAGCGCATCTAAAGATGTACTTTCCTCAAGTGCTGGAATGGTTCGACGAGATCGGTTCCAACATCGCCGCCGATTTTCTGGAACAGTGGCCTACCCTCGCGAAGCTCCAGCGCGCCAAGCCGGCGACGATCGAGCGGTTCTGAATCGATCACAACAGTCGTGACCCCGACTGAATCCAACAACGGCTGGATCCGATTCGTAAGGCAGTTGCTGCCACGACGGATATCGCGGTGGTCACGTCGTCGAGCGCTGCCGTTCTGGGGTGGGCGGCCATCTTGGTGTACGACCAGCAGATTGACGAGTTGGCCCAAGCGCATCCCGATTTTGCCCTGTTAAAGTCCTTTCCCGGCGCCGGCCCGGTCATGACGCCGCGGCTCATCGCTGCTCTGGGAAGCCAGCGCGAGCGATACCAAAGCGCCGCCCAGATCCAGCAGTACAGCGGCATCGCACCCGTGGTCGCCAGCAGCGGCAAGTTGCGCTGGGTCCATTGGCGATGGGCTTGTCCAAAGTTCCTTTGCCAGACCTTTCACCAATGGGCTCTCCACTCCATCGCATACTCCGCCTGGGCGCGTGAATATGCCCTTGGGTGTTTCATCGGAGGGGGGAGCCAATTAGGGACTTCCGTGCATCGTGGGCACTGGCCACCCGGAAGGCAGGTGTCCCAATCTCCATTTCCACGACCTCCGAAGGACGGCGGTGAGGAATCCCCGCAAAAATCGTTACACTGAGGGATTGGAAAAGCCAACTTGGGATGTGCTTGGTGGGGCCATAGGTGCTTTGTTTTGTGAGTGGTGCGGAGAGGGGGACTTGAACCCCCACGGGATTGCTCCCGCTAGCACCTCAAGCTAGTGCGTCTGCCAATTCCGCCACCTCCGCTCTTTTGGGACCGTTACTTCTTTGCGGGTTGGTTCGCGGGCGCCGGTGGTGGGGCGACCGGAACATTCCCAACATTCCCGCTACCTTGCTGGGCCGGGGCACCGGGGATCTGCACGTTTGTCTTCGAAGGCGTCGCGGGAACGCTTTTGGCGGGCACCGGTTTCGGTCCTCCCTCCAGTACCGTTGCCCCCAACCCGGCATTCTTGGTTGCCATGATGGAGAGCGTCATCGACGTAACCATAAAAATAATCGCTGAAACCGTCGTAGCCTTGGAAAGCAGGGTAGCCGAACCGCGTGGTCCGAACGCCGTTTGCGATCCCATGCCGCCGAAGGCGCCCGCCAAGTCGGCGGCCTGTCCACTCTGCAGCAATACCACGATCGTCAGAAAAATGCACACAACTATGTGGACGATCAATACCAGAATATACATGCTCCACACCAGTATAGGGAAAGCTCTTCGTCAAGGTCAAACCGGCTGATTCAACCAGACCGAAGCGCGCGGGCCAAAGGTTGCGCCGTCAACTCGCCACTCACGCTCCCAATTGCCGCCCTGGCGAACCGGCCGGGCGCCCCGGCCTCAATCCGCTCGCTATTCCGCCCGGCACACGCTACAATAATAACTGTTGGATGACGGATACGATGAGTGGGCGAAAGCCCACTTTTTTGTTGGATCCAACATTTTTGAGTAACAATGCCGGGTTTGGTGGCATCCAAAATCGAAGAAATCGCGCAGCGGGTACTCGAATCCGAGGGGATGGAGCTGGTCGAAGTCGAGGTGAAAGGCGGCGGCAGCCAGCGCATGGTCCGTATCTCGATCGATAAACCCGAAGGCGTAACGCACGCCGATTGTGAGCTGGTCTCCCAGCAGGTAGGCACCATTTTGGATGTCGAAGACATAGTGCCCGGCGGCCGCTACACTCTGGAAGTCAGTTCCCCGGGAATCGAGCGCAAGCTTCTCAAGCCCCGCGACTATGAGCGTTTCCAGGGCAAAAAGGTGAAAATCGCCTTACGCGATCCGATTGAGGGCCGCCGCCATTGGGAAGGCATGCTGGCGCATTTCGAAAACGGGCAGGTCACGCTCGAAGCCGCTCCCGGCAAAACCATACAGTTTTCCCTCGAACAGGTCCAAAAGGCCAATCTCAAGTTCGATTGGTAACCCACCGCACGGGAGACAACCAGCCAGAGATTTTTTGGGTATTGGAGAAGGTCACTTTGGAAACGATTTTTCAGTCCATCGAAATACTGAGCAAGGAAAAAGGCATCGATCCTCAGATCGTCCTCGACGCCGTGAAGGACGCCATGCTGATCGCCGCCCGCAAACACTACCGCGGCAACGAAGATTATGTTGCCGACATGGACCCCAAAACGGGGGCAATCGCGCTTTATGTGGTCAAGAAGGTCGCCGAAACCGTTTCCGATCCCGCTCATGAAATGACCCTGAGCGAAGCGCGCCGGCTCGATCCGGCGGCCGAAATCGGCGCTGAAGTGCGCATCCAGAAGAACACGGATGCTCTCGGCCGCATCTCCGCCCAAACTGCCAAGCAGGTCATCTTTCAAAAGGTGCGGGAAGCCGAGCGGGAAACCGTGTACCAGGAGTATTCCGGCCGCACCGGCGAGCTAGTCAACTGCACCATCAAACGGGTGGAAGGACCGGACTACATTCTCGATCTCGGCAAAACGGAAGCCCGCCTGCCTAAGAAAGAGCAGTCGCGCCTCGAAAGCTATGCGGTGGGCGATCGTGTGCGTTGCGTTATCAAACTGGTGGATAAATCCGCCAAAGGTCCGGGCGTGCTGGTCTCCCGCGCGGCTCCCGAACTCGTGATGCGCCTCTTCGAGCAGGAAGTCCCGGAAATCTACGATGGCACCGTAACCATCAAAGGGTGCGCCCGCGAAGCCGGCGAACGGACCAAGATCGCGGTGCAGAGCCGGGACCGCGATGTCGATAGCGTGGGCGCCTGCGTGGGTATGAAAGGCATGCGCGTGCAGTCCATCATTCGCGAATTGCGCGGCGAAAAAATCGATATCATCGAGTACTCGGAAGATCCGGTGGTGTTCGCCACGCACGCCCTGAGCCCGGCCAAGGTCAGCCGCATCACCATCCTCGATCCGCTGGAACGGCACATGGAAGTGATTGTCGACGATTCGCAGCTCTCGCTTGCGATTGGCAAAAAGGGCCAGAATGTGCGTCTGGCCGCCAAGTTGCTCGGCTGGAAAATTGATATCAAAAGCGAAGAGGAGAAACGGCAGGAAGTGGAATCGGCCATGGCCGCGCTGGTCGCACCGGGCGCTCCGGTTTCCGTGTTGCTCGATTACGGCTTGGAAGAGAAAGTGGTAGCAAAACTGGTGGAGGGCAGCGTCGGCACAATCGAAAAACTCGGCGGAATGACGCCCGAACAGCTCCAGAGGATCCCCGGAATAGACGCCGATATGCTCCAGCGGATCCAGGACATCGTGAACGCCTACTACAGCCAGTTCGAGGAGGCCCAAATTCCGGCTAATCCGGAGCAAACGCAACCCGAACCCCAACCGGTTTCGCCCGATCTCAGCGCTTCGGCTGAAGAAGCCGCCGAAGTGCAAGGCACTGGCACCGGCTCGCTTGCGGCCGAACCCGGGCCGCCGCCACGGGAAGATGCCTTGGGACTTACCGAAACCAACTATCCGCCGGGAACCCTTTACAGTCCCGACAGCCCTGAAGAAGCATTTGAGCCGCTTGTAGAAACCGAAGAGTTTGAACAGTTTGGTAGGATAGAAAACGCGGCTTCCCCTGTACAGAACAACCCGGAGGCCCCGGCGGAAAACCACCAGGGCGACGAAATTCCGGGGGAGGAAAAGGGCGTCTGAAGCGTCCGTTCCGTAATTACGCAGATAGCTGTTTATGAGAAAGATTCGTATTAATGAGCTGGCACGCGAGCTGGAAGTAAAAGCCCACGAGATTCTGGAGCTGCTTCCGGAGCTAGGCGTCTCCGAGAAGAAGACGCACTCCAGCTCTATCGATGAGGACGTGGCGATCAAACTGCGCCGGCACTACGGCCACGAGGTATCGGAGCCTGTGCCCGAACCCGTGGAGACGTCCCCCACGCCCGAATCGCATGCCGAGGAACCGGAGGCCCACACGGAAACGCTCGAAGAGCAGCATCATCACGCCGCTCCGGCTGCGCTCGCCGAACCACCCAGAGAAGCAGCGCCGGCGGGACGCGCGGCCGAGCATGCGGCGGAACCGGAGCCTTCCCCAGCCAAGGCCGCGCCGCCCGTCGAAGAGTATCGCCCGGCTGCACCCTTGCGCCCGCCTTTGGCAGGCAGGCCGGTGCATCCGCCTTTGGCGGGACGGCCCACCGTTACACCGGCGCCTCCGGCAGCTCCGCCCACGAACGCGGGTAAACCTGCGCCGGTGCCGCCGGCCGCCGCGCCCACCGTGGTGTTCACCCCCGGCCGTCCAGCCGCCCCGGCAGCCAAACCGCCGGCGGCGCCGGCGCCCCGGCCTGGGCAGGTTTTGTCCGGCCCGCGGCAGCCGCAGCCCGCCGGGACTCAGGAAACCGCGCCACCTGCGGCTAGAGCGATACCCGGCACCCCCGCAGCCCCGCCGCCGCGTCCGGCAATCGTGCCGCGTCCGGCGCGTCCCGCCGAACCCGCCCGTCCAGCGCCGTCCGCACAGCCCGGTGCCGCGGCGCCCGGCCAGCGTCCGCTCGCCGGTCAGCCCGCGGCTCGCCCCGTGGTCCCGCCACGTCCCGACCTCGCCGCCAAGCTCAACGCGCCGCGTGTCCCCATGCCCGGCTCCCCGGCCCCACCCCCTCTGCGTCCCGGAGTGCCCCGGCCGCAGGGAGCGCCCGTTCCCGGCCAGCCCATTTATCGCGGTCCCATCCGCCCCGGTCAGCCCCTGGTTGCCAGAGGCGGCACCGCACCCGGCATCCGTCCGCAACTGCCCGGGGCCCGCCCCGGCGGCCCGCGCCCGCAGCATCCCACCTCCCGCGGACGCCTCGAACCCGGACTCGCCCCTCCAGTGGTCGAACAGCCGCGCGGGCGTGCCGGCGAAAAGCGGCCTACCCGCCCCCAGCGCGAGCGCGTGGAAGAGGAAAAAATCCTGCGGCCCGCCCGCCGGCAGGTCGAAACCGGCCCACCGCCCATCAATCGCGAAATCACCATTTCGGAAGGCATCACCGTGAAGGAGCTTTCCGAGAAGTTGGATGTCAAGGCCAGTCTGGTAATTAAGAAGTTGCTCGATAAAAACATGCCGGCGACCATCAACCAGACCCTCGATTCCAAGCTCGCCACCGAAGTCGCCCGCGAGTTCGGCGCTTCCACCTCCACCGTGACCTATGAAGAAGAGGCCATGCAAGCGGTCGAGCTGGCCGAAAATCCCAAGGATCTCGAAAAGCGCGCCCCGGTCGTTACCGTTATGGGCCACGTAGATCACGGCAAAACGTCGCTGCTCGATGGCATTCGCGAAGCCAACGTGGCCGCTCGCGAAGCCGGCGGCATTACCCAGCACATCGGCGCTTATCAGGTGGAAATCCATGGCCGCAAGATCGTCTTCATCGATACCCCCGGCCACGAAGCCTTCACCCGCATGCGCGCCCGCGGCGCCAAGATCACGGACGTGGTTGTCCTGGTGGTGGCCGCCGATGACGGCGTGATGCCGCAAACCATCGAAGCCATCGATCACGCGCGCGCCGCCGGTGTGCCCATCGTCGTGGCAATCAATAAAATCGATAAGCCCGACGCCCAGCCGGACCGCATCAAGCAGCAGCTCGCCGATCGGGGCCTGTTGGCGGAAGATTGGGGCGGCGATACCGTCGTGGTGCCCGTTTCCGCCAAAACGCATCAGAATCTGGACCTGCTGCTCGAAATGATTCTGCTGGTCACCGACATGCTGGATCTCAAAGCGAATCCCAACCGTCCCGCTATGGGT
Source organism: Bryobacteraceae bacterium (assembly GCA_035294665.1). Classification (GTDB taxonomy): domain Bacteria; phylum Acidobacteriota; class Terriglobia; order Bryobacterales; family Bryobacteraceae; genus PSRJ01. The sequence goes on along the minus strand of DATGKM010000121.1, from coordinate 17,946 downwards.
ACGGTTGTCGAAGCCCAGTTGGATCGCGGCCGCGGCCCTGTGGCCACCGTGCTCGTTCGCAACGGCACGCTCAATGTCGGCGATTCCTTTATCTGCGGCGCCGTATTTGGTAAGGTCCGCGCCATGTTCAGCGATCGTGGTGTGCCGGTCCGCAAGGCGGAACCGTCAACGCCCGTCGAAGTGCTCGGCATGGATTCGCTTCCCGATGTGGGCGACGATTTCCAAGTCGTTACCGATACCGCCAAGGCCAAACAGATCGTCAACTTCCGCGACCAGCGCCAGCGCGAGGCCGCGCTCGCCAAATCCAGCCGCCTGACGCTCGAACAGCTCCATCAGCAGATGGAAGCGGGCGAGGTCAAGGAATTGCCCATCCTGATCAAAGCCGATGTCGGCGGCTCGGCCGAAGTGCTCTCCGAAACGCTGCAAAAACTTTCCAACGAAAAAATCAAGATTCGCGTGTTGCGCGCCGCCGTCGGCGCCATCAACGAATCCGACGTGCTGCTGGCTTCCACCTCCAACGCCATCATTATCGGTTTCAACGTGCGCCCGGAGCGCAACGCCGCCGCGCTGGCCGAGCAGGAAAACGTGGACGTCCGCCTGCACACTATCATTTACAACATCACCGACGAGATTAAGCGCGCCATGCAGGGCCTGCTCGAACCGGTGTTCCGCGAAGTTTACAAAGGCCGCGCCGAAGTGCGCGAGACGTTCCGCATATCCAAGGTCGGCGCGGTCGCCGGCTGCATGGTGCAGGATGGTATCCTGACCCGCGATTCCGAAGTCCGCCTGCTGCGCGATAACGTGGTTATCTACACTGGCAAGGTTTCCTCCCTGCGCCGTTTCAAAGACGATGTGAGCGAAGTAAAGAGCGGTATGGAGTGCGGCGTGACCCTGCAGAATTATGCCGATATCAAGCAGGGCGATGTCATCGAAGCATTTGTCACCGAGCGCGTCGCGACCGAAGTATTTGCATGAAGGTATGGTGAGGCAGGCGCTTTCGCCTGCCAACGTTTTATGCCCGTCATCGGCGTGCTAACGCTGGAATTACGTCTGGAGACTTCGCACTCCCTCAAGGACAAGCGCAACGTAGTGGAAAGCCTCAAGCACCGGCTCCGCAACAAATTCAACGTATCCGTAGCCGAAATCGATGGCCAGGGCCTCTGGCAGCGCGCCACCGTCGCGGCCGTAACCGTGTCCTCCAGCCACGAATTCGCCGAAAAAGTGTTGCGCTCAGCCGAGGACGAAGCCGCCGCTCTCTTGGGCGGCGAACTCACCGATGCCACCGTCGAATGGCTGTAGCGGAAAGGTTTTGGCTGGTAGCTGACGGCTGAGTGCTGAGAGCTCTTACCCCATGGACGAACGGCGCACATTGCGCGTATCCGAAGCAGTTCGCGAAGAACTGGCGGAACTCATCTCCTTCGAACTCGACGATCCCCGGCTGCTGGATGTGGAAGTCACCGATGTGCACGTCAGCCCCGATGGCCGTCATGCCCGCGTCCGGGTGGCCGTCCGCGGCCAGGAACGGCAGCGGCGGGATGCACTGGATGCGCTGGACCATGCCCGGCACTATTTGCGCCACGAATTGGGCGTCCGCCTGAGCCTCCGTCATGTCCCCGACCTGCATTTCGAGCCGGATCGCCACCCGGACGCCGCCAGCCGCATCGAGTTTCTGATCAAACGGGCGAAAAAATCGCGCGGGCACACCGAAAAACAGCCCTAACTCAAACGTTTTGTGTTAGTTTTGTTTCTGACTCCCATGCGCGTGGCTCCCATGACAAGCCGTTTCCTGGACGCCTGCCGCCGCCGGCCGACCGATGTGCGCCCGGTCTGGTTCATGCGGCAGGCCGGACGTTACCTGAAGGAGTACCGCCAGATCCGTGCCCGCCACGGCATTTTGGAAATCTGCAAACGCCCCGATCTCGCCGCTACAGTGACCCTCCAACCAGTGGAATTGCTGGATGTCGATGCGGCGATCATCTTTGCCGATCTCCTCCTGCCGGTCGAGCCGATGGGTCTCAGGCTGCGCTTCGCCACGGGCGAGGGGCCGATCATCGATAACCCCGTGCGCACGTCTGACGATGTGGATTCCCTCTCCACCACCAACACCGACGATCTGGGTTATGTAGGCGAATCGATTCAGGCCGTCGTCCGTGCCTTGGCCGGCAAGGCCCCGGTGATCGGCTTCGTCGGCGCCCCCTTCACCATGGCCAGCTACATGATCGAAGGCGGCGCTTCCCGCAATTTCATCCGCACCAAAAAAATGATGTACGCGGACGAGACGCTCTGGCGGCGCCTGATGGGCAAGATCGTCGACGTTCTGGCGCCGTTCGCGCATATTCAGGTCACCGCCGGCGCCCGCGCCGTTCAGGTGTTCGATAGCTGGGTGGGAGCTCTGGCTTCCGACGATTATGTTCGCTTCGCCGCCCCGTATTCCCGCGCGCTCATCGAGCGGATCCGTTCCACCGGAGTTCCGGTAATCCACTTCGGCACCGGCGCTTCCGGCTACTTCCGCGAACTGCACGCCGCCGGCGGCGACGTTATGGGCGTGGACTGGCGTATCAATATCGATCAGGCCTGGATGGATATCAGCTACCGCTCGGCAATTCAGGGCAACCTCGATCCTGTGGCTTTGTTTGCTCCTTTGCACGAGCTCCGCACCAAGGTGCACGAGATTCTGAAGCGCACCGGCACCCGGCCCGGCCACATTTTCAACCTCGGTCACGGCATTCTGCCGGAAACACCGCCGGAAAACGTCCGCGCCGTAGTGCAGATGGTGCGGGAATACCGTCCGTGAAGTCTGCGGTTCTCCTGTTAGCGCATGGCGCCCCGGAACGCCTCGAAGACGTCGAGGATTACTTGAAGTATGTGCGTGGCGGCCGTCAACCTTCGCCGCACGTGCTCCAGGAAGTCACGGACCGCTACCGCCAAATCGGCGGCAGTTCCCCTCTCCTTAGCTGGACGCGCAAACAGGCCGAAGCCCTTCGGGAACTGCTCGAACTGCCGGTATTTTTCGGCATGCGCAACTGGCACCCGTTTATCGCCGAAACCATGGAACAAGTGCGGGACGCGGGCGTAGAACGCGTTGCCGCCATTTGCCTTGCTCCGCAATATTCCGAAACCAGTGTGGGCCTTTACATGCGCCGCGCCGGGGAGGCCCGGCAGCGGGCGGGCGTAACCGCCGAGTTCGTCTGGGCCAGGAGCTATCATAAGGAGCCGCTGCTGATTGAAGCCTTTGCCGAGCGGCTGCAACCCCTGGTCACATCCAAAAACCCTCCTCCGCGGGTGCTCTTCACCGCGCACAGCGTCCCTGAGCGCACCATAGCCAGCGGCGACCCCTATGACCAGGAGGCTCGCGCGACTGCGCGCGCCGTCGCGGAGCGCCTGAAGATTTCCGATTGGGACTTCGCTTATCAGAGCCAGGGCATGACCTCGGAACCGTGGCTCGGGCCGGCGGTCGAAGCCCGCCTCGACGCATATGCCGCCGAGGGCGTTCGCGAAGTAATCGTGGACCCGATCGGCTTCGTTTGCGACCACGTCGAGATCCTGTTCGATATCGATATCCTGTTTAAAGAGTACGCCGCCGGGCGGGGCGTCGCGCTTTCCCGCCCGGAGTCTCTGAACGATTCGCCAGTGTTCACCCGAGCGCTGGCCGAGGTAGCCAAAAGGTGTCTGCAAGACGTTTCCGGGCCGCGATTGTAAGGGAGCGGTCCCGTGGCTAGCATCGCCATCATCGGCGGCGGCATTTCCGGGCTCTCTACCGCCTACTATCTCTCGCGCCGGGGCATTCCAGCCACGATTTTCGAAGCGCGTCCCCATCTCGGCGGGGTCATCCGCACCGAGCAGGTCGAAGGCTGCACGCTCGAAGCCGGACCCGACAGCTTCCTCTCCGCCAAACCGGCCGCCCTCGAATTGATCCGCGAACTCGGCCTCGCCGGCCAGGTAATCGGGTCCAACGACTTCTCCCGCAAAACATACGTCTGGAAACGTGGCCGGCTCATCCCCCTGCCAGAGGGCCTGATGATGATGGTTCCCACCAAAATCGGCCCGCTGCTCTCGACGCCGCTGCTGAGTTGGACAACCAAGGCCCGTATGGGCCTGGAACTTCTGCACGCTCCCAAAACCCACCATGGCGATCAATCCGTCGCCGAGTTCATCCAGGAGCACTACGGCGAAGAAGCCGTGGATTATCTGGTCGAGCCGTTGCTGTCCGGCATCTATGGAGGCGATCCGCGCCAGTTGAGTGTCACGGCCGTGCTGCCGCGGTTTGTGACACTGGCGCAACGCTACGGCAGCCTCACGCGGGGCGTGCTGGCGGAGCGCGCACAAGCCGCCGCGAAACACAATCAGGCGCCCCCCGCGCCGCTGTTCCGCACGCTCAAGAGCGGATTGCAGCAGATGATCGAGGCGCTCGAAGCCTCCATCCGGGATTCGGTTACGGTGCGCCAGCTTCGCGCCGAAGCCTTGGAGCGTGCCGGAAACCGTTTCCGCGTGCGCGCCGGTGGAGATTGGCTGGAAACGGAACGCGTGGTGCTCGCCTGCGAAGCCCACAATGCCGCCCCACTCGCCGCCGCGCTCGATGCGCGCCTTGCCGAACTGCTCGGCGGCATAGCGTACAGCTCCTCGATGACCGTGGCTGTGGGCTTCGATGCCAGGGACCTGCGCCACCGGCCTTCGGGCCACGGCTTCCTGGTTCCGAAGAAAGAGCGCCGCCGCCTCATGGCCTGCACCTGGGTAGGCGAAAAATTTCCGCACCGCGTGCCGGAAGATAAGGTGGTCGCCCGCTGCTTCCTCGGCGGCATGGAGGACGCCGGCGTGCTCGACGAGAGCGATGACGCCATCGCCCGGATTGTCGTCCGTGAGCTGCGCGAGATCGCCGGTATCGAAGCCGCGCCGAAATTCCTGCGCATCCATCGCTGGCCGCGCTCGATGGCGCAATACACAGTGGGCCATCCCCAGCGGCTGGCGGAGATCCAAGCCCGCGTCGAAGCCATTCCGGGCCTGGAACTCGCCGGCAACGCCTACGAAGGCATCGGCATCCCGGATTGCATCCGCTTGGGAAAGCGGGCCGCGGAGAAGTTGGTGAGTTTCCGGTAAGCGTGCGTGAAATCGACTGACGCGGCCCGACACGGCATGAAGTCGCCGGGAGGCGACTATAGATCCAGCTCACTGCGCAGAGGCGCGTGCTGGTGGCATTCGAGGAATACCAGTGCTGGCACGCGTGCACGAAGCTATCAGCCCCGAGCAGCCATGATAGTCCTGGTACCCGAACGAACTCGGAATCAGTTGACGCGCAAGGCCGACTATGCAATGCTGATTCCGATGTAACTTAAGATGCAACCCATCAGGAGAAAGGATGACGGCTTCACACATGTGTTGGACCGGCTTGGCGCTGGCCCTGGGCTTGAGCTTGGGCGCCGCAACGGCTCGGGCGGATCTGGTCACCAACGGCGGGTTCGAAACCGGCACGTTGGAGGGCTGGACGAACGCTGGATGGGCCACCGACACCAGCAGCTTCTTCGTACAGCCGGTGAGCGGGAACTACTTCGCGAAAACCGGGGTCGAATGCCAAGACACGAGTCCGTGCACGCTCAGCCAGACGCTGTCCACCACACCGGGGCAGGAATACACTTTCAGCTTTGACTTTAATCCGGGCCTCAACGCCGATGGATACTTCTTCACCTACAACGGAGACACCAAGGTTTCCTGGGGCGGCGTCCAGATCATCGATCTGGTAGGGGGCGCGCTCGGCTGGACCCACTACAGCTTCACGGAAGAGGCGACTGGAAGCTCTACCACCATCTCCTTCTACGGTTACCAGGATCCGTCGTTCAACGGCCTCGACAACGTCAGCGTGAACGCCCTCCCGACCGCCGTGCCCGAGCCGGGTACCTGGACGATGTTGCTGCTCGGCCTGGGCGGACTCGGAGCGATGCTGAGGACGCGCCCCCGCCGGTCTCCTGTGTTAGGAGATGCGTCGCGATGCGTTCTCCAGGACTGACCGGGGCAAGAAGGGGGGTCACAGTAGCGGCATAAACTCGCTCACCGGGCGCGGCGCCACCACTTCCAGCGCCATCTCCAGCGCAATAGCGGAATCGTTGGCCTGCCGCAGGTCGGCGGTGGCCCGCTCGAACGCGCGCGGATCCAGCGCCGCACGGCCCACCAGTTGAATCACGGGGAGATACCACTGGATTTGCTCCTCGCCCGAGGGTCGGCTAGAGAGCAGGAACGACAGCATTGAGCTGAAAACGTAATCCCGGGTTTCGCCTTGCGGAACGATCGCAATCAGTTGGCTGTAAAAGTCGACCTTTTCGCGGAAGAATTGGAGCGGCGGAGCGCCCGAGCTCTCATTCCAGGACGCTAACGCAGTCAGAAAATCGCGCACGCGCGTCTGCCATGCTATCGATTGGCGTTCCGCCTCCTGATACGCCTGGCCGTTGTCGTGAAAAATCAGCTTCTGGTATTGCTTGCGAATATCCCGGCACTCCGGACTCTCGCAGGCCGCCAGACCCTCTGGTTTGCCTTCCCGTTTTGCGGCGGTCCGCTCGGCGCCTTCGATGGGCCCCACTGCGGGCGTGCGCAGGTGGGCATTGAAATATTCGGCGGGATCCGACGATGCGTTCGCGCCTTCCAGTTCTTCGCAGCGCGCGCCCGTGAGGTGGCTGGCTAGAAACTCGCGATATGCGCCCAGCACCACCGCTGGCGGCAATCCGCGCCGGGCACTCGCCTGGGCCAGCGCCGCAATCGCGGGACCGGCTTGGTGGGCGGCATCCGTAAAGGAGCGATCGTCTCCGCCGACCCGGCTAAGAGTTTCGGCAAAAGCGTTAACCAAGCTCTGAAACGCGGCGTCCGGGACCGCCAGATTGCCGGCCAGCATCCGTGCCGCCGGCACGATTTCCGCGGGATGGCTGATATTCAGGTAGCGCGCCAGGAACTTCACAACCCCTCCCTCCTTGTTCTCCTTGGGCGTGAAGCCTTCCGCGGCCACTCTCCCCAGCACCTCGTAATAGCGGCTCAGGTCGTATGTCATGAAATCGCTGCAAGTGAGGTCCGGAATTTCCAGCGGCGGAATTTCTTCGAAACGGGCTCGCGCGCGTTCGGGGTCGAGCGCCAGCAGCGCCTCCACGGCCCGCAACCGCAGCGAGAGAGCATCCAGGTCGAGCGCATAGGCATGGTCGATAAATACCGAGGGCCCCTGGCTATGTGGCAGAGCCGAATGTTTTTTGTAGGGTATCGGAGAAGCCCCGGCCAATTGGAATGCCTGCTCCGCCAGTTCCATGCGGCGCTTTTTCGGAAGGCGGTCGAGGGAAGCGATCCGGATCAGGGCGTCCGCGGCCAGTTCCGCGGGACCTCCGCGGCTCAAATCAATTACCGCATCGATCGCCGAAGGAGGAGGCGTCTCGCCCAAGCACGCGGGCGCCACAAGCAAACAGAGGAAGAAAACGCAAGCGCCCCGGAGCATGAGAACTGTTTTTCATCGTACCCCACTCTCCTGCCCCGGAGCGCTTCGCATTTGCGACAAGCCAGGAACTACCGTCCCGGGCTGTCACTCCAAGAACATCCCTGTCAAACGGACCGTCGCCCAGTCAATAGCCCGATGATGAACAGAGCTATGAAAATAAAGAACAGCACCTTGGCTATGCCGGCGGCCGCTGCGGCGATGCCGCCGAATCCGAAGATCGCGGCAATGATCGCCAGAACCAGGAATATCCATGCATAGTGAAGCATGCATAACCTCCGCCCCGTTTAGTTGCAATCGTCGCACCAGTGTCTATGCCGGTGAAGCACTCCACTTTCCGCGAATTGGTGCTTGGATCGGGTCTTATTCCAACATCTGCGGCTGCGTGAATAGAAAGTGGTCGAAGTAGTAATGCATGAGCAACACGCTCAGCACCACAACAAAGTAGCTTTGATCGGCGGAAAGCGAGGTGAGCGCCCGCACGATCACCGTCAGCAGCACCAGCACGCCAGTGGCTGCGAGGAAACAAAGGTAATACGCCGTCATGGTGTTACGGCGCACCAAGCTTTCCACCAGCGGGCTATCGATCTCGCCGCGCTCCAGGCGCAAACGGTTCAGCAGCCACAACAGGAACAGATACTGAAAGGAATGCCAGGTATTGTAACCCTGGAACAAAACGTCCAGGTTTTTGCCAAGAGGCAGGCAAAACGAAACCACCGTGGTGATCGCGATCAGCAGGGTTTTCGGCAGGCTGCCGCGGCGCATGCGGAATTCGCGGTAAGTCTTACCCAGCCAGACGAGCAGAAACGCCCCGAAAACAATGCCGGCGGCTTCCGGAAGGTGAAAGCGCTCGAGCCAATCCGGATAGGGCGGAATCACTCCACCCACCCGAAACTCGCGCAGGGAGAGCTTGTACAAGCCCGTAGGATAAAGACCAGTGAGGATCAGCCCGTAATCCACCATTCGCGACCACCGCGGATCCCGCATCCCGCTCCGGGCGCGATAGCAATCCGATAAATAAATGATCTGGTGCAGCACGTGAAGCGAGGCCCAACCGAAGAAAAACGTGATCAGCAGCCGGTAATGGTTGATGCCCAGGTAAATCACGCAGGCCGGCAGCAGGAAAGCAAGCATGGCATAACGCGGATGGCTCCGCCGGAAACCGCCGTCCAGAAACGTATACGTAATGGTCGAAAACAGGTGCGGCCCGCCGATTAAGGCGGCTACGGTGATATTGATCAGGTCGATTACTTTGTCCGGCCTCATCCAGCCCGTAGCTTCGGCGGCCCAGGCGACCAGAAATGGAAGCGGCACCAGAATGGCGCTGAGAATCAGCAGCGGCAGGTCCCAGGAGGCTTTGTAAATCCACCCCGGCTCGCGCTCCGGAACGAGGCGCGGGGAAGCAGCAATCGCGGCCATAGCGAGATGATACTCGACCGCCACGGAGAAATCATCCAAGGCCCGCGCGTTGTCCCCGCATCCCGGCTCTTCCGTGCCCAGCTCTTTTGCTCCTCTCTCCTGAATCCTGTCTCCCGGCTCCTGTTTTTCCGGCGGTATCTCCCCACCGCCCTTGAATCCGGACGGAAATGGACATAGCATGAAAATCGAAGGACGGTAATTCAGATGAAGCTGTCTTTTGTTGCCACCATGCTTCTGGCGGCCGGGCTCAGCGGCTTCGCCCAAGGGGATTTGCCCCGTATGCTCTCGGTGGACCCGGCTAGCGGCAAGGCAGGGGATGTGATCGCTGTGACGGGCGAGAACCTCGATAAAACAAAAGTCGAGAAAGTGTTCTTAACCGACGGCAAGAATGACATTCCGGTCGAAGTCACCGAACAATCCAATAAGACCATCAAATTTAAAATCCCGGCCAAAGCCGCGACAGGCGAGCGATTGGCGGTCATGATATTGACGGCGGGCAAGGACGCGAAATACATCGAGCAGCCGGTAAGGGTAATGATCGAGCCGTAAGTGGAGCGCGTGCTTCCGCCCGGCGCAAAGCTGCGCGCGTGTGGTCTTCTACCGGTGGTAAGGCGCGCTCAGATACTTCCGCGATTCATGCGCCGCGCCGGCCTCCGGCGCAAAGGCGATGCACTTCTTATATGCCTGGAGAGCTTCGGCGCGGTGGCTGGTCAAGTCGTAGATCTGGCCGATCCGCAAATACGCGAATGCTCCTGTATTAAGGTCTACTTCGTCTGGCTCGGCCGTCACTTTTTTCAGATTATCCAGGGCGTCTTTCAGGTCGCGATACCAGAATTCGATCGTGCCCTCCTGATAATAAATCTTCTGCCAGGGCAGACGGTCCAGTCCGCGCGCATTCGCCGCTTTGTCGCGGGCGACTTCTTGCATTACCTCGAGCGCCGCCTTGCCATCGCCGCCCAGGCTGTACATCTGCGCCAGTTCCAGCCGCAGCAGGAAATTGCGCGGATACCGGCGGACGAGGTCTTCGATCAGAGGCACCGCGCGCATGGGCTGATTTTCGCGGCGGTACAGCGCGCATAGCAAAATCTGCGCGTCCACCCGATTCTCTTTCCCGTAGCGCGCCACCTTCTCCACGGTTTCGATTCCCGCTTGCTTATCGCCGTGAATGCCGGCGAGAAAGCCGAGCATCCGCCAGGTGAGAGGCAAGCTGCCGACTACATAATCGTGCAGGCCCTGCACCAGGCGGGCGTCGATATCGCCCGGATCGAGTTCCGTGACGCGATTATGGCAGCGGCGGGCGGCGGTCGCATCGCTCAGCGAAGCGCGCCACGCCTTCTTCACCAGCCAATAATAGTTTGCGCGCAGGCCGTAAGCGATTCCCTCCGCATACAGCGCCTTTTTATCGTTGGAATTCTTCTTGAGGCAGGCTTCCGAAAGCGCAATCGCGCGGTTCACCTCGCTCAGAAACTGCTGCTCGGTTTCCGCGCTGGGATTGAGTTTGGGCCGGCGCAGAAAAGAGTTATCCCCGGAAACCAGTTCGCTTTCGAGCGCTCCATCGCGGAACATCTCGCCGAACAGCAGTGCCTCGGCGATGTGATTGTGCATCTCCGGCTCATCGGGGTGCTGGATCTCCGCTTCTAAAAACAGCTTCAGAGCCTGGTCGTATTCCAGGTTGTAGAAATGGTCGAAGCCGGTGGCCACGAGGTCGGTCCCGGCGGCCAATAGGGGCGAAATCACCAGCGCCAGGGTCGCCAAACACCGGCCAATTCGCTCCACGCCTCCATCGTAGCAAGCCACCGGCCAATTGCCGGCTCTTTACGGGTCCAGACGCCCCAGCGCCCACCGTGCATGTTCCCGGACGACGGGATCGCCGTGCCCCGCCAGCCGTTCGAGCGGCTCGCGGAATTGTGCGAGGCCGCTATTCCCCATGGCTACAGCCACATTGCGCAAAAAGCCGCAATACCGCGCGCGCGTCACGGGACTGGCCCGAAACATACATCTAAACTCTTCCTCGCCGATTCCTGCCAGGCGTGCAAGCGGCGGAGCGAACATCCGCGGCGCGAAGGAGGCATCCTCGTTGATCGGCGCGCGGCGGTTCCACGGGCAAACATCCTGGCAGATATCGCAGCCAAAAATATGCGGACCGCATCCGGCACGCCGCTCTTCGGGTATCGGACCGCGCAGTTCGATTGTGAGGTAGGAGATGCACAGGCGCGCATCCACCGTATAGCCAAGCGGACCGGGAACGATCGCCGCAGTCGGGCAAGCCTCAATGCAGCGCCGGCAGGTGCCGCAGCGATCGGGCGCCGGCCGATCCGGTTCGATTTCGAGCGAAACCAGCAGTTCGCCCAGAAAAAACCACGAGCCGCTCTGCTGGTTAATCAGGCACGTGTTCCGGCCGATCCAGCCGAGGCCCGCCTGCCGCGCGTAAGACCGCTCCAGCAGCGGCGCCGTATCCACGCAAATTTTCGATTCGAACCGGCCGCCGGTGCGCCGCTCGAGCGTGTCGCGCAGTTGTTCCAGTCCGCGCCGCAATACGTCGTGATAGTCGTCGCCCCAGGCGTAGCGCGAAATCCACGCCAGCTCCGCATCGCTGAATTTCGTGGAATACGGCCGCGGGCTGTTGTACAGCTTGCCCACTACAATCACGGAGCGCGCCGAAGCCAGCAGGTTGCGCGGGTCGTCCCGCACCTCCGCCCGGCGGCCGGTAAGGTATCGCATCTCGCCCGCGAAGCCGCGCGCGGTCCATTCGCGATACCAGGCACGCTCCGCGACCGGTTCGGCCCGCGCCACGCCCGCCAGTTCAAAACCGCAGCCGCGCGCCAGTTCCCGAATCAATGTGGAATTCAAACTTCCAACCCTACCGACCGCATCAGTTCAATCGCGTTGCTCTTCCGCACCACGCCCGGCCGCATGACGTAGTCGAAATGAATCCGCCCCTCCACCACCCGGTCTTCAAAATGCACGTTGGCCGCGCGCGGGCCGAGCGATTCGACAATGTGCGCCAGGGCCAAATCGTGCGTGGTGATGAGGCCCATGCCGCCGCGCCGCACCAGCGTGGCTGCCAGCGCTTCCGCGCCGATACGCCGGTCGTGCGAATTGGTGCCATGCAGAAACTCGTCGATCAGGAACAGTACAGGCATCGTACCCCCGGTCATTTCCACAATCTGGCGGATGCGCAGAATTTCGGCGTAAAAGCGAGACACCCCGGCTTCGAGCGAATCGGTCAAGCGGATGGACGCGCCAATAGCCAGCGGCGAAAGCACCATCCGGCGCGCCCGCACCGGAGCGCCGGCTTGCGCGAGCACTGTGTTCACCCCCAAAGTGCGCAGCAGCGTGCTTTTCCCCGACATATTCGAGCCGCTCACCAGCAGCAGGCGCAAATCGCCGCCCAGCCGCACATCGTTTCGCACTACGCGGTCCTCGCGCAAAAGCGGATGGCCGATGGCTTCGGCTTCGAGCCATGGCGAATCGGCGGTGAATTCCGGAAACGGATCCGCCGGATGCTCGAAGGCATGGCAGGCGATCGAACAGAGGGCTTCCATTTCCCCGGTGGCGGTAAGCCAGCGGCGCACGGCCGCTCCCGAATCGCGGCGCCAGCGCTCCACGGCATAAGCGCAGTGAGGCGTCCACAAAATAAAGATTTCGAGCGCGCGGATAAGAGCGTGCTCCCGCGAATCGGCGCAATCCACAATGCGGCGCAAGCGCGCCAGGCGCCGCGAGGCCGCCTCGCCGCCGGTGGCCAGCGACTCCCGCAAGCCCGCCAGCAATTTGGAGTGAAACCGCTCGCGCTCGAATCGCGCCAGCACCCGCGAGAGCAGCCCCAATCCGTGAGCCGCGGCCCCCACTGCGCCGGTCGCCGCCGCGAATCGCGCGCGCATGCGGTATAGGTACAGGCCGTTCACAATCAAAGCCAGCAGAAAGAGATCGCGCAGCAAAACCTCGGCCCCCGGCGGCAGCGGCGCCAGGTGAATGGCGTCCAGGATCACGGCCACGAAAGCCGCGAGTCCGGCCACGCCCAGCACGGTAAGCAGCCACACCACGGCGCGGCCGCCCGCCAGCAGCGGCGGCTGTTCCCCCCAGGCCGCCAGCGAAACCGGGTCGACCCCGGTGCGCGCCTCTTCCGCCAGCACCGCCAAATCCTCGCGCAGATCCACCAGCGGCCGCAGCTCATTGACCGCCTGCTGGCGCGACCGCGCCGTTTCCGGATCGGCCGGGTGCAGCAGCCACTGCGCCAGCGTCTCTTCCCCTATGTGCGTGCGCGCCGTACACAGCAGCTCGAACAAGGAGGCCTTGCCGAACAGATCGAGATCCTGCGCATAGGGATGGGCGGGATCGAGGTATTGCGTGCCCGCTTCGCCCGTGCCGGCCCAATTGCCTTCCAGGCGGGCCAGCGCGCGCTCGAAATACCGCACCGCGCGGCGGCGCAGTTCGGCGGCGCGCAACAGCCGGTCGTGAATTACCAGCAACGCCACAAAAATCGCGGCGGGCAAGAATACCCAGAGCACGGAAAACGCCTGATTGGCCAGAGCGGCCCACACCACAGCCAGCCCGCACAGAACAACCGCGAGTTGCAAATACCCCAGCACGCGATGCCGGCGCTCCCGCCATTCCAGATCGGCGCGGCGCTCTTCCAGCCTCTGGGTGTAAATCGGTCGCGGATCGTCCATCGTCCTTTCATTGTGACGTGTCTTCGTCCGGGCCGATCCCTGAGTGACATCCGATCAGAACATCCGCTATCGGTAAAACCTAACTGGCCGGAAGCTCGCCCTTACTGGTGCTTGGCTCTAACATCTGGCCGCTGGCGCGGAAGCACGGCGCCGCGATAGCCGCAAGCGCCGGCGCCGCCGCTGAGCGCTGGCGCGGGACCGCCGTCGCTTGCCGTTTTCAGCCTTCGCCCTCGCATTATCATAGATATTGGCTTCCGTGCGATCTTCCACCCCTCAGTGGCCGTACATCTACGTCTGTGTGGCCCTCACCACCATGGCGACGCTGCTTTTGGAGCTGTCGCTCACGCGCATTTTTTCGGTGGTTTTTTATTACCATTTTGCGTTTCTGGCAATCTCCATCGCGCTGTTCGGGCTGGGCACCGGGGGCGTGTTCTCTTACGTCGTAGCGGGCTGGAAAGCGCCCCTGTTTACGCGCCTGGGACGGCTGAGTGCGCTCAACAGCCTGTTGGTGGTGCTGGCGCTGGCCGTGGTGCTCGCGCAGAAAAGCGGCGATTCCCCCAGCCTGCTGCTGGTTTACTTCACCAGCGCTTTGCCGTTCTTCGTGGCGGGCACGATTGTTGCGCTGGCCATTGCGGAAACGGTGAAACGGGTCAATCGCGTTTACTTTTTCGATCTGCTGGGCGCCTCGGCCGGTTGCCTGTTGCTGATTCCGCTGCTCGATCTGTTGGGCGGCCTGAACACGGTTCTGGCAGCCGGCGTTCTATTTGCCGCGGCCGCCGCCATATGGCACAGCCTGGATGGCTCGGTGGCCGGGCGGGCTGGCAGCGTCGCGCTCGCACTCGCCCTGGTTGCATTTCTCACCTACAACACTACCGCGCACGTGCTGGGCATCCGCTACGCCAAAAACCAGAAGCTCACAGGGGAAATCTACGAGAAGTGGAACAGCTTCTCGCGCGTGGCCATCGCTCCCGAAAAAGATAGCGGCACGCCCACCATCTTTATCGATGCCGACGCCTCCACCGCCATCGCCCATTTCGATTTCGACCATCTCTCGGCAAAACAGCGCCACGACCTGCTGGAGCAGGGGCCCGCTTTGCCGTACGCGCTCCGGCCCGGCGCCAAAGCGCTGGTGATCGGTCCCGGAGGCGGGTGGGATGTGGCGCGCGCCCTGGCTTCCGGCAGCCGCGATATCACCGGGGTCGAGATCAACCCGATTATCGCCACCACCATCATGCGCCGGCGCTTCGCCGGGCTGAGCGGCGGCTTGTACGCCCGGCCGGAGGTGCATATTTCCGTGGAAGATGGCCGCAGTTTCGTGCGCCGCAGCGCCGGCCGTTACCAGGTAATCCAGGCCACCCTGGTCGATACCTGGGCCGCCACCGCCGCCGGCGCATTCGCGCTCACGGAAAACAATCTCTACACCACCGACGCCTTTCGCGATTACCTCGAGCACTTGACCGATG
Organism: Bryobacteraceae bacterium; assembly: GCA_035294665.1. Lineage (GTDB taxonomy): Bacteria > Acidobacteriota > Terriglobia > Bryobacterales > Bryobacteraceae > PSRJ01. The sequence continues at coordinate 2,938 of DATGKM010000121.1, read as the reverse complement.
ACGGCATGGCGGCGTTTACCCGCTGGGGGTTCGATCCGCCACGTGAATCTTTGCGGCTGGTCTCGCTGGCGATGGATGCCTTATCGCAGCTTGGAGAAAACGACGCCTGGCGCAATGTGATTGTGGGCCGCGAAGGTTCCGTCCAGGGTTGGGGCGCGCGCGATACCGTGCTGGTCTCGCGCAAGCCGTTCCCGCCCGCCGACCTGGACCGCGCCCGCGCCATGATGGCCGCCGCCGGCATGGAGCCCGTCTATCTTCCCGATCGCGAAATCCACAACCAGTTCTACGACCTGCTACACAGCCCCAATGCCGATCAGTACGAGCGCGCCTACACCTTCGACATCACGCCGGTAACCGATAACCGCCCGTTCTTCTTCTATACCGTGCAGCCGCACGACCTGTGGAACTTCCTCCGCTCGGCCTCGCGCGCTAGCGCGGATTACAAAGTAAACCGCGCCGTGCCTCTGCTTTTCGAGCTCACGGCGATCAGCCTGGCGGCTACCGTGCTGGTCCTCGTGCTGCCGCCGCTGATTCTGGGCACGCGGCTGCCGCGAAAGCCGGGCGTGCGCCCCTTTCTGTTGTACTTTGTATTCATTGGCTGCGGCTACATTCTGATCGAAGTCGCCCTCATCCAGAAGTTCGTGCTGCTGCTCGGGCACCCCACGTACGCCTTGACCGTGGTGATCTTCTCGCTGCTGGTATCGAGCAGCCTGGGAAGCTACGCCAGCGGGAACTTCGTGCGCATGGACGCAGTGCAAATGGGAGAAGCCCGGCTGATCAAAGTGCTCGGATGCGTGGCGCTTTCGACAGCGCTCGAAGCGGCGGTCCTGCCCGGTTTGCTGCCGCTCGTGGTCACCCTGCCCCTGGCGGCTAAGATGGCGATCACGGTTCTGTTGATCGCCCCACTCGGCTTCCTGATGGGCATGCCGTTTCCCGCGGCCCTGCGGCGGCTGGAAGAATGGCACGCGCCTTCCGTGCGCTGGGCGTGGTCTTTGAATGCCGCGGCCAGCGTGCTCGGGTCGGTGGCATCGCTGATGTGCTGCATTTACCTCGGCTTGGCGCAAACGCTGATTGCCGGCGGGCTGCTCTATGTCGCGGCCCTCGCGGTATTCAGCCGGGTTCGTTTGGGCCCGGGTGAGACCGCCGAAGCCGGCGCGGCACGCGTGGTCGTGGCGCAGTAGGCGGCAGCCGGTCCCCTTGCCGCGACTGGCCCAAATCCACCAGCCTTGGTGCTTTGTGGCCAGCTAAAAGATGAGGAAACGGCTTGTTTTGAATTGCTTAGATATGGAAACCCGGATGCAGGGACGGTCGTCGAGAGTTTTGGGAGGCAACAATGAAAGTTCTCCATGGCATCGATTCGACCGGCCGGGTCATCACAGGTCTGCTGCTAAGCGCTGCGCTGGGATTCGCGCAATCGCCGGGATGGCGGCGCGCCGATGAGCCTGCGCCTCCGCCGGTAAGCCAGCCGGTTCCGAATCCACCTGCCGCAACTCCGGCGACACCTCCGAACGTGGCGGCCGCGCCCGCCGAACAGAACGACCCCTCTACCCCGGTGGCTCCACCAGAACAGAATGCTCCGCAGGTCCAAAATGCTCCGTTCGATCAGAATGCCCAGGTGAATCAGAATGGCGTGCCCGCCGGCCCGCCGCCGGCAACGCCGCCTCCGAACGCCGGCCTTCCCGCGCATCTCACGATTCCCGCCGGTAAATACATCAACGTGCGCGTAGATCAGCCTCTCTCGACGAATCACAACCAGGTTGGGGACTTCTTCAGCGCTACCTTAATCGATCCGATTGTGGTGGATGGCATCGTGGTGGCGCAGCGCGGGCAGCGTTTAGCGGGCCGCGTGAGCGAGGTGGATAAGGGCGGCCGGGTCTCCGGCGTGGCGCGGCTCGGTCTCCAGCTTACCCAGCTCACGGCGGTAGATGGACAGCAGATTCCCCTGAAGACGACATTCGTCAGCCGCAACGCGCCCAGCACCGCGGGGCGTGATGCCGGTGTGATTGCCGGCACGACCGGTCTGGGCGCGGCCGTCGGAGCGGCGGCCGGCTGGGGCCGCGGCGCTGCCATCGGCGCCGGCGCGGGCGCGGCCTTGGGAATTGCCGGCGTGCTGCTGAGCCGCGGCGCGCCCGCGGTGGTTTATCCCGAAACGCCCTTAACGTTCCGCATCGACCAGGCTGCCGACGTAGACACCGAGCGAGCTCCGCAAGCCTTTCAGCCGGTCAATCCCAACCAATACGGACAGCCGCAAACGCAATTGCGCACCGGTCCGGCTCCAGGCGCTTACGGCTACGGGTATCCCGCGCCGTATGCGTACGTTCCCTATCCGTATCCGTACGTTGCCTATCCATATCCGTACTACTATCCCTACTATTGGGGCCCAAGCTTCGGCGTCGTGATCGGCCGCGGCTGGTATGGAGGCCGCTGGTACCGGCGCTAACCGCGCCAAGGCAGTTGGATTGCACTTGCTTGCACCTGAGACCCAATCGGCGCAAGCAATCCGCGAAACTGCTTCTGGGAATTGGTTCCACCGCGCCCGCCTCCGCGGCGCTGGGCTACGCTCTGCTCCGCTCGCGGCGCAAACTCGATCTGCGCGGCAAAGCGATCTTGATTACGGGAGGCATCCCCTTCTGGGCGGCAATCAGCTGCTGGGCGAGCGTCAATTCCTCCGGCGCGGCCGCCAAAATCAAGCGATACAAACGAAAACCAATTCATCGGTTGTTTCCTTTCTGTTGGATTGGGTGCAGGTTGCACGACGGTTTGGGAATCACGGTTGGGCCTGGAAAAATGGGGCGAAGCCCTCTGTGCCAACATGACTGAGACATCTTCCCCGCCGTCAATTACTGTAGAGGGCGGAGAAAGAATCCAGTTCAGTGCTCAAGTCGAATCTCAAGCAGTTGCCGGTCAAACAGGCGGAGTTGGCGGCTCCGCAGCGCAG
>DATGKM010000120.1:0-5508 GCA_035294665.1 Bryobacteraceae bacterium | reverse complement strand
CAAGTGCTGCGACTGCTGGAGAAACGTCCGCTGAGCGCGGCGTATCTGGCGAAAGCGCTGCCGCTGGGGGACAAGGCGATCCGCTCGCTGGAGAAGCGGGGATTCGTGGTTTCCGAGCAGGTACACAGCGAGCGCGACCCGCTGCGCGCGGCTTCCGAGCGGCTGCGTCTGGAACTGGCCGCGGCGAGCGGCGGGGTGGAGGCGAAGCTGAATAAGGCGGAGCGGGAATTGCGCGCTTTTCTGGAGCTGCATCCCGGCTCGCACAATCTGAAGGACCTGGAAGGCACGGTGAAGAATGCCGGCACGGCCGCGCGCTCGCTGGCGCGCAAGGGGCTGGTGACGCTGACACCCGAGCCGGCGCCGATCGCGGCCGGCGGCGCGCGCGCGCGGCACACGATGAACGTGGCGCAGCAGGCGGCGTTCGAGGCGATCCGCGCGGCCATCGAGGAACGCGCCTTCCGGATTTTTCTGCTGCATGGCGTGACCGGCTCGGGCAAGACCGAGGTCTACCTGAACGCCATCGAAGCCACGCTGGCGCAGGGCCGCGGCGCGCTGCTGCTGGTGCCGGAAATCGCGCTTACCCCGGCGGTGGCGGGGCAGTTCTTTTCACGATTCGGCGACCGGGTGGCTATCCTGCACAGCGCGTTTACGGATGCGGAGCGCTCGGGGCAATGGCGGCGCATTCGCTCGGGCGGGGCTTCGGTGGTGGTGGGAACACGCTCGGGAGTGTTTGCGCCGGTGCGGAACCTGGGGCTGATCGTAGTGGATGAAGAGCACGACGGCAGCTATAAGCAGGAAGAGACGCCGCGTTATCACGGGCGGGATGTGGCGATTGTGCGCGCGCAGGCGGCGGGCGCGTGCGTGGTGCTGGGGTCCGCCACGCCCAGCCTGGAAAGCCGCTACAACGTGGAGCGCGGGAAATACACGATGTTGGAGCTGCCGGGCCGCATCGAAGAGCGGCCGATGCCTTCCGTGAAGCTGATCGATATGCGCCAGGAGTTCCTTGAAACGCGCAAGCAGGCGGTGTTTTCGCGGCAGTTGGTGGATGAAGTGGCGCAGCGGCTGGAGAACCGGGAGCAGACGATTATTCTGCTGAACCGGCGTGGATTTTCGAGCTTCGTCGCGTGCCGGTCTTGCGGCGATCGCGTACAGTGCGTGAACTGCTCGGTCACCTTGACGTTTCACAAGCGGGATTACCGCCTGCTTTGCCATTACTGCGGCTACGCGCAGAAGGTGCCCAAAGTATGCGCGAAGTGCACGAGCGAGCACCTGTATTTCCTGGGCCTGGGCTCCGAGCGCGTGGAAGAGGAACTGCACCATGCGTTTGGCGCGGCGCGGATCGCGCGCCTCGATCGGGACACGGCGAGCGGCAAGCGCCAATACGAGCAGATCCTGCGCGATTTTCGCGAGGGCAGTTACGACATTCTGGTAGGCACGCAGATGATCGCCAAGGGCCACGACATTCCGAACGTGACGCTGGTAGGCGTCATTTCGGCGGATATCGGTCTGGGCATGCCGGATTTCCGCGCCGCCGAGCGCACGTTCCAACTGCTCACGCAGGTGGCGGGGCGCGCCGGCCGCGGCAGCGTTCCGGGCACTGTGCTGGTGCAGACCATCAACCCGGATCACTACGCCGTGCGCCTGGCGGCGGCGCAGGATTACCAGGCTTTTTACGAAAAGGAACTGACGTTCCGCCGGGCGCTGCACTATCCGCCGTTCAGCGCGATGGCGAATGTGCTGGTGCGCAGCGAGCGGAAAGAAGCGGCTATGCGGATGAGTTCGGAACTGGCACTGCTGCTGACGCCGCCGCCGGAGAAACTGCGGGTGATGGGGCCGGCCGAAGCGCCGGTGGCGCGCCTGAAGAGCGAGTACCGCTACCAGTTCCTCATTAAAGCCGCGAGCCGGAAGGCGCTGAACGAACTGCTGCAGCGCATCCGCTGGTTCGCGCTGGAACATAAGTGGGGGGCGACGGCGCTGGTGATCGATGTCGATCCGCTCTCGCTGCTGTGAGGTTGGCGGGCGGAAACGCCCGCTTCGCCTTACACTGGAAGCATGGCGTTCGGACGCCTGCTGATTACCGCCGGATTGCTGCTGATCGTGGTTGGCCTATTCGTGACTTTCGCGGGCCGGCTACCCTTCCGGTTAGGCCGCCTGCCGGGGGATATTTATATTCACGGCAAAAACACCAGCTTCTACTTTCCGCTGGCCACGTGCATCCTGCTGAGTGCGATCTTTTCGCTCGTGATGTGGCTTGCGCGGCGGTAGGCTGCTATTTCAGCCGGCCCATTTTATCGAGCGGCCAATAGACAAACACGGCCTTGCCGTAGATGTACTTGCGGTCCACGAAGCCCCAGGCGCGGCTGTCGTTCGAAGAGCTGCGATGATCTCCCAGAACGAAGTATTTCTCGGGCGGGACGCGCTCCGGCCCCCAGGAAACACGGTCGCGGTATTGTTCTGGAACGTAGTCTTCTTCGAGCGGCCGGCCGTTTACGAATACCTGTCCGGAGACGATTTTTACCAAATCGCCGGGCAGACCGACAACGCGCTTGATGTACGATTTCGAGGTATCGAGCGGGTACCAGAAGACCACCATGTCGCCGCGCTCGACCTGACCGAGGCCGTAGTGGTATTCGAACTTGTTGATGAAGATACGCTCCTGGTCGGTGAGCGTGGGCATCATGCTGGTGCCTTCCACCTTCACGGGCTGGTAGATGAAGACGATGAGAATGACCGCAATCAGAATGGAAAATGCCAGATCGCGAATCCAGGAGAGCGTGTTCCACATGCCGGCGCGCGGGGTTTCCAGGGGGGCAGCGGCGGGAGGAGCGACCACTTCGGACGCGGCTTGGGGAATATCGTCTTCCAGCATCCCTTTGCTAACACAATTATAGACGGGCAGCAGTTTGCCCGGTTACGGATCACTGTAATAACGGGTTCAGCAGTTGTAAAGGCACGGCGCCCTGGCGGAGGGCCGCATCGTGGAAAGCGGATAACCGGTAAGCGGATCCTTTGGCATTCCGGTACGCTTCGCGCACACTCAGCCACGCGCGCCAACCGGCGAAGTAGGTGGGCAACTGGCAGGAGGAGAGCTTGGCGCGCTGCAGCTTGCCGTTGGCCTCCTCGCTCTCCTGAAAGGTTTTTTTCTCCATCAGGTCGAGCGCTTCCTGATCGGACATGTTCAGGGTGTGCAGGCGGATATCGAGAATCGCATTGGCGATCACACGCAGTTGTTCTTTCGCGAAGGTCAATGCCATTTCGGGCGAGTGGTTCAGGAAGCCTTCATCGAGCATCATCTGCTCGGCGTATTCCGCCCAGCCTTCGATGTACGCGCCATTGCCGTAGACGGAGCGCAGCACGCGCCGGCTCTTCGGCTGGACATCGTTGGCGAATTCGAGCTGCACATAATGGCCGGGGACGGCTTCGTGCAGGGTGAGCAGTTTCAGCTTGTAGAAATTGTATTCGCGCAGCTTCGATTCGATGCGCTGCTTCGGCCAATCGGAGGGAATGGGCGTGACCCAGTAGAACGCGCCCAGTTGCGGTTCGAGCGCGGGCGCAGGCGAAAAGCCGCCCACGGAATAGATGCCGCGCATGAATTCGGGCGTGGGGATCACCTGCAAATTCGCGCGCGTGGGCATGGTGAGCAGGTGTTTTTCCACGACGAAGGCGCGCGCTTCGTCCAAGTCCTTGCGCGCTTCTTCCATGTACGTTTCGGGCGTGGCGTGGCGCTCCGCGATTTTGTCCAGCACCTCGCCGATCACCGCGTTTTCCCGCGCGGTTCCGGAGAGGTTGGCGTGATCGCCATGCCCGGGGAACATCTTGCGATGCAGCGGCAGCGCCAATTCCAGCATGCGCGCCCGCACGCGCTCGAGATCGGCTTCGGCGTTGGCGAGCACCGTATCGGCTTCCAGGCCGCTTTCGAGCGTGTAGCGGAACTTGCGGACGTAGCGATCTCGCCCCAGCCGCCAGTCCCAGTTATTGCGCGCGGTGAGGCTGGTTTTGAGGTAATTCTGGAACCGCCGCATGGCGTCGAGCGCCGGGCCGGCCGCCTGGTTGTAGGCGTCGCGGAGTCCGGCGGGCACGTCGGCGCGCAAGGTCTTGTCCACCAGTTCGATGTTGCCGTCGTTTTCCTCGACCGCCACTTTCGTCCAGATGTCCGGCGAAGAGAGCAGGTTGGCTTCGGCCTGATCGAGATAGAGGGGCGTCTTCCGCAGCCGCGCAATGATGCTCTCAAACCGCGCCGGCTTGGGTGCGTACTCCAGCACGTAAGGGTTGAAGAGCGCGTTGCCGAGCGTTTCCACATAGAGCGTGGGGTTGTGCAGGGGCGTGTGGACTTCGTTCAGTTCGAGCAGCGCGAGCGAAATCTGGTCCTGGATGATGCCCAAATCGACGCGGTCTTCGGCGGAGAGCGACTCCGGCTTCAGCGCGGCGAGCCGCCGGCGAAAATCCTGATAGAATTTGCGCTCGGAATCGAGGGCGGCCGGGCTGAAATCGTCCAGCAGATCGTCGAGTTTGCGCCCCTGGTATTCGTGGAGGCCGGCCGCGGTCGAGCCAGACGGCGAAAACGCCAGCGTGGTGTAAACGAACTCGTTGGAGAGCTTGGAGAAATCGGGCGGATCGTTGCGGCCGCACCCGGCCGTTAACAGAGCGATTGACACAATCACAGACCCCGCGGCCCGCAGATTCTGCATGCTTCGAATTGTAGCGGGAGCGGGGCTGGAAATGTGGGGCGGGCCGGATCAGCGGGTTGCGCGACGTCGAAGCAGCGCCAGCGCTCCGAGCGCTCCGCCGACTAAGCCGAAGAAACCAGGCTCCGGCACAGTGGGGGTAGGGCTGCCGATGATTTGAAAGGCAAGCTGCTCGGGAAGGCTGGTCCACACCCCGGTGTCCGAATTCTGCTGCTCCAGCGTTGCTCCCGGCGGGGCAGACGACGTTGTCTCCCAGCCCCAGGTTGTACTGTCGCCGAACTCGTGGCTCGTCTCTAAGATGTCTAGCCAGTAGGTGGTGTTGGCGGACAGATTGGTCCATGGCCCGACGCTCGCGCTGTAGGCATACTCGTCCCACCCGGACGAGCCCCCGATCAGCTTGCCAGTGAGGGTCTGGTTGCCTGAGACCACAGGCGCAACGTCAAGGGGAATGCCGGGTGTTCCCGAGCTATCGGAAAGGATCTCGATTTCGAACTTAGTCGCAGGATCGCAAGTCCCGCCCACTGGTGGATAGCAACCGCCCCACCAGTTTATGCCCGTAATGGTGGTTTCGCCCGGCGTGAGCGTAAAGCTCATCGCGGCCTCGAGGTTTGCTCGGCTATCCGAATAGATTTCCCCACCCTGATCGGGCGCGCCTCCATTGTAAATGACGTCGGCCGAAGCCGAGCATTTTCCAATCGAAGGATGAGCATGAAATCTGGACTGCCGGTGAGCCCGGAAACGGAGGAATGAGGAGGCCGCGTAGCGGCCGACTTCCTTTCTTCGGTTTTTGGTTCGACACCAGAACCGTGATCATCATCGCTTG
>DATGKM010000119.1:0-51721 GCA_035294665.1 Bryobacteraceae bacterium | reverse complement strand
CGTAAACCGCCTGGTGAGGAATGTGGATACGCCGCAGCCGGCCGTGCAACGAGTGGGCGAGCACCACAACGAAGTATTCCTGCTTGTTAGCGTTCAAGGCCCGTAATCCGTTTCGGCGAAACAGAAAATGTAGCAGGTTGGCGGTGCTCAAGTCAATCCCTCATATTGCATGCAAATTATTGAAAAAATTGATATTATTCGATATCTACCGTGCCCCGTACGCTCCCCGGACAGTTGTTCCTTCACAACCTTGTGGAGAAGCGCAGCCTGCTCGCCCAACTGGTGCGGCGCGATTTTGAGCAGCGTTTTGTCGGTTCGGCGGCCGGTTGGGCCTGGGGCCTGATCCACCCGCTCGCGCAGCTTCTGGCCTGGACGTTCCTGTTCGATCTGGTGATGCACCAGCAAGTTCCCCCCGGGGAAGCCACCCGCAATTACCCGCTGTTCCTGTTCGCCGGGATGCTGCCCTGGTTCCTGTTCAGCGATACCGTGCAGCGCTCGGCCTCCAGCATTGTGGAGCAGGCGAACCTCATCACCAAAACCGTTTTTCCCGCGGAGATCGTGCCCCTTTCCGTCTTCCTTTCCTCGCTGGTGAGCCACCTGCTGGCGGTGGCGCTGCTGGTTGCCTGCGCGGGCATTTTTCTGAACCAGATCAGCATATTCATTCTGCTGCTCCCCCTCTACATACTGGCCACCGGGCTGTTCGCGATCGGCATCGGCTGGATCGCGGCGAGCCTCCACGTATTCGCGCGGGACACTGCCCAAGTGCTGAATGTGATTCTGACCTTCTGGTTCTTCGCTACGCCTATCATGCTGGTGGAAAGCCAATACCCGCCGTGGGCGCGGGCCATACTGGCTGCCAATCCGCTCACCTACCTGACCCACGGGTATCGGGACGTGCTCCTCAGCTCTCGCCTCCCCAGCATCGAGGACCTGCTCATCGCCTCCGCCTGCGGCGCTGCCGCGTTCCTTCTGGGCGGCCTGTTTTTCCGCCATGTGAAGAAAGGCTTCGCGGACGTGCTCTGACGGCGGCGAGTTAATGCTGGACTGGGTCTGACGAACCTCGGCTAGCCGCGGGGCCGGGCGCCAACGAAATCGAACTGACTTGAACTTTTCCCTTCTCTCGCTGCCCAGTCACATCCACCGGCCACAGTGGCTTCTTGCCTGTCTGCTTCACCAGTTCCGCCGCCGGCGGCATGGCGAATGCGTGCTGGTTCGGCCACGGCGTTAGCGCCGGCGTGCCCTGGTTGACTTTTGGGCGGCCGGCCGGACCGCCTCGGCAATGGCCAGGTCTTTGACAAGAAGGTCGTTGACAACTTCGTCAAGCGTCATCCCGCGGCGCTCGGCTACACCCTGCAGGTGCAGTTGCACATCCGGCCGTAAAGAGATATGGTGCTGGCGTCGATTCCCCAGCTTTCGTCCCGCGCGCAGAATCGCGACGGCTTCATCCGCCAAGCGAATGCCATGCTTGTCGAACCAGGCCGCTTCCTCTTCGTATGAGCGGAACTCCGGCATCGCGAACTCCGGCACTTCGTTATTGCTTCTCCGGTTTCTGCCCGGCATAAAAGCTCCTCAGTCTCCTTGGGGCCGTATAGGCCGTGACCGCCCTGATTTTGCGGCCCCGCTTCGTAGGCCAGAAGCAAAACGCGGCCCTTATCCGTCTTGCCCAACAGTACGCACCGGCGCTCCCGATGCACCCGTGTGCGGTACATCGGAACCGCCGTCCGGAACGCCTGCTCGAACTCCTCCGGAGCACGTCGTGCTCCGCAAGATGCCGGGTGTTCGCATCATCCCACTCAAAGCGTTCCATCCACCCACAACCAGCTTAGCGCTGCCAACCGCCGCCTCCCTGTTCTGCGAGCTTCGCCAAAAGATTGTGAATTACAATTTTCCTATGAAGCTCTCCGAAGGCAAGCAGCGCCGGCTGAAGGCGCTATCCAACGAGCGCGGCGTGATCGCCGCCGCGGCCATGGACCAGAGAGGAAGTTTACAGAAATCGCTCGCCAGCGCGCGCGGCGTGGACAAGAAAGAGATTACGCCCCAGATGATGAGCGAATTCAAAACCATCGTCACCCGGGTGCTGACGCCGCATGCCAGCGCGATTCTGCTCGACCCGGAATTCGGCCTAGAAGCCGCCGCCGCCCGCTCCAAAAACGCCGGCCTGCTGCTCGCCTACGAATTGAGCGGGTACGATAACAGCCAGCCCGGCCGCTTGCCCGACCTGCTGCCGCACGTCTCCGTGAAGCGCATCGTGGACTGGGGCGCCGACGCCGTCAAGATTCTGATCTATTATACGCCGTTCGAGGAAACCTCCATCAACGACGTCAAACACGCCTTTATCGAGCGCATCGGCGCGGAATGCGAAACCTACGAAATCCCGTTCTTTCTCGAATTCGTCGGCTACGATCCGAAGGGAGGCGACGAAAAGGGCCTGGAGTTCGCCAAAATCAAGCCGCAGGTGGTGAAGGCCAGCATGCGGGAGTTCTCAAAGCCGCAATATAAGGTGGACGTGCTGAAAGTGGAAGTGCCGGTGAACGCGGAATACGTTGAGGGCAGCAGCGTGTATAAAGGCCAGAAGGCCTACAGCCGCGAAGAAGCCCTGAAGCACTTCCGCGAAGCCGCCGCCATCGCCACCAAGCCGTTTATTTATCTGAGCGCCGGTGTGAGCAACCCGGAGTTTATCGAATCGCTGCACATGGCCGCCGAAGCCGGCACCGATTATTCCGGCGTGCTCTGTGGCCGAGCCACCTGGAAAGAAGGCATGCCAATCTACGCCAAACAAGGCGCGGCCGCGCTCGAAGAGTGGCTTCGCAAGGAAGGCGTGAAGAATATCAACGCGGTGAATGAAGCCATCCGCAGCGCTACACCCTGGTACGCCAAGTTGGGCGCGGCCGTTCCGGCGTGACGATTAGCGCCGCGAGCCGCTCCGGCCGTTGCAAATGGCCATTGCGGCGGTGGATAAGGGCACCAGGCCCAACCTACTCCAGCGCCTTGCGCTGGCGTGCCATCCGCTCGTCCCGCTCCCTCGCGAAACGCTCGATGCCGCGGAAGATCGATTCCGGGTCGAGGTGCGCTTCGGCGATCACCTCCGGCTCCAGGCCGCCCGAGCGCCAGTGGTTGTCGAAATCGGAAGTGAGCGAATAGGCGTCGGTGAGCGGTCCCGCATCGCGGATGGGCCACATCCGGCGGGTGCCCGTGCTCACAAACATCAGGTCGTAGAGAGCTTCGGACGGCAGCACTCGATTCCGGTACGATTCCGGCTGCCGGTCAAACAGGTCTTCGCTGATCGCCGCGATCACTTTCACATTGATGCCGGCCTGCTCGAGGCGCGGCAGGATTTTCACTAAATTGGCAGTGGAACTCGAACCCTGCGCGATCACGTAGCCGTGCCGCGGTTGGCCGGGCGCGAAATCGCGAATCACATACAGGCCCTTGGCCGCCGCTTTCAGGTCGCTATCGGCGAACTTGGTCCGGTCCGCCACCGCGAAATCGGGCCGCGCCACTTCGATCACGATAATCCCCACCTTGGGATCACGCGCCGCAATTTCCGCTGCTGCGAAGTATCCGGGCGCGACATCATTGTAGTCCCAAAAATTCAGGCAGATCACCTGGCCGCGTGGGAAAAGCTTCCACACCTGCGGCGCAAAAATGCCGAAATGGGTGCGCGCGTCCGCCGCGGTTTCCGGCCCGGAGTGCGCCGCCAGAATGTGCAGCACGCCCGTGCGAAAGCGGCTGTCCTGGTTCTGCTGGCTCCACACGCGGGCCGGCGTGTACATTAGCGGCGTGAACGCGCCATACGTGCCGCTCAGCGCCCAGACACCCGCGAACTTCGTGGGATCGACGGACGCGTTCTGGCTCACCAGCCCGATGCACGTCGATACGTTGCCCGCTTCCTGAATGCCGGCCTTCAGCCGCGTTCCCAGCGGATTCATCTCCGGATCGTAGTGCCCCCATAAGCTGCCTTGTTCCACGTTGATCGATTCGGAAAGGTCGGCCGCAATCGTTATGAAGCGATTGCCCGTGACGTAGTTCATCCACTTGATGACTTCCGAAATCGCGCGCCGCGCCCCCGCCACTTCTCCGGTTTTGCGGAACAGCGCAATGCTCACCTCTTTTTTCGTTCCGGAGAAGGTGTTCTCGACTGTGACGTTCTGCGGCTCAACCGGCAGATTTGCCACCCGCAGCCGGTCGTCCAGGAACGGGTCGCGAGTCACATCGATGCGCACCGGAAAATCGTCGCGCAGCGAATCGCCGATCTCCACCAGCCGCTCGGCCAGCCAGTCGCCCAGACCGTTGCGATCAAGCAGGGACATCACCACGTCGATATTCGTCTTGAATTGGATCAGCCGTTCGCGAGTGTCACTCACCGGCCCGCCGCGGATGCCTTCGAACTCCACGCCGTATTGCTTCTCGAATGTGGAAGCCAGCGCGACGAAATACTCCGAATTCATTTTTAGCGAATATGGATGGCTGCCATAGCCCACGGTTTGCGGGCCATAGCCGGGAATCCGCCCATCCACCGCGCCCGGCCAGTAACCTTTTACGGTTTTACCGATGAGGATCATCGGCCGCCGGTCTTTCGGATCCCAGTCCTCCATGGCCCGCAGCGCGCCCGCGATCTGGCCGTATTCATTGCCGTTCTCCAGCGTGAAGACGTTCCAGCCGTAAGAAGTCCACTGGTCGATGATGCGGTAGCCGTCGTACTTCTCTGCGATCACTCCGCCCAAAAGGGAGTCGTCGATGCCGTTATTGTTGTCCGAGAGCAGAATCCGCAGCCGTTTCCCAACCTGAAGCGCCAGCGCCTGCGTTTTCAATTCCTGCGCGTGCCCTTCGGTCATGGCGAATTCGCCTTCGAAAGCCATTACCTTCGGATGATTCACCCCGGCGCCCACCATGTCCCAGAACGCCGCTTTGCCCGCCGCGGTCGCGACGCCGATTCCGGAAGGTCCGCCGTTCACATCGTTGGTAGCGTCAGTCGATTCCGCGTGTCCCTGCAGCGCACGGATGCCGCGCTCTTTCGCCTGGGCGAATAACGGATGGTCAGCCAGACCGTGGTCTTGCAAAAGCGTCTTCAGCGCCCCCGCGCCCCGCCGGAACCCCAGCGCATCCACCGGCAGGATGGCCGTTTTCGGATCGACGTAGTAACGGCGGTCACCCGTGGCCCGATATTTCCGTTCCATCGCCTGCCCCAGAATCATCCAGAGCGCGTAACAGGTGGGAATGCAGTGGCCGCCGGCCAGCATGAACTTATCGCAGTAGGGGTGCTTCGGCCGCCGGTAATCGTAACGCAGACCGCCGTTTTCCGGTCCGGCCAGGTGGACCGCCACGTTATACGGCGTATATGCCAGAGGCCCGCCGAAGTGCCCGGTCTGCGCATAATTCCCCAGCAGTACCAGGGTCATGCAAGTCATATAGCCGACTTCTTCCAGGTGCTGGTCGTAAGCGGCGGGTAATGGCTCGATGGGGGAAAGGACGGTCTGGACGGTGGCCAAGTGAGTCTCCTCGAATTGGCCATCCTAACATGGCCGCAAGGGACAAAGGCTATACGGGGCTATTTCGAAATCAGCCCCAAATCCGCCGCGGCGTTGACGATTTCCGCCGCGGCCGGGGCCGCCGCCGTGCCGCCGTACACTCCGTTTTCGATCAGCACGGATATCGCGATTTTGCGCGTGCTTGCGGCAGCGGCGCTATACGGAGCGAACCCGATGAACCAGGCGTGCGAAGGAGCATCGGCCAGTTCGGCCGTGCCGGTCTTGCCGGCAATCGGGATAGCGCCTGCGGCGCGACGGCCGGTTCCGGAAGTGACTACTTCGCGCATGAAGCGGGCGAGGGTTTGCGCGGTATCCAGGGAGACCACCGGCTGGGGCGCGTCTGTGCGGGTGTTGCTTTCATCCGTGATCCAGCGGCCCTCCGGCATCGCGCCTCCATTCGCGATGGTGGCCGCGACGCGCGCCATCTGAAACGGCGAAGCCACCACCTGCCCCTGCCCGTAAGACGATTGCGGCAGCGACTTTTTCAATTGCGCGGCAGTGTTGGGCGTGGCCGATAAGACGCCTAACTGATTCGCCGTTTGCCAGAGAGCCTGCGCGCCCACGTCGTAGGTTCCTAATTGCGCGAAATAGGCGTTGCAGGAGACGATGATGGCGCGCTCCAGGTCGAGCGTGCCGTGCGGCTCTTTATCCTCTATATCGTCGCGGATGGGCCGCTTCGAGCCTTTAATGTAATTGCCCACCCGGCCATCGGGCAGGCGGATACAGGCGTACGTGCGGTGCGCCAGTTGCGGGTCCTTGCGGAGAGCCGCCATGGCGGTAACTAACTTAAAAGTCGAGCCGGGCGGATAGAGCCCATAACGCGCGCGGTCGAGAGAAGTCTCCTCGCTGCTGCCTTGGCAGGCGAAAGCGCCTGCCCCACATTCGTCTTGCGGGAAAGGATAGGACACGGCCGCCAGCAAGTCGCCGGTGGCCGGATCCATCGCCACTGCCGCGCCTTGTGTGCGGCCGGCCTTCTGTAACGCATCCGCGAGAATCGCCGCTGTCCGCACCTCGAGGCGCGCATCGAGCGACATGTGCACATCGCGCGGGCGGTCAAGCACCCGCCGCACTTGCGAGTTCTCGGGCTCGTACCGGTGACGCAGGAGCGGCACCAGTTCGCGGTAATCGTAGCGCACCACCCGCTCCATCTGGCCGGTGTTCGGTTCGCGAACTTCCACCAGCGTGGGCCGGTCGTCATAGCCGCGCAGGCGGCGGGCCAGGTCGCGCTCCACGAACGAGGTGTTCGAGGCGGCCCAGCGCACCCGCGTGCGCGTATCGCCCAGCAGTTCAAACGTGAGGCCGCCGAAAGGATAGTGGCGGGACTCGGTGCGCGGACAGGCGCGGTCGATATCGATACCGAGCGCCTGGTATCCCTTCCTGTGCCGTTCGAGTTCATCCCAGTTGCTCGTGGCCAGCGGCAGGCCGTTGCGGTCGTAAATCGTGCCCTTGGGAATTTCGGCCATGATCTCCATCAGTCGCGGGTTGTATTGATAGCGGCGGAAGCCATCCGCCTGCACTACCAGCGTCCCCTGCCCAATAATCGCGGGGCTGCGGAGAACCTGTACGTAGGCGGCTTTAGCGAGGATCGCGACGCCGGCGGCGGCGAACACGGTGGCCATCGTTTTGAGCCGGAAGGGCGAAGGCGCCTCGCGCTCTTGCCGCGAGGCGGACCACGAAGAGATCGAAAGCAGAATTCCGGCCAACAAGAAATTCGCGAGCATGGCCGTGCGGCCGTAGCTCAAAAACGGAGTGACCACGCCTGAAAGCGGCAGCACGCCCAGCGCGCCTCCGGCAATCAGCAGGATTTGCAGCGCCGTGGCGGCGGCCAGACCGGCCGCCAGGAAAAACTCGTAGTCGTTCCGCGCGCGGCGGGCAATCCGCAAAGCCCGGTGAATGAAAAACGCGTAGAGCGCGAATACCGCGGCCACGCCCACGAATCCCCACTCCTCGCCCAGCGCCGAGAGCACAAGATCGGTATGGGCCGCGGGCACAAGCTGCGGCTCACCGAGCCCCGGCCCTGTGCCGGTGGCGCCTCCCGTAGCGAAGGCCCAAAGCGAATGCGCCAACTGATCGCCGCCATGCACCAGGTTGTCCCAGGGCGAGAGCCACATCGACACGCGCTCGCGCACGGTATGCGGCACGCCGATGGCGTATCCGGCAATGAATCCCGCGGCCAGCACGCCCATTCCCGTGACCGGCAGAAAGGCGCTGCCGCGTGCGATTCCGTAGAGCGCCAGGAACAGGCAGGCGAACACCAGCGCGGGCCCGAGGTCTTTCTGCAGAAAAAAGAAAGCCAGGCAAAGCCCGACCGAAAGGAAGGCGGGCAGAGTGTACTCGATGGGCGGAATATCGAAATACCGCGTGAGGGCCTGCAGGCGGGGGCGGCGCTCGGTGGCGTGGCGAATCGGTTCCCACCGATCGGCAAAGTATCCGGCCAGAAAGAACACCAGCAGCAGCCGGACAATTTCCACCGGCTGGAAGCCGAACAGGTTCACCTTGGCGTCGCTCGTTCCCGGCCCCGAACCAAACAGGACGAGCAGCACCGAAAGTCCGAAGCTGGCCAGCAGCGGCACGAAACTCAGCCTGCCGAACAGGCGCTGGTAATCGAGACCGCTGGCCGCGGCCAGCAAAATGACGCCCGCGGCTGCCCCCTGGGCGAAATCGGTGAAGAGAAGATTGTCGCGTACCGGATCGCGCAGGCTTACCATCAGAATCAGCCCGATGCCGCACAGCGCCAGCAGCACGGGTACGAGCGACTGGTCCCCGCGCAGCCCCCGCAGGCTAAGCCAGGCATGGGCCAGCAGGAAAGCCGCGAAGAAAACCGCGCTCCAGAGATAAAAGGCGCGCCGGAATTGCGCGGGCGTACGCACCACGGCCAGCGGCTTGAAGGCGCGGAATTCGGCCGGCGTGAGCAGGTCGCGCTGTCGGGCGATGGCGCCCACGTTCGAAAGCCCACCGGAAAGATAGTAGATGCGGCGAGCGGCCTCGGCGCGGCGGCGCGCATCGCTCACCATCGAGAGCGCCGGCAGCAGGTCTTCGCGCTGGCCCAGTTGATTCAGGTCGATCAGTTGCTTCGCCGCCAGGCCCCGATCGATTTCCGCGAAATCGTGCGTCTTGGCGCGATACACCAGCGAGAGGCCGGCGGCGATCAGAAGCATGCCCGCCAACATTCCACCCAGTTCAGCCAGGCGCCAGCCGGAGCCGCCGACCGCCGGCTGAGACCGGACGCGTTCCGCCGAAGCGCTGCGGGTAACGGCCACTACTGCGGAGTCTCCCTGCCCAACGATGGATCGAGCTGATGCAGCCGGAACTCCACTGCCACCAGGCTGACGCCCACGCGCACGATGCTGGCATTGGCGTTTCCATAGGGCGCGATCTGCTGATAAAGCTGCAGTGCGCGCTTGTAGTCGCCGGCTGCCCGCGAAATCTGGTCCTTCTCTTCCGGCAACCCGCGTACCTTGCGCGAGTCCCACCAGGTGCTGTCGGCGCGCGCCCGGTACCCATCGGCCAGTTGTTGTTTCTCGCGGTTGCCCAGCGAATAGCCCAGCCGGGAAGCCTGCTGCAACGCTTGCCAGGCCCGGTCGATATCTTTGAATCCGTAAACGTACACCCGCGCCAGCCCGAGCTCCGGATCGGGCGATTTCGGCATCAGCCGGTGCGCCTCCGTGAAGTCTTCCACCGCCAGGTTCAATTCCGCGGCGGAATTGTGGGCGGTGCCATTGATACGCGCAATCTGGCCGTCCGCCAGCCGCAAGCGGTAGCGCGCGTCATCATCCGGGTTCGCCGAGAGCGCCCGTTGCGCCATGGTGCGCGCGCGTTCCCAGTCTTTTTCGTACACGGCCTGGGTATCGGTGCGGTAAGCGTCGATCACGCGGTCTGCCGCATCCAGAAATTTCTGCCGCACCACTTTGCGCGGTCCATACAATAACCAGGACGAGGGATTCCCCTTGGAAAGTTCCGTCCAGCGCGCCCAAATCTGGTCCGGGTCGGTGATCTGCTCGGTTTCGATGGCGCGCTCGAGCTGTTGCCCGTGCTTCCAAAGAAGGTACTCGGCAGTAATTGTCCAGGCCCCGTAGAGCAAGCTCGCAAGGATCACGGCGCCGGTGAACCGCATGAAATTGAGGAAGAGATTCGGGCCGGGTTTGGTTTTCACAGGTGGGGCAGGCGCTTTCGCCTGCCAACCCGGATCTGAGCGGCGACCGTTGGGGAGCGGTCCGCTCGTCCGCCGCGTCTCCGTATCCGAGCCGCGACCGTTAGGGATCGTTCGGCGGGTGGCGTCGCCGGTACGGTAGGTCCGCCGGGTCGCATCCAAATCCTTGTTGCTGATCTCCACCGGCCTGCCTTCCCGGAACGCGCGCAGATCCGCGGCAAACGAGCGCGCGTCCCGATACCGCATATCTGCATCCGGCGCCATTGCCTTGCGCAAAATGCGGCGCAGCGGCTCGGGGCAAGGGTCAGGCGCGGGCGGCGGCGGAATGCGGGAAAGAATCATCCGCTCCAGCCGCTCGGTGGAATCGGCCTGGTACGGCTGCAGCCCGGTCACCATCTCGTAGAGCATCACGCCCAGCGACCACAGGTCGGAGGAAGCATCCACCTGGCCGAAATCGAGCCGTTCCGGCGAGGCATAGGGCACGCTTCCGTATTCGTTGCGCGTCAGGCGGCGCGAAAGCGAAAGGGCTTTGGCGATACCGAAATCCAGCACCCGCACCTGCCCGCGGCTGTCAATGCGAATATTCTTCGGCTTGATGTCGCCATGCACAATCCCGTGAAAGTCTTTGCCATCGATGGCCACATCCAGCGTGTGCGCGTGCTCCAGTGTTTCCGCCACCGCAATCGCAATATCCACGGCGGCTTCCGGCGCCAGCGGGCCGCGGCGCAGCAACTCCGCCAGGTCCTGCCCATCCACGTACTCCATCGCAACGTAAAAGTAGCCGTCCAGATCGCCCGAATCGTAAATGCGCACTACCCGTGAGTCTATAGCTGCCAGGTGGGCCTGCAAGTGGATGCCGCGGCGCTCCGCTTCAATGATTTCCGAGATCTCCGGATCGGCGGCGTGCTCGATCAGTTTCAACGCCACCGGATGATGCAGTTCGCCATCGTCGGCGAGGTAGACATCGGCCATACCGCCGCGTCCCAGCTTCTGGCGGATTTCATACTTGCCCAGTTTGCGTCCCGCGGGCGCGATCATTTCTTGCGCCCTCCCGGCGGTTTGATATCGATAAAGAAATTGGATTGCCGCAGCGCGGCCATATCCGTGCCCGCGGGCAGATCGGCGGCGTTTTTCTCAAACACGTTGGCCAGCAGCAACGGATGAGCGCCATCTCGGGCCGCCACCCCGGCTTTGCCGTTGCGCAGCAGTGCATTGTGCGAAAGCCGCGGCGTCGAAGAGCCGGAGATGAGAATGCCCTCCGCCGTGCAATCGTGGATGCCATTGCCGATGAGAACGGGCGCACCCGCAGAAGCCACCGTGCCGCGAATATCGATACCCGTGGAAGCCCCCTCGATTTCCATATCCACAAGTTCCACGAACGAATTGATGAGCACGATCCCCTCTACGGGCGTCTCCGCCGGCGCGCCGGTAGCTTTTCCGATCACGTGGAAACCCGCCAGCCGCGCGCCTTCCACTTCCTGTCCGAGCACCACCGGCCCCGATCCATCGCCGGGCGGGCGAAGGATGGCCTGCCGTGGCTCACGGCTCTCGAGCGCAACTCCGTCTTTCAGCAGAATAGGGCCGCGATACTCCCCGGGCGCTACTTCGATGGTATCGCCGCTGCGGGCTTGCGCGAGGGCCGCTTGAATCGTCAAGTAATCCGCTTCCGGGCCCACATGCAGAACGTGCGGCGCAATCACTACCGGGTCCGGCCGCCACCACGGGCGGGCGAACCACGCAGCGCCCGCGGCCGCCAGTGATCCGCACACAAACATCAGAACCAGCGCCGGCCAGACGCGCCGCTTCGCCCCAACTTCCGCCGGCGCGGGCGCCGCAAACTCCTCGCCCGCGACGAGCAGCGCCGTGACGTTATCTTTCCCGCCTGCCAGGTTCGCGGCGTCGATCAACTCCCGCGCCGCGGCCTCCAGGTCCGTTGCGTGCCGTTCCACCGTCGCGCGAATGTCCTTCGATAGCACCTGGTCGCTCAGCCCGTCGCTACATAACACAAGGGCGCAATCCGGCTCGAAGGGAATGCGCTCCAGCTCAATAAAATCCGGGTCTTCCGGTTCGTGCGGCTCCGATCCAACGTCGCGAAAAACTTCGTTCCGCCGCGGATGGCGCATCGCCTCGGTCTCGCTCAACTCGCCCCGGTCTTCGCGCTCGCCCACTGGCGAGTGGTCGTGCGTGATCTTCACAATTTTGCCGTGGCGGATTTTATAAAGCCGCGAATCCCCCACGTGCCCCACCACCGCCGAGCCGTTATCCAGCAGCACCAGCGTCAGCACGCACGCCATTCCTGCCCATTCGGGCCGCTCTCCAGCCGCGCGCAGAATTTCGTTGTTGGCCATGGCGATGGCCTCGCGCACGCGTTGCTCGGGCGTGCCCGTCTGCCGTTCCAGGCGTGCGCGGATGCGCGCTATCGCAATCTCCGCCGCTTTTTCACCCGCGTTCTGCCCGCCGATTCCATCCACCACCAGGAAAATGCCCCGGTCCGGATCGCTCCAGAAACCATCCTCATTGTTTTGGCGCACCAAGCCCGGATCGCTCGCCGCGGCGCAATGTAGGGCGGTCTTAAGCATTGGCGGCTTAGAGCCTGCGAAACTCCAGAAACAAAACCCCGGCCAAGCCGATCCGCGCGCTGTCCGGCACGGGAGCCTCCACATCGCGGTCGCGCTTATCGCCGTTCACCACTTCGACGCTGGAGGGAACCGCCTCGCCGTTGATCGTGGTGCCCAGGCGGCTGAGGTCCTTCAGATAGAAATTACCGCTCGCCGGATCGCGCCGCAACCGGAAATGCTCGCGCGAAACATCCGGCAGAGTGTCCAGCTTGAGATCTGTCCAATAATCGCGTCCGCCGCGCCCGACTACGATCTGGTCCTTGGTAATCCGATAGGTCCGGGGCCCGGAGTTGTCCTGAAATTCAATTACGGCATAAGCGTTCGCCTGCGCCGGTGCCGCTGCGGGAGCGGTCGAAATAGCTGTAGTCGCTTCGTTCGCGCCCGCCAGCCGCCGCGTCGAGATCCGCTTGGTCATCGAGCCGGACCCGAACTCCGGTTTCGCCGGAAGCGCCAGCTCGGAGTAAATCACGATATCGCCCGGTTGGACACCATCATCCGTGTTTTCCAGAATCTGCACCCGCCAGCCGCCCTCCGGCGCCTCTACCTTGGGGAGGTTGCGGCGCGACAGCTTCACCCGTTCGGCCAGTGTCGCGCGGTTCAGCGATTCCAGTTCGGTATCTAGCGCGCGCCGGGCCTCCTCCACAATCCGCGGCACGATCCCCCGCAGCCGCTCCAGGTCGCCGGCATGCAGATAGACGTGATACACCGAGGGCGGCAGAGTCGAATAGTGCAGCGGCTCCAACCCTTCGCGCATATTGCGAACAATTTCCTGGATGATTTCGCGGCCAGTCGCGGCGGGGCGGTCCATAGGGCGGCCTGTTCCGATTTTAACGCGGCACTTCTCGCCCGGTAGCGTGGAACCGAACTTGCTCAATTTCGGACGGCATGCGCACAAGATTACTCAGCTTCGTAATTTTCATCGCAATGGCACTATTTTCAGGCGGCTCGATGTCTTGCTCGCGAGACACGGACCACCGCGATGGCGATGCTGCCCGCCAAGCCGGCCGGGATGCCTACAAGGGAGTTCAGGACCTTAAGCACGACGCCAAGCAAGCTGCCCGGCAGCTTCACGACGCTGGAAACCAATTCCGCCAGGGCTGGGACGAAGCGAAACACGACAACGAAAACAAGCCCAGACCGCACAGGTAGGCTCGTCGATGGGCGGTTTCCATCCGGCACATCTCGCGCTCCTCTGCTTTGCGGTTCTGCTGCTGGCACTGGTGCTGTTTTCGCTTTTTTTGCACGGCGGATGGCGCCGCGTGGGCGAACTGTATCGCGAGCATTTCTCCCAGCGCCATCGCGAGCGCCAGCTCGTAGCCACGGTGGCGTTCTTTCTTTCCTTTGCCATTGTCCGGCTGCTGACGCATAGTATTCGCGCGGGCCGCGGTCCCTTCCACAATATTCAAGCCGGAGGTTTGCACATCCACCATCTTGTCTGGGGGATTCTGCTGCTTCTGATTGTCGGCTACGGCTGGCTGTCGCAGATCGGTTCGGATATCCGCGGCCGCTCCCACTGGCCGGGCAGAATCATGTCGCTGCTATACGGTGTGGGCGCGGCCTTAACACTCGATGAATTCGCCCTCTGGCTGAACCTGCAGGATGTCTACTGGCAGCGCCAGGGCCGGGAAAGCGTCGACGCGGTGCTTCTCTTCGGTACGCTGCTGGTCATCGGAGTGTTAGGCGGCCACTTCTTCCATTCCATCGCGCGGGAGGCCATGCGCCCCGTCCACCTGGAACACGGCCGCCGAATTCGCGGTTAGCTTAATTTCCCGCCCGGATATGTTCCGGGTCCTTGTTGTTCTCGCACACCCAGTCGAGCAACTCCGTGTCGGCCACGTAATTCCAGGGGATCCTCACGGTCCATGGCTTTAAATAGGCCTTCGGATCGTCGATCGTCACTTCGACCTGCATGTGGCCGAAATCCGGCCGCCGGAAGCGCTCGCCAATGCGCAACTGATCGCTGTGCGGGTGCCCGCTGTCGTCGAGCCACGTCTTTTCATTCAGCCCCACCGTCTCCACCACCAGCGTGTCGCCTTCCCACTTCCCCACCGAATAGCCGTACCACGCCGGGTCCCGCTCCTCCGGCAAGGGGCGCCCGTCGGTGAAGATCT
This sequence comes from Bryobacteraceae bacterium, assembly GCA_035294665.1. Taxonomy (GTDB): domain Bacteria; phylum Acidobacteriota; class Terriglobia; order Bryobacterales; family Bryobacteraceae; genus PSRJ01. Next base: position 37,314 of record DATGKM010000119.1, on the reverse strand, counting down.
GCCGCCACGAGTGATACGCCTCGAACAGCATGATCAGCGCATCGGAAGTCTCGACCAGCTTCTTGGGAGTAAAATGCGCGTCGAAATCGGTCACGCTGTGCGGCAGGCACTGATTGCTCGGCCGGTCGCGCCCCTCGTTTGCCTGCCGTTCGGCGAACAGTTTTTGCGCCCACGGCCGCATCGCCACCTCGACGCCATCGGCCGCCAGGTTCATCAGATACCGGTCGTCCGGCGCCGCCCAGATCCCCGAAAAATCGGGTTTCCCCTCGCGCGTCCGCGGCGTGGGAGCCGAAAGGTTCGGCTTGCCGTCCGCCATGCGCGGAATCCCCGGCGTCGGGTAGTGCACCCACTGCGCGGCCAGCGGCAAGGCTGCCCCACACAGCGCCATCAGCCCCAAACTGCGCACGTGTTGCCTCCCCTCAGGCGTAGTCGAACAACTGCATGAAGCCGTAATCCATGTGAAGCTGCATGTGGCAATGGAACAGCGTCATGCCGGGATTGTCCGCCACGAAATCCACCGCCGCCGTGCTCTTGCGCGCCACGCTGATCGTGTCTTTCATAATGCCCGCCATCGGCTTGTCGCCCGCCTGCACAATCTCAAACGTGTGCCGGTGCAGGTGCAGCGGATGGATATCGCCCGTGTCCGTGTTATCGAAATTCAGCCGGTAGCGTTTGCCCTTTTCCAGGCGAATCGTCTCGTTTTCCGGAAATCCTTTGCCGTTGATGGTCCACCGGTTGAAATCCACGCGCTTGCCCGGAATCTTGCCGAACTTCAGCGTGATCTCGTGATCCGGTTTCGCAGCGGGGCGCCCGCTGCCGAAAATGCTGTAATCCCACGGGCCGCGCCCCACGCCCAGCGGGCCTTTCCACTGCGGCTCGCCGCTCTTGTTGGCGTATTCCACCACCACGCCCATTCCCATCGTGCGTTCGTCGTCTTTGGTCGAGCCGAGCACCCATACTCCCGGGTTGTTCATCTCCACGATCGCGTCTATGCGCTCGGCGATGTCCAGATAAACGTAATCCACCATCTGCGGCTTCGCCACCGGGTTCCCATCGAGCGCAATCACCTGAAATTTGTGGCCGGGTAGCGCCAGCCGGATCTCGTCCGTAGCGCTGGTATTCAGCAGCCGGAACAAAACTCTCTGCCCTTCCCGCACCCGCAACGGCTCGGCCGCGCCCAGCATTTTGGAGTTTAAGGTCGCGGATTTGTATGCGATCTCCCACCCGTTATCCGGCGGCCCCATATGCGCCAGCGATGGCTCCCAGTGATGCGCCGCAATCAGAAATTCCTGGTCGTAGTTGCCCGCGTGTCTCGCCGGCTCGACAATCGCAAAACCAAACTGCCCCGAAAAACCAGCGCGCGTCAAATCCGCGTGCGCCATGATGTGCGTGTGATACCAGCGCGTGCCCGCCGGCCGGGGCGTGAAGCGGTAGCGGGCATGGCCGTGCGGTGGAATCTCGGGCGTGCCCTCTTCCATGGATCCATCCACCGCCGAAGGAATCCGGAATCCGTGCCAGTGAACCACTTCCGGCATGTCCGTATCGTTGTATACGTCGATGGTGACGGGCTTGCCCTCGGTGAACCGCATCACCGGACCAGGCACCGATCCGTTATAGCCCGTAGTCTTGATCGTCTTGCCCGGCCCGATCTCGAGCGAAACCGGCGCGATCCGCAGCGTGTGATCGGCCTTCTCCGAGTCAGCCGCAACCAATGGGGGCGCAAGCGCGAGTCCGGAATATTTCAAAAAATCGCGGCGGTGCATAGCTTACAATCATAACGCAGTGAGGCCAAGGCTTCCGCCCCGTCTCGATGGGCCTGCCGCCCCAGAATTCTCATGAAACCGGCTGAATCCAGCCACTCGGCCGCTGTCCCCGAGGTAATCCCCGTTATCGGAGCTACGGAGCGAAGAGAATGCTGGAGCAGGTGAGCCCGGCTTCGGCTTTCATCAACTCCGAGATATCGATGGTTCGTACGGCAAAGCCAAGCTGGGCGAGTAGTGCGCCAGTTTTGGGAAAGGCGGCCGGCACCATTACCCGGCGGCCGATTGCCAGCACGTTCGCCGCGCGCGCTTCTTCGGCGGGTACGTTCACAACCCGTAAGGAGTCCGCCTCGAAAATACCGGTATCGATCCATTCAGGATTCGCCAGAATAGTTCGTTCATCCAGATAGGAGCCGGCCGATTTCAAGTGCAGACAGCGATCGACCGGAACGGCATGAACCGAGTAACCGAAGGGGCTAAGTATCGAGATTAGTTGGCGGATGCCTTCGGTGTTGGTGCGCGCCGATCGGCCAACGTACAGCGTTCTACCGATGCGGAGCACATCGCCGCCTTCGAGCGTGGCCGGCTCGCGCAAGTATTCGACGGGACGATAACGGGCAAGAACAGGAGCGAGGCTCTCCGCTTCCGCGCGCCGCGATTCTGCTCCCATGCGCGTTATGATTGCCACTTCCGGCACAACCACCGCGGGATCCTCGACAAACATGGAATCCGGGAGAGCGGGTTCGGGCGCCAGCGAAATCACCGAAGCGCCGAGGTCGCGTAGGCACTCTTCATACGCGTGGTGCTGTCTGATGGCTTTCTCGAGATCGATCGGCTCCCGCGGTAGCCAACTCAACTCGCAACGATCGAGCGCCGGGCTGACGCCGCGGGTAATGGCGATGAGGGTCAATTGGCGGTTTCCGGCAGCATGGCAAAGTACAAGGCGCGCCGCTGCTCGGGCGGCCCGCCGAAAATGGACGCGGGCAGGCGGCGATAGCGCAGAATCTGCCGATAGAGCGAATCGGCCATTGCCGAATTGATACCCCAGCCGGCGATGTATTGGAGGCGCAGGTCGCGATCGTGATTGATGGGCGCGCCGCGCAGCCAGGGCGCGAGATCGGACGCGCTGCCGGAATAAGTGGAGAACAGGCTCAAGGCGGTGGGCAGGCCCACATCGCGCAGCGACTCCGCCACGGGCGCATAATCCGGCCGGTCGAGGCGGCGCTGGATTTCATCCAGCTCGATCTTCAACGGCTCTACCTGGCCGAGGAAAACCATGTCATAGCCTTGGCCATCGACCGTGTTGGCCCAGATGGTGCCATAGGGAAATGCCGCGAAGAAGGTGGCCAGTTCACTGCGAATCGTGATCTCGTCAGTTTCGTAGAGCGGTACGTAGAGCGAGAAAAAGCCGCCCGGGTTCAAATGGCGCTTAACGGCCTCGAAGTATTCCTGGGAATAGAGCGCTGCCGTGCCCTTGACGAAAACATCCAGCGGGTCGGAGGCGATGATGTCGAATTTTTCGGAGGTGGTGAGCACGTAATGGCGGGCGTCGTCGTAGACGATGTGCGTGCGCGGGTTGTGGAGCACGTCGTAATCTTCGCGCGCGAAATAGCGGGTGGACGTGGGCGGGATTACGGGTTCGATTTCACAGACGGTGATCTTTTGAATGGTGGGATAGCGAGTGAAGGTTCCGGCAGAAACGCCCGCGCCGAAGCCGATGCCCAGCACCGAGCGCGGATGCGGATGCAGAATGCCCGGAAGGTGGCCCACCATGCGTTGCAGTTTCATATCGTAGGGTTCGGTGGTGGCTTCCACGTGGCCATTGACATCGACTTCGGTTTCGCCGTCGGTGGAGCGCGAGATGGCGACCGAGGAATTGATGCCCTCCTTGGTGTAGAGGATCGTGCCGTTCCACGTGTTCATGCGGCGGCCGTAGGCGATGACGCCGCCAGGGATAGGGTGAAGGCGCCACATCACCGCGGCCGTGAGCGGCAGAGAAATGAGCAGCAAGGCGGCGTACTGCCCGCGGCGTCTACCCAGATAGTTTGCGAGCAGGACCCACCCTCCGAGCAGGGCGAGTGCCAGCATGAACCGCTGGGTCTGCTGCGTGCCGATCCACGGGACCAGCACGAGGCTGGTTCCCAAAGCACCGGCGATCGCTCCCAGCGTGTTGGCGGCGTAGATACGGCCGACGAGGCGGCCGGGATCTTCGCCGGGTCCGGCGATGGCGGCGCACGCTAGGGGGAAACTGGCGCCCCAGAACAGCGTGGGCGGCAGAATTGCGCAGAAACAGCGGATCAGATCCAGGCGGAAACTCAGCCATGGCCCGGCGGTCAGCAGCGGAGCGGTATTCCAATAAGGAAGCCAACCGGCGATCATGTAGGCCGTCCAGCCCATCGTAGCCACCAATAGAAGCTGCGACATGCCGAAAGCGGCGCGAGCATCCGCTATGCGGCGCGTGAGCCAAGACCCGGCGGCGCTGCCCAAGGCAAGGCCGGTCAGAAAGACTGCCAGAATTACGGAAAACACGTAGACGGTGGAACCGAGCATCATGCCGAGCAGGCGCGTCCAGACCACTTCGGCGCCGAGGGCGGTGGCGCCCGAAAGCGCAATCACGAGGTAGATTGGGAATCGGCCGCCCGTCGTGAGTACGGGCTGTCCGGGAATTTCGGCCGCGGGTTTATGCGGTCTGGAAGAGAGTCTGAAACTCACTACAGCGACGAGCAAGTTGATGGCGGCGGCGGCATAAGTTGCCACGACCGTGTTATAGATGCGCAGTAAATAAAAGCCCGCGAGCAGGCACCCGATGACCGCCCCAGCGGTGTTGCCCCCATAAAGAATGCCCCACCAGGCGGGGCTGTGCCGCGGGCCTTCGGACTTGTTTTCCACCCAGCGCACAATCGCGGGGAGCGATGCGCCCATCAGGATGGTGGGCGGCAACAGGCAAACCGCCGCGATGAAACCGCGCATCAACATGCCCGGCAGCCCGTGCGCCGCGCCGGCCAGATAGACCCGCCCGATTAGGGGAATGATGCCCAGCACGAGCAGCCCGCACAGCCCGATGCCGGATTCGATGGCGGCGTACACCCGCAAAGGATGAATGTCGAGGACGCGCAGTTTGGCGAACCCCGCGCTGCCGATCGCCAAGCCTCCCATATAGGCCGCCAGCAGAATACCGAGCGAGACGGCCGTCGAGCCGATTGCCAGAGTAAGAAGTTGAAACCAGACGATTTCGTAAATCAGCGCGGCGCAGCCGCTGGCGGCGAACAGAAATAGGAGGAGGATTCGCAAGCAGCTATAATAGCCCACTGCGATCCTCCGCTCTGTATTCGTCTCGCCGGGGGGTGCCGAAAAATTGAAACGGCTTGGCTTTGAGTTGACCGGCAAGCTGCGGGGAGCCACGAAATGTGGTTCAACGTCCGCGCGGACCGTTATACGGCGATACCCAATCACCCTGCACCTTCACTTCGAGCCGCCGCAGGCCACGCGCCCCCGCGCACGACCGAGGTCGAGGTTGGCGCGGTTAAGCCGGGGTGTTTGCGGCAGTCCCAACCGTCGCGGCCACGCCGGTTTGCCAACAATTTGTGATACCTTCTGCTAGGCTTCACCTCCATAGGAGAATTCATGAACAAAGTATCGGCTTGCCTGCTGTTCGGCACGGTTGCGCTTTCCATCGCAGTTCATGCCCAGGATGCCCCTGCGCCGGTGCGGCTCGATCCGGACAAGGTTGCCGGGATTGGGTTGACCGCGATTCCGCCGGATGCTTACCAGGACATTCTGGAAAGCGGCGAGTTGCAGATGCGGGTGGCTACGCTGTTCCAGGGTAAGGAACTGCGGGTGGAGATCTTCGAATCAACGCCGGCGAAGACGAATCACAAAAAGCGGCCGACCGATGGCGACGAGTTCGTGTATGTGCTAAGCGGGAAGCTGATTCTAACCGAGGTCAACGGGAAAAAGCAGGAGTTCCACCCGGGACAGTCGGTCGTGCTGCCGGCCGGGTACAACGGCACCTGGGAGATGCAGGGGAAGTATCGGGAAATCGCGGTGGTGGCGGCGAAGCGAAAGTAGAGAAGCCATTGCGCCGGGAATCAGGCCGTCCGTTCGCCTATGGGAAAATGTAGCTAGAAATGGTGAAGGACGGCATTTACTACGCGGCGGGCCTATCTGCCGGCGGCGCCGCAGTGTGGTGGCTGGCGGGAAGATGGTTCTCTCTGCCGCTATGGGTGGTGGCCGCCTTCTGCCTTTATTTTTTTCGCGATCCGGAGCGCGAGATTCCGGAGGGGCCGGTGGCGGTGTCGCCTGCCGATGGCAAAGTGGTGGCGGTCCAGCCCGAAAACGGGGCGAACCGGATCAGCATTTTTCTGAATATCTTTGATGTGCACGTGAACCGGGCGCCCATTGCGGGCCGGATTTGCCAGGTGGAGTATCACAAAGGCCAATTTCTGGTGGCCAGCCGGGAAGAGGCTTCGAGCCGCAACGAGCGGAACACGATTACCCTCCAAGGCGATGGCACATCGGTGGTGTTCAAGCAGATTGCGGGCTTGATTGCGCGGCGGATCGTGTGCCGTGTCAGGCAGGGAGACCGGGTGGGGAAAGGCGAGCGCATCGGGCTGATCAAATTCGGTTCGCGGGTGGACGTGCTGTTTGGGCCGGAGTGGGAGATTCTGGTGCGGCCGGGCATGCGCGTGGCGGCCGGGGCGAGCGTGATCGCGCGGCGGCTGGATATGGCTCACGGACCCGCGCCCGAGGCTTATGGCGCTTAGAGACCGGCTGGTCGATCCGCAATCGCCCGATCGCCGCCCGCGCCGCGCGGCTTATGCCCTGCCTACGCTATTTACCGCGGGCAATATTTTCCTGGGCTACATTTCGATTCTGCGCTCGTTCCGCGGGGCGATGCAGGCGGCGTCCGGCGCGCCCGGAGCGGCGGAACATTTTTCGGTGGCGGCGCTGGCCATAGGCGTGGCGGTCTTCACGGATGGTTTAGACGGCACGATCGCCCGGCTGACGCGCACTACGTCGGACTTCGGCCGGGAGATGGACTCGCTGGCCGATGTGATCAGCTTTGGCCTTGCGCCGGCCGTGCTGGCCATCGCCTGGGGCGTCCAGTTCCTCAATCCGGCGCTGGCGGAGAATGTGCGCGGGCCGATTTTCAACGCGGCATATTTTGTGGCATTCCTGTTTCTGCTGTGCGGCGCGGCGCGCCTGGCGCGCTTCAACATTCAGAAGAACCCGATTCCCAAAAACCCCGGCCGCCCGGACCGGAAATATTTCGTGGGATTGCCGATCCCCGCCGCCGCCGGCATGATCGCCTCGATTGTATTCGCGGCCAATGGCGAGCCGCTGGTCTGGACACCGTTCGTGATTGCCTGGCTGGGACTGCTGCTGCTGCTGGGATTTCTGATGGTAAGCACCTGGCGGTATTACAGCTTGAAAGGCATCAGTCTGAACAAAGCCTACTCCACGCTGATCCTGATTTTTTTAGGCGCGCTGATCTACGCGATCTGGAACTATGGGCGCGCGGTGCTGCTGGCCATGGCGATTTTTTATGTCGGCAGCGGGATTGTGATTCGCGTCGGCGGGATGATCCGGCGGCGGCTGCGGCCCACGCCGCCCCCGCCGCATCCCGGCTATTCGCACCCGGAGCACCAGGTTGGCTGAGCGGATCCAGGCAGTGTTGGTCGGCAGCGAGACGCTGCTGGGGCGCGAGATTCGCGATATCGCCGCGACGGCCGCGCCGGACCTGCAACTGCGCTTAATCGCGGCCGATGAGGAAAAGCCCGGCACGCTTACGCGGCAAGCCGATGAAGCGGCGGTGATCGAGCCGCTCGAAGCGGATAGCCTCTCCGGCGCGCAGATCGTATTTCTGGCAGCTTCGGCGGAAGCGAGCCGCAAGGCTCTGGAACTGGCCGATCAGGCGGACGCGGACAAGCGGCCTATCCTGATCGACTTGAGTTTCGCCGCCGAGGAGCGGCCGGATGCCCGGCTGCGCGCGCCGGCCCTCGAAGAGGAAGATGCGGAGGCCCCCGAGGAAGGAAGCGCGGTGCGAGTGATTGCGCATCCGGCCGCGATTGCCGTGGCGCTGTTTCTGCGCCGCCTGCACATGCACGATCCGGTGCGGCGCTCGGTCATCCAGATCTTCGCTCCCGCGAGTGAACATGGCGTGGCGGGCGTGGAGGAATTGCAGAACCAGACGGTGAGCCTGCTTTCGTTCAAGAGCCTGCCGCGGGCCGTGTTCGATACCCAACTCGGTTTCAACCTGCTGGCCCGGTACGGCGAGGAAGCGCCGGTTTCGCTCGAAGAATCCGAACTGCGCATCGAGCGCCATCTGGCCACCCTGCTAAGCTTGCCCGGCGAGGGCGAAGGCGCCCCCATGCCTTCCTTGCGCCTGATCCAGGCGCCGGTGTTCCATGGCTACAGTTTTTCGGCGTGGGTGCAGTTTGAATCGAATCCCGGGTTGGAGGCGATCGAGAGCGGTCTCGCTTCCGGTTCGATTGAAGTGCGCGGGGTGGAGTTCGAACCGCCAACCAATGTCGGTCAGGCGGGGCAAGGGGGGATCACGGTGGGCGCCATCGCGCCCGACCGCAATGATCCCGAGGCATGCTGGTTCTGGCTGGTGGCTGACAATCTACGGGTGATGGCCGAAAATGCGGTGGCGGCCGCGAGAGAGTCAAGATGAGGACGGTTGTTTGTGACGCGGCGCTGCTTCTTGCCGGGCTTCTTGCCGGCTGCGGTTATCATGTCTCCGGCCAGGGCGAGCTTGTCCCGAAAACCATTAAGACCATCGCGATCCCCGGCTTTCAGAACATCACCACGCGTTACCAGCTTGCAAAGCTTCTGCCGGAAGACATCTCGCGCGAGTTCCTGACGCGCACGCGTTTCAAAGTGATTGCAGATGCCTCGCAAGCCGATGCCGTGTTGAATGGGGCCATCGTAAACTTTTTTTATTTCCCGACGACATTCGATACAGCCACCGGGCGCAGTACGGGTGTGGAAGTGAGCGTCACTTTACGGCTCACGCTGACCGATCGCGCCACCAACGCCGTCATCTGGAGCAGGCCGGCTGCCGAATTTCGCGAGCGGTACGAAGTGGCCGTGAATCCGCAGCAGTATTTCGATGAGAGCAGCACGGCGGAGATCCGCCTCAGCAGGGATGTGGCGCGCAGCGTGGTGAGCGCGCTCCAACAGGCTTTTTAGCATGCTGCCCGCACAGTTGCTCGCTCAAATCAAACAAGGCAAATGCCCGCCCGTGCTGTTGCTGCTGGGTCCGGAAGCCTACGACCGGCGGCGGCTGAAGGAGGCGCTGGCAGCCAACTTCTCCGAAGGCAGCCTGGTGGAGCACGATCTGACTGAGACTGCGCTTGGGGAAGCGATCGACGATGCGCGGGCCTTGTCGCTGTTCGCGGCGGAGCGTCTGATCTGGGTTTTGAACGCCGAGGCCGCGCTGCCGAAGGGCAAATCCGCTACCAGCGAAGATGCCGAAGAGGATGGGGAGGCGGATTCCGGGGGCGCTCACTCGGGAGGCGACGCCGCGCCGCTGGCCGCCTACGTGAAAGACCCCACGCCCGGTGTGACCTTAGTCGTCGAAGCGGCGCGTTTCGATTTCGAAGGCGACGATAAGCGCAAGCAGGAGCGGGTGCGGAAGTTTTATGCCGCCATCCCAACTGTCGTGGAATTGCGGCGCTACGCGCTCCACGAAGCGCGTGCGGAGGCGGGCAACCTGCTGCGCAGGGCCGGGCTGAAGCTGGATGCGCCGGCGCTCGATCTGCTGGTGGAAGCGCTGGGCGGCGATATGGCGCGGATTGCGGTGGAAATCGAAAAGCTGGCGTTATTCGCCGGGAACCGCATGGTGGGCGCAGCGGAAATCGCCGCGCTGGTGCCGGATGCCCGCACAGTCACGATCTTCGCACTGGTCAATGCGCTCGGCCGGCGCGACCGGGTGCGTTCGCTCGAAGCGCTCGATACGCTGGTAAAGGAAGGCGAATATCTCCCATTGGTGCTGTCGTTTCTTTCGACCCAGTTCCGTATGGCCCTGGTGGCGCGCGAAGCGGGGCTGCGCGGCGCCGGGCAGATCCAGACCCACTTCGTGCGCATGGGAGTGCCCATGTGGCCTTCGCGCGCGGAGCAGATCCTCCAAACGGTATCCCAATTCAGCCAGCGGCAACTCGAAAGCGCCGTAAAGCTGCTCTTCCGCGCCGATAGCGGCCTGCGCGACGCCCGCCCCGACGACCGTACCATCATGGAACAGTTCGTAGTGGAATTGACGCGCTAAAGCGACCGGCTCTTACTGCGGCTTTTCTTTGTCGTCCACCGGCATATCGGGGAAGCTAAGCCGTTTCTCCAGCTCGGTGAGCCGGGCCTCGAGCGCACTGATGCGTGCCATGAGCGCGGTTTGGTTGGCCTCAAGCTGCACGGCCCGAAGCTGCTGCATTTCGGCCAGGTTATAGAAGGCCTTCGCGAGCAGATCGGCGGTATCGTGGACGGCTTTCATGAGGCGCTCCTCCAGGTTCAGCAGATCGCCCCGGATGGTGTCCAGTATGTGATCCTCAAGTTCTTTGAGGTCGCTCTTGGTAGCTTGCACGCCGCGGTCGGTTCCGTTTTTCATTTCGGCCTCGAAATCGAGTGTAACAAAGAAGAAGGAGCCGGGAGCCGAGGGCTAGGAGTCGGGAGTCAGAAGTCAGGAATCAGAAGTCAGGAGCGACCCCGAGCGAAGGCCAGTCATAAGTCCTCACCTTAGGTACCTCCCGCCCCGCGTTCTGGGCCTTGCCGCCGCCGTCATGGCACTCTGCAATTTCGCATTTCTCATCCGCCCTCAATCCGAGGCAGCGTACAACCCGGCGCTCGTCTTCGCCTCTGCCCAACAGTCGCGCTGGCCGCCCGGCACCCCGATCCTCTTTCACACATTCCATCCGGACCTCTGGACGATCAGCTATTTCACCCAGGAGGCATCGTGGATTGTCCTGAACGAGGCATCCGAGCCCGAACTGGAGCACTGGCTGCAATATGCCAGGTGTTTTTCAATGTTTATCGCAAATGAGACGCCATCCCAGTAGAAGTTGCGCGTCGGCAGGATTAAGTAAAGCAGCAGCGGCAGGGCAAGTGAGCAGGCGCGGGACCAGGTAGCGGCGCAAAGTTCACGGCGCATAGGTCCGCAGCAGGCGGATGCCGGATTCCGTGTTGACAAGGGCGCGATCCGCCTCTTGCGGCACATGCCAAACTTCGCCGGTTTCGATTGGCTGATCGCCAATTGCGCCGCGGCCCTCAACAACTACGAACAACTGGCATCGCTCTGGCGAGGGCGTGTATTTTACGCCGGCCGGCAGGCAGAGGGCTTCCGTGACGAAGTGGCGGGAGCGCACCAGAAGATCGCGGCCTGGCTCGATGGGCGATGGGTGCGAGCAGCCGGGATGCAAGCCCGTATCGGCGACGGCGATGCCCTGATCGAGGTGCATTTCGCGCGGGCGGCCGTAGTCCCACAGGCGATAGGTCACGTCCGAGTGCTGTTGGATTTCGCAGAGGACGATGCCGGCGCCGATGGCGTGCACGGTGTGCGCCGGCGTGAAGTACGTTTCGCCGGCTTTGACCGGAAACCAGTTCACAAGCTCCTCAATTTCGCCGGTCCAGCAGGCCTCGCGCAGGCGTTCGCGGGTGATGGGCCGGCGGAACCCCAGGGCGATCTGCGCGCCCGGCTCGGCTTCCAGGATGTGCCACATTTCGGTCTTGCCGCGAGTGACTCCTTCGCCGTCATCGGGGTGCACCTGAATGGACAGCTTTTCCGAAGTGAAGAGCAGTTTTACCAGCAGGGGCAGTTCCTCTTCCGCGAGGAACCACACCTCGCCGATATCCCGGCCGCAATCCGGGAACCAGGGGGCGAGGCGCTTCCGGCCCCACACCTTCTCTCGCGGAGAAGGCGTGAGGCGCAGAGGTTTCCGCATGGGATTCTACGTCGTAGCGAATGCGTGGATGCGGTCGAGGCCACGCTCCAGCTCCTTCATCGAGGCCGCATAGGAAAGGCGGAAGTGCTCGGTGGTGCCGAATGCCTCGCCCGGAACGACCGCTACTTTCGCTTCTTTGAGCAGCCGGTCGCAAAGCTCAAGGGAACTGCGGATGCCCTTGCGCGCCATTACCTGGCCCATGTTGGGATAGGCGTAAAACGCGCCGCGCGGCTCGGCGATCTTCACACCCGGAATGGTGCGCAGCCGCTGGATCACGAAGTCCCGGCGCCGCCGGTATTCGGCCAGCATGACATCCACCGAATCCTGCGGGCCGCGCAGCGCCTCTACGGCGGCTTTCTGCGCGATGGAAGTCGGATTCGAAGTCGAGTGGCTCTGCAGCTTGTTCATGGCCGTAATGATGGGCGCGGGCATCAGCCCGAAGCCAACGCGCCAGCCGGTCATGGCGTAGGTCTTCGAAAGCGAACCCACCACCAGTACGGTTTCCTTGGAACCGGGCAGGGAAGCGACGGAATAAGGCTGGCTGTCGTACAGGAAGCGGCAATAGCATTCATCGGTCATTAGATAAATCCCGCGCGTTTCCGCCAGGTGGTAGATTTTCTCGAACTCGGATCGATCGACTACGCCGCCGCTGGGATTCGAGGGCGAATTGATGATGATCATCTTCGTCCGCGAGCTGAGGTGCGGCTCGATCATGGCCGCGGTTACGGCGAAGCCCTGATCTTCGTCGGTCTGGACGAAGACGCATTTGCCGCCGGCGTAATTGACGACGTCCTTATAAGTGACCCAGTACGGCACGGGGATGACGACTTCGTCGCCGGGGTTGACCAGCGCCTGCACGGCATTGAAGATGATGTGCTTGCCGCCCACGGTGATCAGGCACTCATTGGGCTGGTAATCGGTGCCGAAGGTTTGGCGGTGATATTCGCAGACGGTCTTCTTCAATTCCGCCGTGCCGCCGACCGCTGTGTACTTGGTGAAATTCTCGTCGAGCGCGCGAATGGCGGCTTGCTTGATGTTGTTGGGAGTGGGGAAGTCCGGTTCTCCGGCTCCGAAATCCACCACGTCCACGCCCTCGGCGCGTAGGCGCTCGGCGTCAGCCGCTACCTTCATGGTCGAGGAAGCGCTGATAAGAGAGATACGGTCGGCTATGGCGTTGGCTACTGCTGGCATTGGGTTTGTAATTATGCCCCTTTCTTTCTGAGTATGGACATCCGGCGCTCGAGCCGCTCTTCCACCGAAGGCGGCACCAGGCCGGAAATGTTTCCGCCCAGGCTGAAGACTTCCTTCACCAGGCGCGAACTGATAAACGAATAGGCTTCGTTGGCAAGCAGAAAAACGGTCTCGAGACCGGGATTCAAACGGCGGTTCATGACGGCCATTTGCAGTTCGTATTCGTAGTCGGAAATGGCGCGGATGCCGCGCAGCAGCACGGTCGCCGAATGCCGGGAGGCGTGCTCCACCAGCAGGCCGTGGAATGCATCGACCTCGATATTGGCATAGCCGTTCAGCACTTCGCGAAGCATTTCGATGCGCTCTTCCGCGGAAAACAGCGGCTGTTTGGCCTCATTCCGCAGAACCGAGATGATCAGCCGGTCGAACAGGCGAGAGCCCCGCTGGATCAAATCCAGGTGTCCGTTGGTGATGGGATCGAACGATCCTGGGTAGATCGCGGTGACACCCCGATGTTCGCGCGGCAACCTGGACTCGCTTTCTGGATGTATCTTAACGATTGTAGCGAAAACCGGGGCCGCGCTGCACGCTGGAGGTGTCCGGAGCGGTCCGGAACCGGGCGCGGGCCAAGTACAATCGGTACGTGGATCCGCTGCGCATTCTGGTTACTGGCGGGGCCGGTTATATCGGCTCCCATACTGTCCGGCTGCTGCTGAATCAGGGGCACGAAGTCACGGTTGTAGACAACCTTTCCAAGGGGCACCGGCACAATGTGCCCGCCGGTCTTTTATATGAACTGGATGTGGCGGACACGGCGTCGCTGGCGGACCTGATGCGCCGCAAGCGGACCGACGCGGTGATCCATTTCGCGGCGCTTATTGCGGTGGGCGAATCGATGCAAGTCCCCGAGCGCTATTTCGCCAACAATGTTTGCGGGTCGCTCGCGCTGCTGACGGCAATGGTGCAGGCGGAGGTGAAGCGGATCGTCTTCTCTTCGACGGCGGCGGTTTACGGCAATCCGGACACCACGCCGATTCAGGAGGAGGCGGCCATCCGGCCGGTAAACGCGTACGGCGAATCGAAGGTGATGGTGGAGACACTGCTGCGCTGGTTCGACACGATTCACCAGGTGCGCAGCGTGGCGCTGCGCTACTTCAATGCCTGCGGCGCGGACCCGGCCGGAGACCTGGGCGAAGAGCATGTTCCGGAAACCCACTTGATTCCGCTCATACTGCGCGCGGTAGTGACGCAGGAACCGATGATCGTTTTCGGCAACGACTACGATACGCCTGACGGCACCTGCATCCGCGACTACATCCACGTGAACGATCTGGCGCAGGCGCACATTCTGGCTGTGGAGCACTTGATGGGCGGCGGCGCGTCGGACCGGTTCAATGTGGGAACGGGGACGGGCTACTCGGTGTTTGAAGTGATCCGCGCCGTGGAGCAGGTGACCGGGCGCAAGGTGCCGTTCCGGATCGGCGCGCGGCGGGAAGGCGATCCCGCCAGCCTCGTGGCGGCCTCGGGAAAGCTGCAGAATGAGCTGGGCTGGCGCCCGCGATCAAGCGGTTTGCTGGAGATTGTGGAGGACGCTTGGCGGTTTGCGGAAAAGCACCAGTTTGTGTAGAACTGCGGGAACTCCCCGTAATCTATGCGCAAGCTCGCACTGTGATTCTGCCTATGTTTGCCAGTCGTTCAGCTATTACCCGTTGCAGTGAGTGTAAACGGCTGGTTCTCCGGCATTCTTTTGGTCGTGCTCCTGGTTGTGCTTTCGCGGGAAGCGGACAAGAGATCATCGGAGGAGATCCCTGCCGGCGCGCTACTACCGGCCAGCAGCGGCCTGGCTGGGGCGGCCACTGGCCTGTGGCTGGCGTATCAGTTGATCCTGGTTGCGCTTGACCCGTACAGCTATTCCTTACTCCGTGCGTATGCATCTCAGCTTGGCCCGGCACTTCCGACCCTCTGGGCCCTGCTGGGACCGCAGCTTCGCCAACTGACCGGCACTTTTCCCGGTTTTGTCCCGGGCTTCTGGTCTCTATAGCCACGCGGCCCAACGCGCAATCTCCTGAGCCATCTTCAGCCTGAATGCCGCTGTGGTCCTCACTCCACCCGCTTCCACAACAGATCCCAAGCTTCGCGCCGCTCGCCGAAGCCGGTGATGCGGCCGTTCTGGTCGCGATGGAACACCTTGCGATAGCGTGGCCTTCCGGAAACGAAGAGCATATCCGCCACTTCCGCCCGCAGCATCTCGGGTGGATGTCCTGGCTCCTGCCCTTCCAGCATGCCACCCCTGGATTCGAATCTCGTAGATTTTGGAAGGCGTCAGCGCATACCGGCCTGTGTACTCCTGCATGTGGCGATCCGAAAGCGCAACGGCGGGAGGGCTGGTACGCAACGCTAGCACCTGGCTCGCGACCAAACGCCAACCTGCCGGCACCTTCATCCACGTATCGGTAGCCCGGTATTGGCAGTGCAATTCGTGACCGTAGTAGGTTTCGTGTTCGTCTTCAATATAGGTTGTGACTGCGACCGGCCCATGCAGGGCGACTCGGAAATTCGCAAGCTGGATGTTATCCGTGATCTCCTTTGGGAGCGGTTTCAGTTGATCGAGCATTTGTTTCTTGGAGAGAACGGTTCCCGACTCGTCTATAAATCACATGATCATCCAAATAGCGTTCCCAAACCGCGATAGAGCCGGTTGGAATGGCGTCCAGAAGCTCGTGCGTTCGGCGCTTTAGAAGGATTGAAACATTTTCCGCGGCGTTTAGAGATCCGCATAGCAACACTGCGAACGGGATTACAGGGATGAGCTTGATGGTCCCATTATCTTCCTCAGCAGTTTACCCTCAAGTTTTTGCCGGTTCCGCCGATAGGAGGGAATATGGCTTTGGCTGCCTCTGCGCGTCCCGAACTGCGGCGGCGTCTGGGCCGGGAATTGGCTGTTCGGGCTCGTTTTGGCTGGCCCCTGCACCTGATCTTCCTGGTTCTGTTTGCCAGCCAGTCCGATTTCGGAACATCCCAGCGGGAGGCGGTCTGGATCTATTCCGGTGCGGTCGTGGCCGGAGGACTATTCCGAGTCTGGTCCGCCAGGCGCGTTCTGAAACTGAAGGATGGGCGCGCCGAGCGTTGGCTTACGGCATTGCAGTGTGGGGTTCACTTCCATTCTCTCTGCTGGGGTGCTTTTCTCAGCTTTGCCTTCTACAAAGTCTTCGGCAACCACACTATGGAAGCAACGCTGCTGATCTCTATAGGCGGCTTTACCGCCATGGCCGCATTTATGTTTGCCGCCTGTCCGGCGGTATCGGTGGTTTGTGTTGCCGCGCAGATGATTCCCGATCTAATCTGGGCCGCGTTCGCGCGAGGCCAGATGGGAATCCTGCCGCTTTTGTTCGGCCTGATTTTCCTAACGCTTCTGTCAGGTGTTGTGGTAATCCAGCATCGCCATATCGTCAGCATGATCGAAGCGCAAATGCTGCTGGAGTTCCAGGGCGAAACGTTGCGGGCGGCCAAGGAGGCGGCCGAACAAGCCTCCACCGCCAGGGCGAGATTTCTGGCGAACATGAGCCACGAGGTCCGCACTCCAATTAATGGCATTCTCGGCTCGGCTCAGTTACTGGCGGAAGGTCCATTAGATCCGCAACAACAGCCGGTTATGGAGGCGCTGCTTCGTTCGGCCGAAGATCTTCTCGCGCTCGTGGACGATATTCTGGATTTTTCCAAGATGCGCGCCGGCAAGATGAGGCTGGAGTGTGAGGCCTTCGATCTGCAGAAACTGGTTCACGAGGTAGTAACGCCCATGCTTCCAGTGGCCACGGCCAAAGGCGTGACCTGCCGGATCGAGATTGCGCACGACCTGCCGCGCGGCTTTCGCGGCGATTCGCTGAGGATCCGCCAGGTGCTGCGAAATCTCTTGGGTAATGCGATCAAGTTCACCCCGAGCGGAGAGATTTCGCTCACCGTAAAGCGGGGCCGGCCGGGATGGGTCTCGTTCATCCTGACGGACACAGGCATCGGGATTGCCGCGGACAAGCTGCCCACCCTGTTTCAGGACTTCGCGCAAGCCGATAGCTCCACCACGCGGCGGTTCGGCGGCAGCGGTCTGGGACTGGCGATTTCCAAGAACCTGACCGATTTGATGCAGGGCCGCTTGCATGCGGAAAGCGAGCTGGGCAAGGGATCGCGTTTCTACTTTGAGATCCCGCTCCCATCTTGCGAACCGCCATCGGGGGCCCTGCATGCCCTGGACGGCGTTGTGCGCGCTACCGATGCCCGCTTACCCACGGGTTTGCGCGTTCTGGTAGCCGAGGACAATCCCATCAATCGTCTAATTGCGGAGAAATTCCTCACGGCTTCGGGAGCTATAGTCGATCAGGCGGCAACCGGGAAGGAAGCCGTCGCGCTGTTTTCCGCGCATGAATACGGCGTTGTTCTCATGGATTGCCACATGCCGGAAATGGATGGCTTTGAAGCGGCGGCCGCCATCCGTTCGCTCGGAAGACGGGGCGCGGCGGTGCCGATCCTGGCGGTTTCCGCGAGTGTTTTGGAAGAAAATCGGGAACGATGCTTGGAAGGAGGGATGAATGGCCTTGTCTCGAAGCCCGTGCGGCGCGAAGCGCTGATAGAAGCGATTCTCGCGGCCTTGAATCCGGCGGCCTTGAATTCGGAGGGCGGAACGAATCCAGAGTGCGGAATACAAGCGTCCTCGTGGCTGCCGCCCTCCTGCCTGGCTGTAGCACCGCCGATCCGGCAAACGTAGCGCCGCGATCCTGTAGCTGGTTCTACGGCTGCAAGTCGAGCGAAGCCTTCCCCGCCGGACCGGAATAAATCAGCTCCAGCGAGCGAATGCTCTTCACTTTTCCGCCGTAAGGAAAATAGATCAGGCCGTCTTGGGGCAGTTCGCGATCGCCATCGGCCAGCGCCGATTTTCTCACCCGCTGTGCCCATGCGCGGCGCAACTCCGCCGGCGGCCGGGGTGGCTCCTTACTCGTATCGTTTCCTCCCCCGCCCAGAATGCCATTGCCGCCCTTTTCCGGCCTTTCTGGCGGAACCCACTCCGGGTCTTTTACCGACCCTCCCACCTGTTCGTACGGCTCGCTGGCCGTCGGATTCTTCCGGTTATTAATGCGCAGCGAGAAATCGCTGAACGACACCGGGAGGCGCGTGCCCGCCGGCCCAAAAAACGCCACCTCCACCACCACATAATCGTCACTCGAAAGGGGACCTTCCGGAGTGGGCAGGCCATGGCCTGCGAATTCCGCGGCAAGGGTGATCTTTCCCAGTTTGGCCTGCGCCGGATAATCCGACGGCGCCGAACGTGGGGGCAGCCCCTGAGGTTCGTTGATGGTTCCGCCTACAGCGATAGTTCCGCTTGGCGGCTCCTTGGCTGTGGCCTGATCGCTGGACCGGGAACCCGGCGCCTGCGCGTACAAACTGAGCGCAAGCGCGCCCACAAACATTGCTCTGAAGGACACTGACAACAGCATTTCAGAAACACAGTAACACTTCCGCCCCGCTTTTGTGTTGGGCTGTTTTGTGGTGGCTGCTTCGTGGTGGAATGCTTTGCGGTCCCCAGCCGCGCCGCGGCGCTACACGCAGTGCAACTGAGGCGGGGCTGCTGCGCCCGCCGTCCGAAACTCGTACTGATTGATCGCAATAGCGATTCCATCGCGGGATGCGCGGACGATTCGCCCGCAAACCATAAGTTGCATCGGCAAGTTGTCGTGAAGGAGAACGGGCCAGGCAATCGATAACTCCACGGTGCCATCCAGCGGCAGCTTGGTGTCGGTTTGGAAGAGTATTCCGGAACTACTCATATCGACGGTTGTGCCGGCGCCTGCTTCTAAGACCCGCCCTCTGCGCAGAACTTTCCAGCGCAGTCTCAAGGGCATATCGAACCGGCGGCTGGCCCTGCGTTCGCGCGCGAAAATCTGTTCCGCCTCACTTACCAACTGGGCTTCAAAAGGGTTCATAAATAAGCTCGGTAATGAGTTCAGTCCGCTTTCGTACAGTTCATTATCGAGTGTTATCTGGTCTAACGAAAGTAATGCGAGTACCGGCATAAGTACTTGTACTACGCGTCGCCCGAAGGAAGACAGGAACTAAGACCGGGGCCGGTAAATGCTACTTTTCCTCAGCCGCCCCTAAAGTAGGGGTATAATTAGCGGATGCGGCGCTGCTCCGTGCGCTGCGCTGATGGCTCTCCTGCCTGCGGAGCGAACCTATGTCTTCAATCTTGGATGCTGCTCATGACGGGCGTCTGTTGCGCCTCGTCATGAACCGGCCCGATAAGCGCAATGCCCTGAACGCCGAATTGTGCCGCGAGTTGGTAAGTCACCTGGAACGAGCCTTCAGAAGTCAGCCAGTGGGCGCTATCCTTCTGCTCGGCAACGGCAAACATTTCTGCGCCGGCATGGATTTGAGTGAAATAGACACTTCCCGGACCAACGAAATCACTCTCCTTCACGAGCAACTCTTTACCATCGGATTCCGCTCTGCCAAGCCGCTCGTGGCCGGGGTAACCGGCGCCTCCCTAGGCGGCGGCATGGGTTTGGTGGGCAACTGCCATATCGTGGTGGCCCACCCTGAAGCCACCTTTGGCCTGACCGAAATCCGTATCGGCATGTGGCCTTTCCTGGTGTTCCGCGCGCTGGCGGCGGGCATCGGAGAGCGGCGTGTGCTCGAAATGGCCCTCACGGGCCGCATTTTTCCGGCGAGCGAAGCCAAAGAAATTGGCCTTGTCCACGAAATTTCGCCGGACCCGCAGGCCCGCGCCGCCGAAATCGCCCGCAACCTCTGCCAGTTCTCCCCCACCACAATCCGAAGCGGTATGGAATTTTTCGCCGAAACCCGCGGCCAAAGTTGGGAAACTGCCGGTCGGATCGCCCGCCGGATCCGCGATGAAATTTTCAGCAGCCGCGACTTCGCCGAAGGTCTCCGCGCCTTCCGCGAAAAGCGCCCACCACGGTGGCCATCATTGGAAGGAAGGTAGTGTCCCTCTATATGTTGGGCAGAGTCGCATATCACCCCAAGATGCTGTGGTCCAGGTGCTTTACTTTTGCCTGGATCGCGATTAGTATAGTTACAACTCCCCCGAACACCGTCGAGGTATTCTTTTGCTGAGACTCAAACGAATCGAGCTGCAGGGATTTAAGTCCTTCTGCGACCGTACCGAATTGCGCTTTCACGGCGAAGGCATCGCGGCCATCGTCGGCCCCAATGGCTGCGGCAAGTCCAACATTAGCGACGCCATAAGCTGGGTGCTCGGGGAACAATCGGCCAAGAGCCTGCGCGGCAGCCGCATGGAAGACGTTATCTTCGCCGGTACCCGTGACCGCAAGCCGGTCGGGCTGGCCTACGTAACCATGACGTTGGTCGATCCCGAGGCGCACGATCAGGCTAAGGCCCATAAAATCCAGGTCGTCGAAAATGGCCAGTCCCCGGTCCAGAAGGCGCCCGGCGAAATCACCATTACCCGGCGCCTCTACCGTTCCGGCGAAAGCGAATACCTCATCGACGGCCATTCCGCCCGCCTGCGCGATATCCAGGATCTCTTCATGGGCACCGGCCTTGGTCCGGAAAGCTACGCCATCATCGAGCAGGGCCGCATCGGCCAGATCCTCAGCTCGAAACCGCAGGACCGCCGCGGCGTAATCGAAGAAGCCGCCGGCATCACCCGTTTCAAAACCAAAAAACGCCTCGCCGAAGCCAAGCTCGAAAGCGCCAAACAGAATCTGGCGCGCGTCTACGACATTCTGGAAGAGGTCACCCGGCAGGTGAATTCGCTCAAGCGCCAGGCGGCCAAAACCCGCCGGTACGCGGAGCTCAAAGCCGAATTCGAAGGCCGCCTGCGAGTGGTGTTGTCCGGCAAGTACCGGCTGCTCGAACGCGATGCCGCCAAGACCGCCATCGACCTGAATCTCGCCGCCACCGAGTTGAAAACACTCACCCAGCAGGTGGCTGAAAAAGAAACGGCGCACGAGCGAGCGCAGACCGAATGCTACAAGCTGGAGCAGGAGCTTACCGCCGCGCGCCAGTTGCTTTCGGAAGCAAATCTCGAAGCCGAGCGCACCCGCGGGCGGCTCGAAGCCCAGGCGCGCGAAAGCGCGGCCATAGAGCAGCGCATCTCGCAAGCCGAAAAGGAATCCCAGGAATTGGATGGCCGTTTGCAAGCCCTCGGCCAGGAAGCCACCCTGCGCCAGAACAACGTGCAGGCTCTCGAAAACCGAATCGCGCAGGCGCGCGGCCGCATGACCGAAATCAACCAGCAGCGGGAAGCCCTGCAGGGCGCGGTGCGCCAGCGCGAGCAGGCTATCGAGGCCGGACGCCAGGTGGTTCTCCGCCTTCTCGGCGAGGCCTCCACGCTAAATAACCAGCTTGCCCAGGTGGAAGAATACCTGGCCGCCATCGAGCGGGAGACGGCCCGCACGGAGCGGGAAGAGCAAACCGCCGCCGCCGAAATGGAGCGCCTGGAATCCGCCAGCCGCACGCTTTCGGAAACCGTCCGGCAGAGGCAACTGGAACTCGAATCGGTGGTCGCCGAAAAGCAGCGCACCGAGCAGGACTTGGGCGAGCGCCGCAAAGCCGCCACTGGCGCGCGGCACGAAATCGATTCGCTCAAAAGCGAAGTCTCCTCCATTCGCGCCCGCAAAGAATCGCTCGAACAGGTGCTGGCCCATCGCACCTACACCACCGAATCCGTCAAGCGCCTCTTTGCATCGCTCGAAAAGCGGAAGGCCGCCAACCAGGACCAAGATGTGCGCCTGCTGGGCGTGCTGGCCGACTATGTGGACGTAGACCCGCAGTTTGAAAAACCGGCCGAAGAGTTCCTGCATGAAGAGCTGGAATACGTGGTTGTCGAAAACTGGGACCAGGCCGAGCGTGGTCTCGATTTCCTTCGCGCCAGCACCGATGGCCGCGCCACCTTCCTGGTGCATCCGGAGCCGGACAGCAATGGACACCAGCAGTTGCCCGAACCGCCGGTCGGCCCGGAAGCGGGTGTGGCCGCGCGCCTGAGCGATTCGCTCCGCCTGACCAACGGCTTCCGCGATCGCGCCGGCGACCTGCTGCCGCGCGTCTCCAGGTGCTTCCTCGCGGAGGACCGTGCGGCCGCGCAGCGTCTCGCCGTCGCCTATCCGCATTTGTACTTCCTGCTGCCCGATGGCGTCTGCTATCACGGCCACACCATTACGGGCGGCCGCAAGGCCGGTGCCGGCCCGCTCGCCATGAAGCGCGAAGCCCGCGAACTGGCCGCCGCGCTGGCCGAGCGCCAGGGCGCGCTTGATCGCAAGCAGGCCGAACTCGAAAACCTGAATCGCGAAATTGCTCATATCGAATCCGAACTGGAGCGGCTGCGCGGTTTGCAACAAACGCGCGAGAAGGATCGGGTTGCTCTTGATCACGAAATGCGCAAGCTGAGCGATGATCGCGCCCGCGCCAGTTCCCGCGTTTCCGTTGCCCGGCTGGAACTGGAGCGCCTCCGCCGCGATACCGCCAAATCGCTCGAGCAGCGCGAAAAGAACCAGGCGGCCGTGGCCGAAAAAGAGAAGATGCGGGCCCAGCGCGAGCAAGCGCTCGAAACCCAACGTCAGGAACTCGAAGAGTTGCAGACGCGCGCCGCCGCCATCGGTGAAGAGCACGCCGCCGTGCGCGCCGAACTGGCCGGCTTTGAAGAGCGCCACCGCGCCGAGCGCGCTTCCGTCGCCCGCCTGGAACAGCAGTTCCGCGAGATCGCCGGCCGCCGCCGCTCCATCGGCGCCGAAGTCGACCGGCTCGGGGAACAGCGCGCCCGCCTGCTGGCCGACAACGTGGAATTAGACCGCAAAGCCGCCGCGCTCGGCGAACAAATCGTCGAACTGGAAGCGCGCGTCAACCAAATGGCCACTGACGATGACGCCCGCCGCGAAGCTCTCCGCGCAAGCGATGAAGAGCTGAAATCGCTCCGCGCCGGCCTGGAGGAGCGCCATACCCGCCGCTCGGAAATCGAAGTGGACCTGGTCCGCAAGCAGGCCGAGTTGAAGTATCTCGATGAGACCAGCCGCAAAGAACTGAACTGCCCGGTGGAAGAACTGATTCCGGCCGATGCGCCCATCCCCGATGCCGGCGCCATCGCCGATGCCGAGCAGGCCGCGCAGGAACTGCGCAGCCGCATCGAGGCGCTGGGCGCGGTGAATCCCGCCGCCATGGAAGAATTCCAGGAAGCGCAGCAGCGCCATGAATTCCTCAGCGCGCAGCGCCAGGACCTGATCGATTCCATCCGCGACACGGAAAAAGCCATTCAGGAAATCGACCAGGTCTCGCGCAACCGCTTCGCCGAAGCGTTCGAAGCCATCAACAACCATTTCCGCGCTGCCTTCCAAAAGTTGTTTGGCGGAGGCTCCGGAGAGATGCGCCTTACCGACCAGGAGAACGCCGCCGAGTCCGGAATCGACATTATCTGCTCGCCCCCCGGCAAGCGTCTGCAAAACGTGCTGCTGCTCTCGGGCGGCGAAAAGGCGCTTTCGGCTGTGGCGCTGCTGATGGCGATCTTCAAATACCAACCCAGCCCCTTCTGCGTGATGGACGAAGTGGATGCGCCGCTCGATGAATCGAACATCGCCCGGCTCTGCACGATGATCCAGGAAATGTCGAGTGAGACGCAATTTGTGATGATCACTCACTCCAAGCGCACCATGGAAGCGGCCCAGGCGCTCTATGGAGTGACTATGCAGGAACCGGGCGTTTCGCGGCTGGTCTCGGTGCGGTTCGGAGGGGTGGCGGAAGCGGCAGCGTAGGTTTCCGACTGGCGAAAGCTTCCCCCCGGGATAGTGGAGTGATGGAATTCCGATTGGTTCACCCAACGTTCGATAGCCTGCGGTCAACGACGCCACGTTTGTAACGTTCGACCGCGGACTGGGGAGCGTCGCGGGAAATAAGCCGCGGGTTAAAATTCTGGGCTGGGCTACCGTACCCTCACTCCGCCTTTCCACCCACCTGCGCTACCCACCACCGCAGCCCCACAAACAGAAACCGCCAATCGTGGAAAAACTCCGGCGGCTTGCCTTCCGCGGCGTGCCCGATGAATTGCAGCGCCCATCCGCCCGCAAACAGAATCGCCGGCGCGGGCCACCATCGCGGGCGCCGCAGGAGCGCCGGCGCCATCAGAATCGAGGCTGTAATCGCCGGAATTCCGGCCATGTGGCAGGCCCGGTTCACCGGGTGCTGGTGGCTGGTCTCGTATCGGGCAATCCACTCCTCCCAGGTGCGGTTTCCCAGCATGCGCGCCATCCTATCACTTTACGAAGCCTTACGCTCACAGAGCGCCGCTGGTGTTACATTTTGGGTGTGCACATACTGCTGGTCGATGATGACGCGGAACTGTGCGCGCTCTTGAGCGAGTTCCTGGGCCGCGAAGGCTTCCAGGTGGAATGCGTGCACGAGGGGCATGCCGCGCTTGCGCGCGCCACCGGCGGCGGCTTTGACCTGATTGTGCTGGATGTCATGCTGCCGGGACTGGATGGTTTCGAGATCCTTCGCCGTCTCCGCCAGCAGAGCAGAATTCCCGTAATTATGCTGACCGCCCGCGGCGAAGATGTGGACCGCATCATCGGGCTCGAGCTGGGAGCCGATGACTACCTCCCTAAGCCCTTCAATCCCAGGGAACTAGCGGCCCGTATCCGGGCCATCCTGCGGCGCTACGAGCAGAGCCGCGAACATCCCGCGGCCAATGGACGCATCGAGGTCAATGGCGTGGTGCTCGATCCCGGCACCCGGCAGGTATTCAGCGGCGGCAGACCGGTCGACCTGACCACCTTTGAATTCGACATCCTCGAAATGCTTATGCGCTCTTCCGGTCGCGTCCTTTCGCGCGATGCCCTGATGGAGAACTTCTACAACCGCAAAGCCACGCCCTTCGACCGCTCCATCGATATGCATATCAGTCATCTGCGCAAGAAGCTGGAGCACGGCGCCACGCTGATTAAGACCATCCGCGGCGTTGGGTACCAGTTTTGCCGGACACCCGAGGACGCTCAGGCCGTGTGAAGGACGACGTTTAGGCGGTATGAATTCCCTCTTTGCCAAAATCCTGCTCTGGTTCTGGACCTGGGTGGTGGTGGCCGTCATCGGCTCGGCATTCATTTCCGCCTGGGAGTTCCGCCACAACGCTTCGGATCGCGCCGCGCCGGCCGGTCAGTTGGTTTCCTTCCAGCTCAGTCAGGCTCGCTGGGCATACGAAAGCGGTGGGCGCGCCGGGTTGGAACGGTTTCTCGAAACCGTAAATCGCATTTACAACGCGCATGGGATCCTTACCGATAATCGCGGCACCGACCTGCTCACGGGCAAGGACCGCTCGTACCTGATCCGCCGGGCGCGTCGGCGCCCGCCATACGAGCTGTTCCGCGCCGGCAATGCGATGCTGGCGCGAGCCGCCGATGACGGCCGCTACTGGTACTTCTACGAAGTGGAAGGCCAGCAGGTGGGGTTGTGGTTCCTCCAGTGGGACCACCTGTTCGTGCTGCTCGCGGCCGTCGTGCTTTGCTACTGGCTGGCTCTGCACCTGACCGCGCCCGTGCGGCAGTTGCAAAAGGCGGTCGAGCGCTTCGGGCGCGGCGATTTATCGGCGCGCGTGAACTCCAAGCGGCGGGACGAACTCGGCCAACTGGCGCGCACCTTCGACCGCATGGCCGGCCGCATCGAAACCCTGCTCGCCGCCGAGCGGCGGCTGTTGCTGGACGTTTCCCACGAATTGCGTTCCCCGCTGGCGCGGCTGGGAGTGGCGGTGGAACTGGCTCGTTCCGGGGCGGACGTCAATACAAACCTGGACCGCATTCAGAAGGAATCCGACCGGTTAAACTCGCTCGTGGCGCAACTGCTGCAGGTGACTCGCGCCGAAGGAGACCCCACCCAGTTGCGCCGCGAGCCGGTGCGCGTGGATGAACTGGTGCAGCAGCTTGTGGACGATTCCGCGATCGAAGCGCAGGCCCACGGTTGCGAGTTGAAATACGAGAAGCGCCAGCCGGTCACGGTGGAAGGCGATCCGGAGTTGCTGCGCCGCGCCGTGGAGAACGTGCTGCGCAACGCCATCCGCTACGCGCCGCCCCAAACCGCCGTGGATGTATCGCTGGCGCGCAACAATGGTTCGGCGGTGGTGGACGTGCGCGACCGCGGGCCGGGCGTGCCGGAAGACTCGCTACCCCGCATCTTCGATGCGTTCTATCGCGTAGAGACGGACCGCGCGCGCTCTTCCGGAGGCGCTGGCCTGGGCCTGTCCATCGCGCGCCGCGCCATCGAGTTGCACAAGGGGAAGATCCGCGCGCGGAACGCTTCCCCCGGGCTGGAAGTGGAGTTGGAGTTGCCGGCGGCTCAGGTGTAGCCGGCCGTCATATAGAGTAAGAGTATGCGCCTCTATCGAGCGGCCCTGGCGGCAGCGGCCGCGGTATCGGTTTTGGCGGCGCAGAACCTGCGTCCCAAAGATGTCCGCGAGATCGCCAAAGCCGGATCGAATGCGATCCCCAAGCTCCAGGACCTTTTAAAGAACCCGGATATCGATGTCCGGTTGGAAGCCGTGAAGCAGATCACGGAGATTGGAACCCAGCGGAGCCTGGATCCGCTGATTCTGGCGACCCAGGACAACGACCCCGAAATGCAGATCCGCGCCACCGATGGGCTGGTGAACTTCTATCTCCCTGGTTATGTGAAGACCGGCTTGGGGAGCTCGCTATCGCGAGTGGGCACGGGCATTAAAGGCCATTTCACGGATACCAACGACCAGGTAATCGACCCCTATATCACGGTGCGGCCGGAAGTGATCGCGGCGCTCGGCAAGCTGGCGCGGGGCGGCTCGGACCTGAACGTGCGGGCCAACGCCGCGCGCGCCATCGGCATTCTGCGCGGCAAGGCGGCGGTGCCGGATCTGCTGGCGGCCATCCGCTCGAAGGATACGGATGTGATTTACGAATCGCTGATCGCGCTGCAGAAGATCCGCGACGATTCGGCCGTGGGGCAACTGAATTTCCTGGTGCGCGATTTGAACCCCAAGGTGCAGACCGCCGCCATGGAGACACTCGGGATTTTGCGCGACCAGCAGGCGCTACCGGACATTGTGGATGCGCTCAAGCGGGCGCGCGATGCGCGGGTGCGGCGGTCGGCGCTGGCGGCCATCGCCATGCTGCCGGCCGAGAGCAGCCGGCCGCTGTACGCCCAATATTTGCAGGATAAAGACGACAAAATGCGGACGGCGGCGGCCGAAGGCTACGCGCGCCTGAAGAATCCGGCCGACCGGCCGGTGATCGAAAAGGCATGGCAGGACGAAGGCAAAACCCCCGTCCGGCTAGCGCTGGCATTTGCGCTCGTCAGCCTGGGAAACCTGCAGAGAAGCGAGTTCAGCCCGCTCCAATACCTCATCAACAGCCTCAACCAGGCGGCCTGGCGGGACGTTGCCTTTGCCTACCTGGTAGAAGCGGCGCGGGATGCCAATGTGCGGGCGGCGCTGTTCCCGGCCCTCGAAGGCGGAACCAAGGACGAGAAGATTTCGCTGGCACGCGTGCTGGCGCGCAGCGGCGGGCCGGAGAGCGTACCCTATTTACAGAAACTCACGAACGACACCGATGGCGATGTCGCCCAGGAAGGCGTGCGGGCGCTGCGGAATTTGCAAGCGCGGATTTGACCGATGGGGCGCTTCTCCCCGCCGCTCCACAGCCGGGTCTTTCGTGAGAATACTTACAGATAGCCGCTCCCGCCTAAATCGGACAACTTAGTGCGGATTAACCATTGACAAGTACACCGATTGGAGTGAAACTTGGATTGGAAATGGATTCTGACTTGTTAGGAGCCGGCCACAGCGGCTGGCAGGAGGTGCTTCGATAGAACCGGACCAGAAAGGGGGCGGTTCACCTCCGGGTAGCCAACAGGCAGCCAGGAACGGCTGAGCGATCGGATTCACAAAAGTGCCGGACCAAAATCGGCACAGCGCGTGATGCGCAGAGGGATAATCGCCTAACAGACGTTCTGAGTTGAGCGACTCGGCCGGGTGACCGCCCTTTTCGAATATCGGTGCCCCGCATCAAGTCAGCTCGGTTAGAAACTCATAGCCTGATCGCGAGTGAGCTACGGATCATTGGCGGCGCGCTCGGCTTTCCACAAGATCTGTCGCAGCATTCCCAGCAGCACCGGAGCATCACGCTCCGCGATATTCAACCGCCGCACCAGCCGCCTCACCTTCTCCTCGGTGGAAGCCGCGGTGAGCGGTTTGGTATAGCCGGAGCGGCGAAGAATATCTAGCAATAGAAGTGTGATCTGCTCGGTTTCTCCGGCCGTGGCCCGAGCGATTGGTTTCGCGGGCGGCGTGGAAGCGGCTCTCCGATCACGGGCCAGTTCGTATAGGCAAAGCGCCACTGCTTGGCCCAGATTCATGGAAAGACCCTGGCTCACTGTCGGGATGCGCATGAGCCAGTGGCAATGACTCAACTGTTCGTTCGAGAGGCCGAACTTTTCGGAACCGAACACTAGTGCCACCGGAGCCTGCGCAAGGGCCCGCAATATAAGGCGCGAACCATACTCCAGGCGGCGGAGCGTGTGCCGCAACTCGCGGTGCCCCACGGCCGTGGTGCCGACTACCAGGCCGCAGTCCGCCACCGCTACCGCCAGACTCGAAAACTGTTCCGCCGATTCGAGCACTGCCGCCGCGCCTACCGCGGAACGCGCCTCGCGGAACGCCACGTCATACGGGTTCACCACCCGCAGCCGGGAAAATCCGAAATTGACCATGGCGCGGGCGGCCGCGCCGATATTCAACGGATTCCGGGTCTCGACCAATACGACACGTAACCCGGAACGGAGGTTTGCGTCAATGTCTATATCTTAACAAGCTGGAGTTTGCCGAGTGATTGAAGGGAAGCGGATCGCCGTCGTCTTGCCGGCGTATAACGCGGCGCGCACCTTGGAGCGCACGGTCGAGGAGCTTTCGGATCTGGTCGACGACCGGATCCTGGTGGACGACTACAGCTCCGACGACACCGTTTGCATTGCCCGCAGCCTGGGCCTGGAAGTTTTGCTGCACGGCCGCAACCACGGATATGGCCGCAATCAGAAGACCTGTTACGCAGCGGCTCTCGACCGCGGCGCCGATATTGTGGTGATGGTGCACCCCGACTACCAGTACACGCCGCGGCTGGTAGTGCCTATGGCGAGCATGATCGCTTCGGACGTTTATGACGTGGTGCTGGGATCGCGCATGCTGACTGGTGGCGCGTTGCGCGGCGGCATGCCGCTTTACAAGTACATCGCCAACCGCTCGCTCACGGCGTTTCAGAATCTCCTCACGGGCGCCAGCCTTTCCGAATATCACACCGGCTTCCGCGCTTTCCGCAAAGAGGTGCTGCGCGCCCTGCCGCTCGAAAGCTTTTCCGATAATTTCCTGTTCGATAACCAGATCCTGGCCGAGTGCATTCTGCTCGGCGCTCGCATCGGAGAGATTTCCTGCCCCACGCATTATTTCCCGGAGGCTTCCTCGATTGGCCTGCTGCGCGGTTGCGAATATGGAGTGGGCGTGCTGAAGACTTCCGTGGAATGCGCGCTGCGGCGGATGCTGTCCGGCCGCCTCGCACCGGCATTCAATGCGAGCGACGGGGGCCGCCAGGCCGTGCTCAGTCGTAATACGCGGGAGCGATCTTCCGTTTAATACCTGCGGTGTAATCGTGCTGAATCCATAATTGCGCGTGGTTTTGCTTAATGAACTCTTCCATCTTCGCCCGGCTCTTGGCGGTCTCTTCTTTATTCCAGTCGAACGACGGAATGCGGTGGTAAGTCACCTCTTCAGGATAGTGATACAGATCTCCGGATAAGAGCACATTGCCGGTGTGGGCGAGCTTCAGGAATAGCGACTGGTGGCCGGGCGTATGGCCCGGGGTGAACTTGATCACTACAGTTCCATCGCCGAACACGTCGTGGTCTTCGCCATTCAGCAGAATTGTTTTGCTGTGGGCGAGAGCGGCGAAATATTTCGGATCGGCCACCGCGCCCAGCTTCTTCTCTCCGGCCTGCCGGGGCGCAAAGATCGCGTCGCGGTCGGGCTTCTGCACGATCCAGGTGGACCCGGCGAACAGGCTGGCGTTGGCCACGTGATCGCCATGGTAATGCGAAAGCGCCAGGTACGTGATATCGGCCGGCGTATAACCGATCGCGGCTAATTGTGGCAGCAGCGGGCGATCTACCACAAACGCGCCCTGCGTCTGCGGCGTGACGCCGCTCTGAAACGCGCTATCCGGGATTTCCCCCGTATCCCAGATCATGGTTCCACGCGCATGCACGATCAGGAAGCACGGCGTGACCATATTGGTGTTGGCCAGTTCGCCCGGCTTGAAACCGACTGAAGCGCCGCTCGAGACGTTGATCTTGCCGCAATCGAGAACGTAGAGCCGCAGCGATTTCGGCGGTTGCGGCTTCTGGCGCGGCTGCGCGAAGCCCGGCGCGAGCGACAGGCCCACGAAGATGCCGGCTGCTAGGATCGGGTGAGTAACGGCGCGGCGCGTAGTACGGATCGGCATGGACTCCTCCTAAGTGAGCCAGTTTCTCAAAAAGTGGCGGCAAACGGGTGAGGGGCGGGCTTGTTGGGATTAAGCCGTTTTCACTGCTAAGGGGATGGCCGTCCCATTCGGCCGTCGCCAGGTCGTCCGGAATTCACGATCGTAGGTCCACACCTCGGCGTCCCTGTTTCGCCCGCTAAGGACCGCGAGACAGCCGTCAACCCAATCAGGCTCGTGGCCCGCATACTGGACAAGCCACTCGAACACTCCTGCCCAAAACGCGCCCGGTTCCAAAACGGGAACCGGCTGTGCGCCGACAGCGTCCAGCAAGACGCGAAGCCGCTGCCGCTGGTTCCGGTATGGCCCCAACCCGCTGGCATTTTCCCACCCCGCGCGCCACAATCTAGGCTATGCGTTACCTCCTGCCTGCTTTGCTCTTACTGGCGCCCTGGGTTGCCCAGGAAATCTCCGGCCAGGAAACCCGTTCGGACCGGCCCGATCTCGCCATCGTCAGCCGCATTAAGACGGAAGCTTTCGACAACTCCCAGGTGATGGACACCTTGGGATACCTGACCGACGCGTACGGCCCCCGGCTGACGGCTTCGCCGGAGTTCCTTCAGGCGGCGGACTGGGCCGTCAAACGGCTCCAGGGCTACGGCGTGGAAAACGCTCATCTGGAAAAATGGGGGCCGTTCGGGCGAAGCTGGTCGCTCAAGCAGTATGCACTCGAAATGATTGAGCCGCGCTATGCCTTGCTGGATGCCGCGCCGCTCGCCTGGTCGGATAACACGCATGGGCCGGTGACGGGTGAAATCGTGCTGGCGCCCTTCGCCAACGGGCGCGTGCCGCTCGATCCGGTCAAAATCCAGGAGGAGCAGAACCGCTATATGGCCGAGTGGAAGGGAAAACTGCGGGGCAAGGTGGTGCTGCTGGCGCCTTTTCGCGAGGTGCGGCCCGCCACCCAGCCGCTATTCGCGCGCTACACGGAAAAGGAACTGGGCGAGCTGGCGCTGGCGCCCATGCCGGTGGCCAGGCGGCAGGAAGTGACCAAGCTGAACTTTCCCGACGATCCCGATGAAGCGCGGCGCTATAACCAGAGTCTGCCGGCCTACGTCCGCGAACAACTCAGCAAACAACGCGAGCTTCTGGCCGTGAAACGCGCGCAATTTTTCCGCGACGAAGGCGCGCTCGCGCTGATCAACACCAGCGACAGCTCACGCGACGGGCTGATCTTCGCGCAGGCCGCCGGGCCTTACGATTCTAAAGATCCACTGGCCCTCGCCACGTTCGTGGTGAGCCGCGAGCAGTACAACCGCATGGCGCGCCTGCTGGAAAAGAAGATACCCGTGAAAGTGCGCGCCGCCGTCGAGGCGGATATCTCCCCGGCTAATCAGGATTCTTACAATGTGACCGGTGAACTCCCGGGCGGCGCTAAGAAAGACGAGTTGATCATGATCGGAGCGCACCTCGATTCGTGGCACTCCGGCACCGGCGCAACCGATAATGCCGCGGGCAGCGCGGTGATGATCGAGGTGATGCGGATTTTGAAAGCGCTCCACCTGAAGCTCGATCGCACCGTGCGGATAGCGCTTTGGAGCGGCGAGGAGCAAGGCCTGCTCGGCTCGAAAGCATATGTAAAAGAGCACTTCGGCGACCCCGCCACCATGAAGCTGAGAGAGGCCCACGCCAAACTCTCCGGCTACTTCAACCTGGATAATGGCAGCGGCAAAATCCGCGGCGTCTATTTGCAGGGCAATGACGCCATGCGGCCCATTTTCGAGCAATGGCTTTCACCATTTCGCGATGAAGGCGTAACCACGATCAGTATCCGCAATACGGGCGGCACCGACCACCTCTCATTCGACGATGTGGGCCTGCCCGGTTTCCAGTTCATTCAGGACCCGCTCGATTACGAAACGGTCACGCACCACTCGGATATGGACACGGTTGATCATGTGCAGGCGGCCGACCTGATGCAAGCCGCGGCCATTATCGCCAGCGTTGTGTACGATGCGGCCAACCGGCCGGAGATGCTGCCCCGCAAAGCTCTCCCCAAGCCACAACCGAAAAACGCCGCCGGAGCGCAGGCCGGCAGCGCGTTTTAGGCGGCGTCTTTAACGATACCGATCCGGCGGGCGGTCAGAACGGCTTCGGGTTGGCAGGCGTTCAGCAAAATCCGCCGCACTTCGGGTTCATAGAATGGCTGCGGGAGAAGGTCATAGGCGCCCAGGTTCAGGGCCTCGGACCAGAAGCGCGCATCCGCGTGGGGATCGGTGACGATCAGTTGGGTTTCATAGGGACTGTCTCGCATGGCATGCAGCACGTCGAGCCAGTTGCCGTCGGGGAGGATAGATTGGGTCAGCACGACATCGTACCGCTGCTGAAAGAGGCGGGTGCGGGCTTGCCGCAGCGTGTCTACGTGATCCAGCTTCACGGGAAGCGAGTGCAGCATTTGCGATAACGTTTGCGGGTCTCCGGCCTGTCCGGAAATATAAAGTATTCGGGCTCGCATCTGCGCGCTCCTGAATGTGTCTTAACCTGCCTTAATCTTAACGCCCGGCGTGTAGAGTCACAATGAAAAACGCGTTAAGCTTTGTAGAAAATCGGACAGTGGATCGCATTTGGACCCGATTATCCGTTTTCGGTGGCACAAAGAAACTGGAGCATTTCGGCGAACCGCCGCTACGAGGTATTTGAATACGCGCCAGCCTACGCCACGGCGCTCGGTTGCTCGCCCAAGGATTGTCGGCCGGCGAACCGTGAGCGGCGATACAATAGCCCAACGTGACCCGATATATCCGTTACCGGCATGAGGGGGCCGCCCGCTATGGAATCGTGGAGGGCTCAGTTGTCCGCGAAATCGAAGGCGACTTGTTTGGAGAGCATCGCGAAACGGGTGTGACCCTCCCCCTCGAAGGGCTAGCGCTCCTGAATCCGTGCCAGCCCACCAAAGTGGTGGCTGTGGGCCGGAATTACAAGAGCCATCTCGGCAACCGCGCCTTCCCCAAGCATCCCGAAATCTTCTATAAGCCGCTGACAGCCCTGCTGGACCCCGAGTGTCCCATCGTCCTCCCTCGCGACGCCACCGACGTGCACTACGAAGGCGAGCTGG
Source organism: Bryobacteraceae bacterium (assembly GCA_035294665.1). Classification (GTDB taxonomy): domain Bacteria; phylum Acidobacteriota; class Terriglobia; order Bryobacterales; family Bryobacteraceae; genus PSRJ01. Next base: position 3,821 of record DATGKM010000119.1, on the reverse strand, counting down.
TCGTGGTGATTGGCAAGCGGGTGAAAGATGCCGGGCCCCAAGAGGCTCTCTCGGCCGTTTTCGGCGTAACCTGCGGCAACGACGTTACCGATCGGAACTGGCAATACGGCGAGCTGCGCGATGTGCAGTGGTGGCGCGCGAAAGGCTCCGATACATTCGCGCCCGCCGGGCCGGCCATTGTGACCGGCCTCGATCCCGACGATCTGCTGCTCGAAACCCGCTTGAACGGCGAGCTGGTGCAACGCGAGCGCACCTCGGATTTCATCTTCGATTGCGCCACCTTCATCAGTTGGATCAGCGGGTGGGTAACACTGCTGCCGGGCGATATCATCTACACCGGCACCCCCGGCGCTACCCGCCGCATGAAGCCGGGAGATGTGGTGGAAGTGGAAGTGGAAGGCGTGGGCGTGCTGCGCAACCCGGTAGCCTGAAACCCGGCTTGCTGGAACAAACTGCGGAACAAACGGCGCCGGGCGCGCGTATCTGTAGGTGACCGCTCCCTGACGGTCGCGGCTCGGAAATTTCCCATGAACGCCAGAACAATTTTCTTGATGGCTGGTTGCGCAACCCTGAGCGGTTGCGGAATGGAGACGGCAACCGGACCCGCCCGCCAGGAAACCCGGACCATTGAGCGGGACAACGCCGAAAGCGCCCGCGTAGAACTGCAGATGGGGGCGGGAGAACTGCGCGTGGAGGGCGGCGCGGCGGCGCTGGCGGAGGCCGCTTTCCACTACAATGTGCCCGTCTGGAAACCCGAGGTCCGCTACCACAGCTTTGCCGGCAGGGCCGATCTCAGCATCCGCCAGCCTGCGGGAACTGCGCACATCGGACACGCCCAATACGATTGGGACCTGCGGCTGAATAACGATATGCCCACGGACTTCAAGCTGCATTTCGGGGCGGGCGAAGCGCACCTCGATCTGGGTAGCCTCAATTTGCGCAGCGTGGAGGTGGAAATGGGCGTGGGCGAGATCCACATGGACCTGCGCGGCATGCCCAGGCAGGACTACAGCGTGCGCGTCCGCGGCGGCATCGGAGAAGCCACCATCAATCTGCCGGCCAACGCCGGGATCTATGCGAAAGCCGAAGGCGGCCTGGGCGAAATCAAGGCGCAGGGGCTGCGGCAAGAGGAGCGGCGCTGGGTCAACGATTGGTACGGTTCCGACCGGCCGCAAGTGCGCGTGGATGTGAGCGGCGGCATCGGCCAGATCAATTTGATTGCCGAGTGAACAGCCGCAAACCGGTGCGATCGCACCGGTCCTTTGCACCCTTACTCATTTGTTTTCAACAAAGATCGTTTTCCCCACCGGTGAAGTTCGCCGGTCGATCGCGCGAAACTCTACCGGCGGGCGCCCCCCAGGCTGTACAGCAGCACCGCTAAGACGATCGCGGTAAGCAGGACGTAAAGCCAGTCGCGCTCAATGGCGAAGGCGATCAGGGAAATGATCACCCGTGCTACCGGCGTGGCGATCAGCAGCAACAAACCGAACTGGATCAGAAGTTGCGGATCGGGGCGCCTCAGAGCCGCGACGATCGCGCCGGGAGATCGCAGCGTGTCCGCCGGGGGAAGGAATTGATGGTAATCGGCGCGCGCGTGCCCGCAATCGAACAGCAGCCAAACTCCGCCGCCCAGCACCACCGCGGCCGAAAGCAGCACTCCGGCGCGCAGTAGATTGCCGATAATGATTTCCAGGCGCTGGTCGTTCACCGAAACCGTCCTGTAAAGCCGCTATAGAGCATTTCGAAAGCCAACACTCCCACGACAAGCGCAAAAACCATCCGCAGCAGCGGTGTGCGGGACACCACCAGTTGGCGCGCGCCCAGAAACGAGCCTGTAAGCACTCCCAGCATTACGGGCATGGCCACGCCCGGGTCGATGTAGCCGCGGCTCAGGTAGATGCCGGCGCTCGCCGCGGCCGTTACGCCAATCATGAAGTTGCTGGTGGTCGTCGAGACTTTGAAGGGGAAGCGCATCACCTGGTCCATCGCGATGACTTTCATGGCGCCGGAACCGATGCCGAGCAGGCCGGACAGGACTCCCGCCACAAACATCAGACTGAACCCGCCCCGCACGCGCGCCACGTTGTAGTGGACAATGCCCTCGCGGCCGGGATAGCTGCTCTGCAAGCGGAGGCGGATCGCCAGCGGATCGGAGACTTCCGCGGGAGTTTCCCGGCGCACTCGAAAGGAGTGCCATGCCGAGTAGAGCAGCACGGCTCCGAAAATGATAGCCAGCGCCGATCCCGGCAGCACGGTGGTGAGGTGAGCTCCGGCGACGGCGCCCAAGGTGGTGGCGATCTCTAGAAACATGCCAGCTCGAATATTGGAAAAACCCTCGCGCACGTATGCGGCCGCGGCGCCTGAAGAAGTGGCAATGACAGAAACCAGGGACGCGCCGATGGCGAATCGGATATCGACTCCCAGAAAGGAAGTGAGAACGGGCGTGACCACCACGCCCCCGCCCAGCCCGGTGAGCGCTCCCAGAAAACCCGCAAGAGCCGCGACTCCGAACACCACGCCCGAGAACAAGGCCGAGGTCATGGGACTATTGTAGCCAGCGGCGGGCGCCGCGCCCCGGCTCACTCCTGGGGCCGGGCGGTTCCGTGCCCAGTTAGCTACGATTAGTACGCTCGACGCCGCCAGATTGCTTAAGACTTCCACCGACCCGGCGTGTCCCCGTACAATTCCCAGGACGGCGGCCAGGCCCAGGCCTCACCTGTGAATTTGGTCGTGAAAAACGGGTCGAAGATCCGCGCCAGGGTAGTTTCGTCCATGCCGCATCCCGTGTCGGCCACCTCGGCCGCGCGCTTCTGCTCGGTAATGTCGCGCGCCACGTGCGAGATTCCTATCATTTCCCCCGCCTTGTCCCGAATCGGGGAAATGGTCAGCGAAATATCGAGCGCCGCTCCATCTTTTCTGGTGCGCACTGTCTCGAAGTGAAGCGTCCGATGGCCTCGCCGAAGCTGCTCCAGAATCTCCGACTCCTCGTGCCGGCGGTCGGGAGGCAGCAATTCCAGCATCGGCCGTCCGATCACCTCTTCCGCTTTATGGCCGTACAGCCGTTCCGCTCCCGCGTTCCAGCTTTGGATGATGCCATCGGCCGGCTTGCCGATCACGGCATCATCGCTCGATTCCACAATCGCCGCGAGATATGCCGCGGCCCGCTGCGCGCGGCGCTCGCTGACGTCGCGAAAGACCAGCACCACCTCCCGTGGTCCGGTCATCCTGGCGAATCGGGGCGGCGCTATTGTCAATGGGCACCTCGGTTCCATTCCGCGCGATCAGCACGGTGTGATTTGCCAGGCCAACCATGGTATTCTCGCGCAGAATCTGGGCTACCGGGCTTTCCACTCTCTCCCGCGTGCGCTCGTTGACGATGCGGAAGACTTCGTCGATGTGCTTTCCCGTGATCTCAGGCGCCGGCTATCCGGCGAGCGACTGCGCCACCGGGTTCGCAAAAACAACGCGCCCCTGTCATAGAGCAGCACGATGGTTCCGATGCGCCGGCCGGCCAGCAAGATCGGGCGGGAGGCAACCATCCCCCGGCTCGATGATTCCAGCAGTTCCTGTGGACGAGGCGGCGGACACGCGCGGTCGCTAACCCCCTTGCGCGTATATTGCGCAATTATAACGCCCTCCCGGAGAGAATCCGGCCTCAGAATTGTCCAATGCAAGATGAACCTGAAACGGGACTTGTTTCTAATGCAAGATGATCCTGAAAATGGGAGGTGCTGGATAGGCACGCCGCTGGGGGATGCAGATCAGAATGCGGAATGCCGAGAGTCTCACCCATTCGCAAATTGGCGAATTCTTGAAGGCCA
>DATGKM010000118.1:0-4903 GCA_035294665.1 Bryobacteraceae bacterium | reverse complement strand
CGCGTAATGAAGTATCAGCGGCTCCAGAACTTGGTAATCCTGGTAACGGCCGCGGCTTACTTTGCGGCTACGTTCTTAGGGCAGCAGATGAAGCTGCGCATATTATGCGAGAAGTTGTTGGTCATTTGGCAGCGGTTTTTCCGGATTCCGCCTTTCCGGTTCTACGCACTGGCTGATGGAATCCGGCAAATTCTCTCTCAGACCACCATTACGCCTCCCGAGGCGCCGCCCGCCACCCTGCAATTGGAACTGACGCTCGGTTGGGAGGGCTAAAAATTCTGGGGAAACTCCTGCGTACTCACCCTTGACAATCGGCCGTAAGCGTGATAGTGTCCTCCGGAAAAGGAGCAGGGGTGAACTTGAAAAGACTGCTTATTGTACCTGCGGGAGCTGTTTTTTGTTTTTCGCTCTTTGCTCAGGGGCAGTTGTCTCAGATACAGGGAACGGTACTCGATTCGACCGGCGCGGCAATTCCGGAGGCTACGGTGAAAGTAACGAACACCGCCACGGACCTGGTGCGCACGGTGATGTCGGGTGCGGACGGCACCTATGTGATACCGGATCTGCCGGTCGGGCCGTACCGGATGGATGTGACAAAAGAAGGCTTCGCGGCATTCGCGCAGACGGGAATCGTTTTGCAGGTGGCTACGAACCCAACGATCAATGCCACACTCAAAGTCGGCAATGTGAGTGAGCAGGTATCGGTAGAGGCGAACGCGACGCTGGTGGAGACGCAGGCGACCGGCTTCGGGAATGTGATGGAGAATCAGCGGATTATCGAACTGCCGCTGAACGGGCGCGTGGCCACCGACCTAATTCAATACACCGGCGGTGTAATTCCGCAGGGCGTTGCCGGAAACGGCGGTTATCCGGGCACGCAACAGTTTGTGATCGCCGGCGGACAGGCGTTCGGGGTGGCCTTCTGGTTGGACGGCAGCATCTTCAACAATCCTTGGGACTTGGCTAACATGCCGCTGCCTTTCCCGGATGCGCTGCAGGAATTTAAGGTGGAAACCAGCTCGCTGACCGCGCAAAACGGCGTGCACGCTGGCGGTACGGTTACCGGAGTGACAAAGTCGGGAACCAATCAATTTCATGGTGACGCGTTCGATTTCTTCCGCAACGGCGATATGAACGCGCGCAACTTCTTTGCCCCTACACGAGACACTTTGAAGCGCAACCAATACGGCGGAACTGTAGGAGGGCCGATTAAGAAGGACAAAATGTTCTTCTTCTTCGGTTATCAGAACACGCCGACCCGCCAGGATCCGGTAACGAACACCGCGGCAACTTTTGTTCCGACGGCGGCCATGATGCAGGGTAATTTCAGCGGCTGTCCGCAGGATCTGACTCCGAACGTGATCACCGGACTCGAAGCAGCGGGCCTGCCCACCACGGTAGGCAATCAGGCCCTGACCAGCCATATGATTCCGGCCACTTACCTCGATCCGGCTTCGCTCAAACTGGCTTCCCTGCTGCCGGTTTCGAATTCTCCGTGCGGCAATACTTCCTTCGGTCTGGTCACCCAAATCAATGAAGATCAGTTCGTTGGCCGATGGGACTATCAGGCCAGCAATAAGCAGAGTATTTTCGGCCGCTACATCCGGAGTCACTATTTCCGGCCGCCGGCTTATAACTTCACTCCGGATAACCTGCTGACCACCACGCAAGGCGCGTTGGATGACGCCGACCAATCGTGGGCGTTCGGCGATACATACCTGATCAGTCCCAACGTAGTGAACACGTACCGCGCTACTGTGGACCGGCTGGGGGTACACCGTTACCAGACAAATTATGTTTCCGCTTGCGACTTGGGTGTGCCGGTATATTGCGGCTATGTGCCGCATCAGAGCGGCTTCACGGTGTCCGGAGCTTTCAGCGTGGGGCCGGGCACCGGCGGTCAGGCGAAGAACCACACGACTCCGCTGCAAATGAACGATGACATTAGCTGGGTTCGCGGCAAACACCAGATCAATTTCGGCGGGGGCGGGGAAGTCTCCAAGATGCTGTTCTATGGCAACGTCTACGCGCAGACCAACTGGACGTTCAGCAATCTTCCGGCGTTTCTGTTGGGGCAGTTCAGCTCAAATTCGATGTCGCTGCCGAACGATCTTCTGCAGGAGAAGTGGTTCGTTAACTGGTACGTGCAGGATACCTGGAAAGTCACTCCGAAGTTTACGGTGAATGCGGGGGTGCGATGGGAGCCGTTTCTGCCGCCTGCGGAGATTAATGGTTCGGTCTATAACTTCAGTCTCGCCAACCTGGTGAATGGAGTGAAGAGCACTCAATTCGTGAACGCACCGCCGGGACTGAGTTATCCGGGAGACCCCGGTTTTATCGGCAAGACCGGCGAGCAGAATCAGTGGAACGTATGGGCGCCGCGGGTGGCTTTCGCTTATGATCCCAGCGGCGAAGGCAAAATGGTGATTCGCGCCTCCTGGGGGATCTCCTATGATTATGTCGCAGGCGAATTGATGGTAAATTCGGCGGATGCGCCGCCTTACGGAGGCACAGAGATCTGGGCCGGCCAGTTCAGCAACCCGTTCGCGACGAATCCCGGTGGAAATATCTATCCGTACACAGTTGATAAGAACGCGCCTTTCGCTCCTGGCGGAACTTATATCTTTGTGCCGCCCAACCTGAAGACTCCCACGGTGAATCAGTGGAACCTGACGATTCAGAGGCAGTTCGGCAATGACTGGCTGGTTTCGGCGGCCTATATCGGCAGCGAATCGGCGCACCTCTGGGATTCGTACCAGGTGAACCCTGCGCAGTACGTTTCCGGAACCTGCGCGGCGGGACAGTACGGGCTGTTAGCGCCGGGGCCGTGTTCCACGGTGGGAAACCAGAATTACCGGCGTCTCTTTACACTGGCCGGATATCCCGGAACGATTGTGGCCCCCTCCGGCACGCCAGTGGCAGCCTTCGGCTATGTAGACTCGTTCGATTCCGGAGCGACCGGCAGTTACAACGGTCTGATTCTGACTCTACAGAAGCGGCTGAGTAAAGGCGTTCTGATAAACGCCAACTACACCTGGTCGCACTGCATCAGCGATTTGTCGATCGGCGATAGCACCGGAAATGCAGGCGCCGGCCTGGCCATTCCGAATAACCGGCGGTATGACCGGAGTAACTGCCAGTCCAACGAAATCGGCGGAACTTTCTCTTCGGACCGGCGGCAGATCTTCAATTTGACGCTGGTGTATCAGACGCCCAAGCTGGCGAATGCCTTCGCGAACCGGCTGGTTTCCGATTGGAAACTGGCGGGCATCTACCACGCGATGTCGGCATACTGGGTGACGCCGATCCTTTCGAGCGATGTGGCACTGAACGGCGATTCCGGAACAGAACGGCCTCTGCAGATCTTGCCGAACCCGCTAGTTGCGCATCCGGGTTCCGCGTGCGCGAACGTCGCTCCTTGCGAGATGTGGATCAATTCAGCGGCTTTCGCCACGCCGGCGGCGGGAACACTCAGCCCGATGCTGCGCAATAACATTCCCGGCCCGAGCTTCTTCCAGGTGGATCTGGACGCGACACGTGAGTTTCGGATTCGCGAGGGACAGACGCTCGAATTTCGTGCGGAAGCGTTTAATTTGACGAACAGCATGCGTCCCGGCATCTCGCTTCCCAGCCTGGCAGCGGGCGCTTCGGGGCTAGCGCTCACCTACGGAACTCCGACATTCGGCCAGGTGACAAGCGCGCTCGATCCGCGAATTCTACAATTAGCGCTGCGATTTATCTTTTAGAGAGCGTACCGGCGCCAGGGAACTCAAGGCTGAGAGCGACTCCCGGCTTGAAAAAGCTTGTCTGGACCTGCTTGACGTTCAATGATGGGAACGCTAGTATCCGTTTCCAGGCATGATGATTCGCAAAGGTAAGCTGTGTTGTAGTGCGATTGTTGGCGGAATGATCGCGCCAATTATATTTCTGCCACCCGTATCCGGACAGCAGAATGGGGAAGGCCGGAGACGCGACGAGCCAAAGGGTCCGCCGGCACCGATGGCCGCCGTTCTAAGGAACTACGAACCTGTTACCGCTGAGCGTCTATTGAAGCCGGAAGATGGGAACTGGCTGATGATCCGCCGGACCTACGATGGCTGGGGTTACAGCCCGCTGGATCAGATTACTCCAGCCAATATCGGGCGGCTGCGGCCTGTTTGGGGTTTGGCGACGGGCGAGGGTCGCGCCCACGAAGCGGCTCCAGTAGTGAATAACGGGGTCTTGTTCATTACGACGCGAAACAACCAAGTGATGGCTTTCGATGCGATCACCGGGACCATTCTCTGGCGCTATAGGCGGCCGCGGCCCGCGGGAGCCATCGTTCCTCACGAAGTGAATCGTGGAGTCGCCTTATATGGGGACAAGGGTTTATTTCACGGCCGGTGAAGCTGTACTGGTTGCGTTAAATGCCAGAACTGGGGCGGAGGTGTGGAGTACAACGATTGCGGACAATAAAGCGGGCTATTACACCACGCTTGCGCCTCTAATTGCCGATAGGAAGGTGTTGGTGGGAGCGTCGGGCGGCGAATTCGGAATTCGTGGGTTTGTGGCGGCGTTCGATGCGGAGACCGGTAAGGAAGTCTGGCGCCTTTGAATTACCCACAAAGTTCCACTCCCATCAGGAATCCCAGTTCGATGTCCGTGAGCCGCGACAAGCCGCGCCATACGACCATGTTTTTGGGTGGCGAATCGTTCGCACGAGCGAGATAGCCACCCAATCGAGCAATCTTGATGAGATAGGTAGAGAGCTTCGCTTTACGAAGTTTGGGTATTTCTGGAAGGATAGTATCCAGCAGTTGAGTCTCCACATCGGTCAGCGCAACCAGCGGCGATGCGGCTGGCGCCACCTGGTTCATCATGGTCATCCAGAAGATCCGCCAACTGAGAATACAAAATACCGCGA
>DATGKM010000117.1:0-21980 GCA_035294665.1 Bryobacteraceae bacterium | reverse complement strand
CCCAGCAGCACCGCAAACAGATCGAGCGAGAGCGCGCCCAGCACGAACTTATCCCGCCACACATATCGCAAGCCCTCGAACACCATCGCGCCCGAGCGCCGCCGCATAGTGTCCGGCCGCGCCACTCGGGGCAGATGGATGCGCGCGTAGAGCGCCAGCGCGCCCAGCGAAAACAGCGCCGCCAGCCCGTAGACCGGCAGCGGGCTTCCGGAAATTCCGTACAGCAATCCGCCCGCCACTGGGCCGAAAATCGTAGCCGTGCGGAAGCAGGACGAGCCCCAGGCCACTGCCTGCGGAAAATGCTCCTCCGCCACCAGCGTCGGCAGCAAAGCCTGGCTCGCCGGCTGGCTGAACGCCCGCGCCGTGCCGTTCAGCAACAGCGCCAGATAAATCGGGTAGACCGAAGCCGGCCCGCGCAGGGTGAACCCGAACAGCAGCGCGGAGGCCAGGGCATACACCCCCATGGCGATTTGCAAGATCCGCTGCCGCGGAACCCGGTCGGCCGTATTGCCCGCCACCGTAAACAGCAGAACCGGGGGAAGGAACTGCGCCAGGCCCACCAGCCCTAAATCCAACGGGCGGTGCGTCAGCCCAAAGATCTGCCAGCCTACCGCCACGGCCTGCATCTCCGAGCCCAGAACCGAAAGCACGCGCGCGCCCGAATGGTACAGAAAGTTGGGGTAGCGGAACACTACTCGGGCATCGGGGGACGCGGTCGCCATGCAAGGTAAACTGCCAGTTTCCCACACCACGGGCGGCCGCCACCCGGCGGATCGCCGATACCGAACTAGCCAACCGAAGCCGGACGCCCATCCGGCCGGCCTGCTAGTCCTTCATTTCCGCTCGCTGGCGGAACGGCAAACGCAGCCGCAGCACGCGCTCGCGGTGCCGTTCTTCGTTGAAGCTTCGGACACGAGCCATGAGCAGGTCGCGCAGCGAGATCATCCCAGCCAGTTGGCCCCCGGCTTCGATCACCGGCATGCGCGTGAATCCCGTTTCCGCCATGCGCATCACTACCGCGCGCAGCGGCTCATCCGAATATGCCACCACGGGTTTGCGCAGCGCCTTCCCCAGCGACCTGCGCGAATCCTGCGATTCCATCAGTTCGCGCAGTTCTTTCCGCGTCACCACGCCGGTCACGCGGCGCTCGCCATCGATCACCGGGAAAAGGTGCTGCCCGCGCCCGGTGGACTCGCGGAAGAATGTCTGGCGGAGATCTTCAATCGCGGCATCCGCGGGGAGCGCCGCTACGTTGGTGCGCATGACTTCGCGCGCGAACAGGATCTCCAGCGGGTCGATGCTATATTCGCAGGTGATGTGGAATCCGCGGCGCGCCACTTTCTCCGTAAGGATCGAGCGCTTGAGCAACAGCACCGTCGTAAGATGCGCCAGCATGGCCGCCACCAGCAGCGGCAGCAGCACGCTGGTATCGTGCGTCAGTTCGAACGCAAACAGAACCGCCGTGAAGGGCACGTGCATGGTGCCGCCCAGGATCGCGCCCATGCTCACCAGTTGCCAGAATCCGGCGCCCTGGTGCGGTAGAAACGCCGATTCGACTCCCCCTAGCGCGGCGCCCATCATGAGCAATGGCGCGAGCACGCCGCCCGAGGTGCCCGAGCCCAGCGAGATTACCCAGATTGCGGACTTGACCAGCAGGACTCCGGCTATGACCGTCCGCGGCACGTCGCCCTGAAGCAGTCTGCCGATCGTGTCGTAGCCGACCCCCAGCGCCTGCGGGAAGATCAGGCCGCCCAAGCCCACGGCTACACCGCCAATGGCCGGCCACCACATCCAATGAATGGGCAATTTGCTGAATAGGTCCTCGGTGCCATAGACTCCGAGCGTCAGCAGCGCGGAAAGACACCCTGCCAAAAGCCCCACCACCAGGCAACCCATCAGCCCCCCAGGCCCGATGTAGAGGGCATGCTGCGGCACCGGAAAAATCGGGCCAAGGCCGAGAACATACCGCCGCATCGCGCCCGCCGTGGCGCTGGCAAGTGCCACTGGAATTGCGCTGCGCGGCTTCCACTCGTATAGCATCAGCTCCACCGCGAGCAGCACAGCCGCCACCGGCGCCGCGAATGTGGCCGACATTCCGGCGGCCGCCCCCGCCACCAGCAGCGTTTTACGTTCGGCCGCGCTCAGCCGGAATAGCTGGGAAATTACCGAACCGAACGCGCCCCCCGTCATGATGATGGGGCCTTCGGCGCCAAACGGGCCGCCCGATCCGATGGCGATTGCCGCTGAAACCGGCTTGAGAATCGCCAGCCGCGGCTGCACTTTGCTGCCGTTGAGCAGAATCGATTCGAGCGCTTCCGGAATGCCGTGGCCGCGAATCCGTTCCGAGCCGTACCGGGCCATCAGTCCGACAATCAGCCCGCCCGCCACCGGCACAAGCACCGCGAACCAACCCAGGTGGTTGTTGGCGGGCGAAACAAAGCTCGTGTTCCAGCGGCCGTAATAGAAGAGGTTGGTAAAAAGGCCGATGAGCCGCAACAGCGCCCATGCGACATAGGTCGCGATCGCGCCAATCAGAATGGCGAGCACCGAAATCGGAAGCACCCGCGCCGTGGTGGTGAAGTCGCCCAGCTTCTGCGAATTGTCGCGCGAACCGGCGGCGCTCTTCATGCGGCGTGCCTCCGCGCGTGCCGCAGAACCGACTGTAAGGCGCGCGCCAGTTCCGGCCCCGATTTCTCCATCTCGGTGCGATGCGCGACAGCCAGTCTGTGCAGCAATGTTCGGCCGCGCGGCGTCAGCCGGATCCACACTTCGCGCTTATCTTCCGGGCTGGATTCGCGGGCAATCGCGCCCGTGCTCTCCAGGCGATTCGCCAGTTCCACCGTGCTGTGATGTTGCAGAAACAGGCGGCCGGCAATTTCGCGGATCGTGGGCCGCACCCCTTCCGGCAATCCTTGGACTGCCAGCAAAAGCTGGTGCTGCTGCGGCTCCAGGCCGTGTTCTTTGGCAACCGATTCGCTGAAATGCAGAAATCTGCGGATCTGTCGGCGCAGTTCCGCCAGGTTGCGGTACTCTTCGAGTGTCAGGTCCTTGGCGGCCGGCACATTTATATCGTATCACGATACAATCACGAGCGCATCCGCCTCGTAGCGAATCGGCGCGCGTTCCGCGCTTTCACGCCCACCACGGCGCGCTCGCCGGCTCCTTCATCACGATTCCATTCAGAAACTCCGCGGCTTTGCGCAGGCCTTCTTCCGCGGAAAGCAGGCTGTCTTCATGCTCGATCGAGAGCGCGTAATCGTACCCGAACATGCGCAGCGTGGAAGCGAACTCGCGCCACCATTGTTCGCCGTGGCCGTAGCCGCAGGTACGAAACAGCCACGCGCGCCGCCGCTCGTCGGTGTAGTTCTTGGTGTCCAGCACGCCCGTCAGCGGCAGGTTCTCCGCGTAGATCTGCGTGTCTTTGGCGTGAACGTGGAAGATCGCGTCGCCCAGCGCGCGCACGGCGGCGATCGGATCGATGCCCTGCCAGAACATATGGCTTGGATCGAGGTTGCAGCCGATCGTGGGGCCGGCGATCGAGCGCAGCTTCAACAGCGTTTCCGGGCTGAACACGACGAAGCCCGGATGCATCTCAATAGCGATCTTGACCCCGTGATCGGCGGCGAATTTCGCCTGCTCGATCCAGTACGGAGCCACTACCTCCTCCCATTGCCACTTCAAGATTTCCAGATAATCCGGCGGCCAGGGACACGTCACCCAGTTCGGCCATTTGGAATTGGGCGAATCGCCCGGGCAGCCGCTGAAATCGATCGCCACCGGCACGCCGAGTTTTTCTGCCAGCCGGACGGTGCGGCGGCTGACGTCGCAATCGTGCGCCGCGCGGGCGCGGTCCGGATGCAGCGGGTTGCCGTGGCTGCTCAGGGCGCTGATCGTGAAGCCCTCATCGCTGAGCTTTTTGCGGAAATCGGCCAGCGCTTGCGGGTTGTCGAGCATCGACAGCTTGCAATGCGGATCGCCAGGGTAATTCCCGGTTCCGAGTTCCACGGTATTGATGCCCATCTGGCGCAGCTTCTTCAGCGCCTCATCGAGCGATAAGCGGTGCAGAACAGAAGTGAATACGCCGACTCTCACGTGCCACACCATAGCACGGCCGCCGGACCCTATGTGTGCCCAACCGTCCCCCGGCATTCGCCCAAACCGATGCGCCGGAAACCCGGCGCTTCGCAGTATCCCCGCAGGATCACTTCGTCGCCGTCTTCCAGAAACGTGCGGGTTTCGCCGCTGGGGAGGCGCAGCGGCTCCGCGCCGCCGCGGGTCATCTCCAGCAGACAGCCGCGGTTCTGTTTTTCCGGTCCGGAGATGGTGCCGCTGCCGATCAGATCTCCCGCCCGCAGCGGGCAGCCGTTCGAGGTGTGGTGCGCCACCATCTGCGCAAACGTCCAGTACATCGAACCGAAGTTGCCGCGGCTTACCAGCATCGGCTCGCGCATGCCGGGCGAGCGCAGCCAGACTTCTACGGTGATCGCGAATGCGTCCTTGCCGGGGTTGCGCAAATACGGCAACGGCGGCGGGTCCGAAGCAGCCCGCGGCCGGGGCTCCGTGCGGAACGGCTCCAAGGCCTCGAGCGTCACAACCCATGGCGATATCGAAGTAGCGAAACTCTTCGCTAGAAACGGGCCGAGCGGCTGGTATTCCCAGGTCTGGATATCGCGCGCGGACCAGTCGTTAAGCAGGCACACGCCCACCACATGGTCCGCCGCTTCGCGAACCGGAATCGCCGTTCCCATCGGATTGCCCGGACCGATAAATGCGCCAAGTTCCATTTCATAGTCCAGGCGGCGGGTGGGAGCGAAGACCGGAGGCCCTTCGCGTCTATTCGCGATCTGCCCCCGCGGGCGGCGAATCGTAGTGCCGCTGAGCACGATCGAGGAAGCGCGCCCGTGATAGGCCACCGGTAGCCATTTGTAATTCGGCTGCAAAGGATTGCCCGGCCGGAACAAGCAGCCGACATTCGTGGCGTGATCGAGCGATGCAAAGAAATCGGTATAGTCGCCGATGGCGCAGGGGAGCAGCAACTCAGCCTCGCCCGCCGGCCTCAGCAACTCGGGCGCGGGCCGCGCGTTACGCGCCAGCAGCGCGCTGGCGCGCCGCCTTAGGTCGATCCGCGCGGCGCGCGGCATCGCCATGATCGACTCCGCCGATCCGATCGAAAAAGCGGCGGTGATATCCAGAATTTGATCGCCAATGCGCACGCCCGCGCGCGGGCCACCCGTGCTCTCATCCCGAAACCGGCAGTAGGGCAGATTCTGAATGGGAAAATCGGAAGCCGGATCGTTGGCCGAATCCACCCAGCTCTCGAGCGCCGGATCGTGTGTTTCGTCAACGGGCATCAGAGCCGAATCACAATCTTTCCGAAATGCGTGCCGCTTTCGAGCTTCGCCAGCGCTTCGTTGGCGCGAGCGAAGGGGAAGATTTCGTCGATCACGGGCACGATCCGGTGGGCTTCCATCGCCCGGTTCATGTTTTCGAACATCGCGACCGAGCCAACCACAATCGGCTGCACGCGCGCGCCCGATTGCAAAAGCGCCTCCAGGCTCACCTGCTGCGAAAACCCGCCCAGGCCGCCGATGAAGCTCACCACCCCGCCCATGCGTGTCGCGCGCAAAGTCTGCGGCAGCGTGCTGCCTACGACTTCCACCGCGTGATCCACGCCCAGCCCGGCGGTGAGCCTGCGCACTTCCTCGTGCCAGGCGTAATGAATTTTGTAATTGATCGCGTGCAGAAAGCCCAGCGAGCGCATGCGCTGCAATTTCGCCTCGCCGCTGGAAGTGCCGATTACGCGCAGCCCGGCGGCTTTGGCGAACTGGAAGGCGAAAATGGAAACCCCTCCCGTGCCCAGAGTGAGCACGGTCGATCCGGCGGCGAGCGGCGTCGAGCTTTCAAAAAGTGCGTTCCACGCCGTCACGCCCGCGCATGGCAACGTGGCGGCCTCTTCATAGGAAAGGTAATCGGGAATCCGCACCAGCGCCGATGCAGGAAAGGCGACTTTCTCTGCCAGCATGCCATCCAGATTCGCCGCGCCCAAATTCAGCCGGATCGCGCCCGGATAAATCGGCCCCGATTCCCAGCTTGGGAAGAAAGCGTTCATCACGCGATCGCCCGGTTTCACTTTCGTGACCATGCCGCCCACCGCGATCACTTCGCCCGCGCCGTCGGAAGTGGGAATGACGCCCGGGCGGATGCCGCGGAAATATTGGCCGCGGGCGATCATCAGGTCGCGGTAGTTCAGCGAGACCGCCCGCACCGCCACAATGGCTTCTTCCGGCCCGGCCACCGGGGTCGGGCGGTCCACCAGCTCCCACCCGCCGGGCCCTTTTCCGGGTTCATTCAAAACGTAAGCTTTCATATGCGGATTTATGATGCCGCAACCAGCGCAAACGCCACAATCGTTTCGCCCGCCACGCCGCGGGCGGCCAGGTCGCGCAGCAGTTCTCCTTCCAGGTCCTCGGGATCGACGGCCACTTCGCAGCTCGCAATCTGGACGTCGGTCGCGCCGCGGTAGCACAATTCGCAAACCGCCACGGATTCGGCGCCGAAGCGCACGGCGGGGCCGAACGTGCGGCACGTGATGGGCCGCGCGGCGTAGAGATCGCAGGTGCGGGTAACCGGATCGAGCGCGGGGCACGGCTCATCGGCCGCGGCTTCCTCGATCGCCAGCACCTTGCCCACCGGGTCGTCCGGATATTCGCGCCGCATCCGCTCCGCCGCGGCTAGCGCCCGGCGGCGGACGCTTTCGGCGCGCCCTGGGTCGCGGGCATCCAGGTCCCGTAAGCCTTCCTGCAAGCGGATCGCATCGAGCGGCGTAATCGGGAAAGGGCCGATGCAGCACTCGCAACAACCCGGGCGGCAGGCCAGCCAGGACCCGCTGCGCCGCGCGGCTTCCGCCATGGCGCTATCCACGATCTGGATCAGTTCGCTATCGCTTGTGCCCACTGGGTTGCTCTCACACCCCGCTCTCACACGCCGCTCCCACAACGCGGCTCCCACAATTCGGATTGTGGCACACCGGCCGTGCCACAATAGCCACATGCCCGCCGGTGGCAGCGATCGCTCCGCGCTGGAAATCCGCTCCGTGCTGGAAATTCGCGATCTCTCGTATCGCATCGGGGATCGCTCGATTCTGCGCGGCATCAGCCTGGACGTGCGCGCGGGCGAGACCGTGGTCCTGCTGGGCCGCAGCGGCTGCGGCAAAACCACCCTACTCAAATGCGTGAATGGTCTGCTCACACCCGCCGCCGGCGAAATTCGCTTCGAGGGCCAGCCGGTTTCCCAGTGGAATTTGATCCAATTGCGCCGTCGCATCGGCTACGTGATTCAGGATGCCGGCCTGTTTCCCCATTGGACCGTCGCGGCCAACGTGGGATTAGTCCCGAAACTGGAAGGCTTGGCGGCTGCCGATATCGAACAGCGCGTCGATCTGCTGCTCGAAACCGTTGGCCTCCCGCCCGCCCAGTTCGCCCGGCGTTATCCACGCGAGCTTTCCGGCGGCCAGAAACAGCGGGTAGGGATTGCGCGCGCGCTGGCGGCGGACCCCCCGCTGCTGCTTCTCGATGAGCCTTTCGCCGCGCTCGACCCCATCACGCGCTACGAACTGCAAAAACAGTTCGCCGCTTTACAGAAAGGGACCGCGTCGGCGACAGCCAAAGCCACGCTGTTTGTCACCCACGATGTTCGCGAGGCCCTCATGCTGGCCACGCGCATTGTATTGCTCAAGGATGGCGCAATCGATGTGGTGGCCTCGCCCGCGGAGTTCCTGGGCGCGCGCGCCGGGGAGGCGCGCGCCTTCCTGGCAAGTCTCGAACAAGAGTGGAATTTCGATTGAGCCGTTGAAATGAACTCGCGCCTCGCCTCCGAAATCGTCTCCCTCACGCTCGAACATCTCTGGCTGGTGCTGATCTCCCTGGGCGTGGCCGGCGCGGTGGCGATTCCCGGCGCCATCGCGCTCACGCGCCGCGCCGGAATGCGGCGCGCCATGCTGGGCCTGGCGAGCGTGTTGCAAACCATCCCCAGCCTCGCGCTGTTCGGGTTTCTGCTGCCGCTGCCGTTCATCGGTGGCATCGGCCGGCATACGGCCATCGTCGCGCTTTGCCTGTACGCGCTGCTGCCCATCTTGCGCAATACGCTGGTGGGGATTTTGGGCGTGGACCCGGCGGTTCGCGAATCGGCCGTGGCCATGGGCATGACGGGGCGGCAAATCTTGTGGCAAGTCGAACTGCCCCTCGCCGTTCCTGCCATCCTCGCCGGGCTGCGCATCGCGACCGTAACTACGATTGGAACCGCCACCATTGCCGCGGCTATCGGCGCGGGCGGGCTGGGCGTCTTCATTTTTCGCGGCATTGCTACCGTGGATACGGCAACCATCCTCGCGGGCGCGGTGCCGGCGGCCATCATGGCGCTGCTGGCCGACGAAGGGCTGGAATGGATCGAAAAACGTTTATCGCCGGCTTAAGCCTGATGTTGGCCTCCTGCGGCAGCCGCAAGAACCTGGTGGTCGGCTCGAAGAATTTCACCGAGCAGGTGCTGCTGGGAGAAATTCTGGCCCGGCAGATCGAGCGGCGGCTGGGCGTGTCTGTTGACCGTAAGCTGAACCTGGGCGGCACCATGCTCGCTCATGAAGCGCTCCTCCACGGCTCGCTCGATCTCTATCCGGAGTACACCGGCACGGCGCTCGCCGAAGTGCTGAAGCGGCCGGCGTTGCCTGATGCAAAGATGCGCGACGCCCAAGCCGTGTTCGATACGGTGCGCCGCGAATACCGCCGGCGCTGGCAGTTGGAATGGCTCTCCCCACTCGGCTTCAATAACACGTTCGCGATGGTCGTGCGGCGCGATGCGGGCGTCGCCACACTCACCGCCGCCGCCAAGGCCCACCCCTGGCGCCTGGGCATGGGCTACGAATTCGCCCAGCGGCCCGATGGCCTCGATGGTCTGCTGAAGACCTATGGCCTGCGTCTGGCCGGCCAGCCCGCCACCATGGATTTGGGCCTCCTCTATTCGGCGCTCGAAAACCGCCAGGTGGATCTGATCGCCGCCAATTCCACCGACGGCCTCATTTCCGCTCTCCCGGTTCTGGCCCTGGAGGACGACCGCCATTACTTCCCGCCCTATCAATGCGCCGTGGTAGTGCGGCAATCGGCGCTCGCCCGCTACCCGCCGCTGCGCGCCGCGCTTGAGCAGCTTTCCGGCAAGCTCCCGGACGAAGCCATGCGCCGCCTCAATTTCGAGGTGGATGGCAAGCATAGGCCGGCCGGGCAGGCCGCCGAAGAATTTCTGCGCGGTGTCTAGCGGAACCGCACCTTCACATCCGGCCGGTTATCCAAATGCGTCGTCTCGATAAACCGCACGCGCGCCGGATGAGACGTCATCACCACCGCATGGGTGTGGGCGCCGTCGGAAGAGAAGCGCACACCTTGCAGCAAATTTCCATCCGTGACGCCGCAGGCCGCGAAGATCAGGCTGCGTCCCGGCGCCAGCTCCGAGGTGTCGTACACCTTCCTCACGTCGCGGATGCCCATCTGCTGCATGCGCTCTTTCTGCGCGTCGTCCCGAATCACCAGGCGCGCCAGGATCTCGCCGTTGAGGCAGCGCAGCGCCGCGGCCGTAAGCACGCCCTCGGGAGCGCCGCCCGATCCCATCACGGCATGTACGCCCGTCCCGGCCACGGCGGCCGCGATACCGGCGGAAAGGTCGCCATCCGAGATGAGCCGGATGCGCGCTCCGGCTTCGCGGATATCGTTAATGAGTTGCTGATGGCGCGGTCGGTCGAGCACCACCACCACCAGGTCGTCCACGCCGCGCTGCAGGCGGCGCGCAATCGCCTTCAGGTTCTGCCGCACGGGCGCGTCCAGATCCACGGCGCCTTTGCACGCCGGCCCCACGATGATCTTTTCCATGTAGCAATCCGGCGCGTGCAGCAGGCCCCCGGGCTCGGAGGCGGCCAGCACCGTAATGGCTCCGGCTCCGCCGGTGGCGCACAGGTTCGTGCCTTCCAGCGGATCGACCGCGATATCCACCAAGATCGGGTCCATCGAATTGTTAGCGGCTCCCACTTTTTCGCCGATGAACAGCATCGGGGCGCTGTCGCGTTCGCCTTCTCCAATCACGATCGTCCCGTCAATCGGAATGGTATCCAGGCAGCGGCGCATCGATTCCACTGCCGCCTGGTCGGACGTGTTGGCGTCTCCCATTCCCATGGTTCGCGCGGATGCAATCGCGGCGTCTTCTACTACGCGGAGCACTTCGAGCGAAAGTTCTAACATGTGGTAGCTTTCTCCTGATGGTCCATGACACCATTCTGGTGCTCGCCGATCCCACCGAGCCGCGCCTGGCGCGCCTGGAGCAATTGCCGCCGGAGACGGGCATCGCCGTGGGGATGCGGCCCGAAGCCTTCGAAAACGCGGCGCCCGAAGCCACGGCCATTTTCAGTTGGGCGTTCTCCCGCGATTTGTTGCGCCATGTGCTGGCCATGGCGCCGCGCGTCCGCTGGATTCACACGCGCGCGGCCGGCGTGGACAATCTGCTCTTTCCGGAACTGGTCGCCAGCCCCGCCGTGCTGACCAATGGCAGCGGGATTTTCAGCCCCTCGCTGGGCGAGTGGGTGCTGGGCGCGATCCTGTATTTCGCCAAGGATTTTCGCCGGCTCATTCACGCGCAGGCGCGGAATACATGGGAACCGTTCACCGTTGCCGAAATCGCGGGCCAGACGCTGGGGATTATCGGTTACGGCGATATCGGGCGCGCCATTGCCGGTCGCGCCCGCGCCATTGGCATGCGCGTTCTGGCAATGAACCGGCGCGGCGCCGCCGGCGCTGATGGACTGGTCGAGCGGATCTTCGCCCCGGCCGATCGCCTCCGCATGATCGAACAATGCGATTACATCGCCGTAGCGGCGCCCTTGACCGCCGAAACCCGCGGCCTCATTGGCGAAGCCGAATTCGCCGCCATGAAGCCCGAAGCGGTCGTGATCAATGTCGGCCGCGGGCCGGTCATCCAGGAATCCGCGTTGGTAGCCGCCCTTTCCGGGCGGCGCATCAAGGGCGCGGCGCTGGATGTATTTGACTGTGAACCCCTTCCCCAAGGCCACCCATTGTACTACCTCGACAACGTGCTCCTGTCGCCGCATTGCGCCGACCACACGGCCACCTGGCTCGATGACGCCATGCGGTTTTTTGTGGCGCAATACCAGCGCTTCCGCAATGGGGAGCCCCTGCTCAATGTGGTGGACAAGCAGGCAGGCTACTGACGGCGATTACTTCCCGGCTACCAGGATCGTAAACGAATCCGGCACCATCCGGCGGAACGCAAATCCACGGCCGCCTTTTTTCTGTTCCGGCGGCTGGGCGTCCGCCGGAGGTTGCTCGTATTCCGCGGCGATCAGCACAATCCGGCCCGTTTTGCTGTCGAGTGTCAGCGTTTTCGCCCCCGTCATCGTCTTCAGATTCTGTTCCACTTCGAAGTTGGTGGGGCTGTTTTCTTTGACGATCGTCAAAGTGCCATTGCCATGCGAGCTGAATGCTTCCATCGTCCGGGGGTTGAACACCGCGCCATCGCTCGCCCCAGCCAATGGAAGAACATTCAGGATCTTGCCGTCCCTGGCGCTCAGAATCACCATGTTCTGCGGGTTCCGGCAGGCCGCGAACAGAATCCGGTTCTTCGCGTCCAGCGCCAAACCGGCGCAGCCGTCGCCCTTGTCCCCCAGGTCGTAATGCGTCTTCACGGCCAGTGTTTTGGCATCCACCACGGCGATCTCGTGCGCGTCCTCGATATCCACGTAGAGCGTGCCTTTTTCGTCGGTTACCGCCTGTTCCGGCGCGCCGCCCAGATCGTCAATCGTGCCCACAACCGTGCCCTCCGCCGCATCGATAATCGTGGCATGCGGCTTCTGGTGGCTGAAGATATACACGCGATCGTTGAATGGGTCGTACAGATATCCGTCGGGGTTGCCCTTCACGTCGATGGTCTTGATCGTTTGGAGCGTGTTGCTGTCGAACATCACCACGGGATTGCTGCTGGCAAATCCGTGATGCGACTTCGGGGAAACCGTCGCGCCATGCACGCGAAACGTATTGGGGACCTCGCCAACTTTCTCCAGCGTATCCAGGTTGAACACCACCACCCTGCCGGGATTCCCGCTGCGCCCGACATAGAGCCGCCGCCCCGCCGCGTCCGCCGTCACGTAATCGAAACCGCCCTCGCCGCCGGCCCTTACCGTTTTTTCCACCTTGTACGGCCCTTCCTGGGCACAGCAGATCGATGCCAATATCGCGCATGCCAGGCAAAATCGTTGCATCCTTGGCCTCCTTTCGGGTGCACCTAATTATATGCGAACGCGATTCCAACCACATGCCCGCCGGAACGCTCACCCAATGCCGGCCGGCACGCGCTGCT
The DNA here is from genome assembly GCA_035294665.1 of Bryobacteraceae bacterium. GTDB lineage: Bacteria > Acidobacteriota > Terriglobia > Bryobacterales > Bryobacteraceae > PSRJ01. The sequence continues at coordinate 9,575 of DATGKM010000117.1, read as the reverse complement.
TTCCCGCCCTCAATCGCCCTGGCCTACGGGCGCGGCTCGGCCGCCGGCAACCATACAGCGCTGGCGCGGTCCCACCGAGCGATAAATCGTCTGCGTCGCCTTGATGTAATCCATCCAGCCTTCCACCGTTGCGCTTTCAAGCGCGGCCACTTTGAGCGCCGGATGCGGTTCGAGCGCCATGACCGCCGTGAAGCCCTCGTAAGAAGAACCGATCATGCCCACGCGCCCGTTCGATTCCGGAGTGTTTTTCACCAGCCAATCGATCGTGTCGTAGGCGTCGGTGGCGGGGTCCGTGCCGGTTTTGTTCAGCGGCCCGCGCCCAATCGCTCAAGAGCCGGCAACCGGCATCAGGAAACGCATGCCGTCCGGAGCCGCGTCCCAGAACACCACGCCGGCGGGCGCTTTGAAGAGGCGCTGCGGAGTTCCCGCGCGAAACGTTTCGCCCGCGTCTACTTCGAGCGCGGTCACATTGCCCTCGCCATCGAAATAGAAGAGTTCTTTGCCGTCTCCACGCCACAGCGGCGTGCGCCCTCCTCCGTGAGTTACCACCAGCGGAGCGCCGGTCTTTCCCGTAGCCCCATCGAACGGCCGCACCGAAACTTCGTTCGCGCCGGATTCGTTCGAGGTATACGCGATCCAGCGCCCATCGGGAGAAAACCTCCCCGTGATGCTGCTAAATTGCGGATCGACCAGCGGCTCCGGTTGCCGGTCCGGCGGGCCTGAGGCCGCCAGCAGACGCAAGTGTGTAGGCTGGCCGAGGCTGTAGTAGATCAGATACTTTCCGTCCGGCGACCAACTGGTGGGTCCCTTTCCTTCCATCGATGCGTAAAGCAACTGCTCGCTTCCCGCGCCCGTCGCGGACTTCTCGTAGAGGTTGTACACGCCGCTGCGGTTCGAGGTGAACACGATCCGGCTGCCATCGGCCGACCAGGTCGGGAAGGCATCCCATCCCGGATCGGACGTCAACCGGATCGCGTTGCCGCCCGCGCTGTCGAATACCCAGATATCGCGATTCTGCGTCCGCGGATCGTTCCGTTCCACCGCCACCCGCTTGCCATCGGGCGAGATCGTCAAGGTCCGATAGATCCCGGGTTCGCCGGTGGTGCCCACTATTTTGCCCTGCCGGTCGAACCAGGTCAGCCGGCCTTCTATAGCCCCTTTCGGCGGCGCTTTGCCGGCTTGGCCCGCGCGCGGCTGCGCATCGGCGAAAAACAGAAACAACCCGATCGCTACAGCCACTGCCGCGCTCAGGCAAGCCTGGTAGCTGGGCGCGCGGTGTCGCGGCGGACGGTGTCGCATAGGTAGCCATTATCCACCGCCAGGCGGGACAAATCAAAGGCTTGACGTTGACTCGCGGGAATGGTCGAATAAGGAAACCGTTTCGCCCAAAGGCGAAACCGCGTTCGGAGGGGAACTTGCGCCAAATCGCGGTTGGGCTTCTGATTGCCTGGCTGGGATGTGCCGGCGCGGCCTTGGCGGCCGGCGCCGATCCCGATGGAACCACGGCGTTGCACTGGGCGGTGCGCGGCAACGATCTCAAAACGGCCAAAGCCCTCATTGAGGGCGGCGCCGATGTCAACGCCGTTAACCGCTACGGCATCACTCCCATCGCCCTCGCCGCCATGAATGGAAATGCCGCCATGCTCCGTTTACTGTTGGACGCCGGGGCCGATGCGAACAGCGCCCATCCGGGCGGAGAAACCGCGCTGATGACGGCCGCCCGAACCGGTAATGCGGATGCGGTCGAATTGCTGCTCGACCGCGGCGCCAATGTCAACGCCCGGGAAACCGCGCGCCAGCAGACCGCGCTCATGTGGGCCGTGCTCGAAAACCATCCCGCCGTGGTGAAGCTGCTACTATCCCGCGGCGCTGCAATCGACGCGCGCACCAAAGTAACCATGCCTAAGGGAGAGTATGTGCCGGCGCGCCCCGGCGCGGCCTTCGGAACCGGTATCGTCCGGCAGCGCGCCTTGCCCACCGCCGATGGCGGCATGACGCCGCTGCTGTTTGCGGTGCGCGACGGCAACTCCGAGATGGCCCGCCTGCTGCTCGACCGCGGAGCCGATATCAATCGATCCTCGGGCAATCACACCTCGCCGTTACTGATTGCTTTGCTCAACGGGCAGGTGGGGCTGGCGAGCGAGTTGCTCGAACGCGGCGCCGATCCGAACGCCGCCGACGATTATCGTCGCGCCGCCTTGTTTGCCGCCATCGATCTGCGCAACTTCAATCACGAAAAGTACGGCGATCTTCCTACCGACGGGCGCGACCCTATGGACCTCATCAAAGCCCTGCTCAAAAAGGGGGCCGATCCGAACCTCAGAACCGATACGGTACCCGTGCACGGCCTGATGCAGTTCGATGGATCCTGGGTGAACTTTGACGGCCAAACGCCGTTCATCCGTGCCGCTCTTTCCGGCGATATCGAGGTGATGCGATTGCTGCTCGCAAACGGCGCGGACCCGAATATCAAAACCGCGCAGGGGACCACGGCGCTCATGGCTGCCTCGGGCATCAACTGGATTCCCGGCCAGACCTTCAGTCACAGCGAAGAGGAGTACGTGGAGGCCGTCAAGCTGTGTCTCGATCGCGGAGCGGACGTGAACGCCGCCAACTCGCTCGGCTTGACCGCTATGCACGGCGCGGCCAATCGCGGGTGGGTCTCCATCATTCAGATCCTGGCCGATCGCGGCGCCAAACTGGACGTGAAAGATATTGCCGGTCGCACGCCGATGATTTTCGCGCAGGGAATCTTTTTGGCGATCCGGCCTCCCGAAGCCAAGCCGAAGGCCATCGCGCTGCTGAAGCAACTGCTGGGCAACGCGGAAGCCACCACGGCGGTATCCCGGTAATGCAGCGCCGCGCCTTACGATCTGTGCTTGCTCTGGCGGCAGCGGCTGTGTGGTCCGCCTCGGGCCAGGGTCTCGCCCCTCAGGCGTTGCTCAATCGATACTGCATCGTCTGCCACAATCAAAAGCTGCATACGGGCGGCTTGGCGCTGGACAAACTGGACCTGGAACATCCCGGCCGCGACGCCGAAACCTGGGAGAAGGTGGTGCGCAAGCTCCGCGCCGGCATGATGCCGCCGGCCGGCGCCCGCCGGCCCGATCGCAAAACCCTGGACGCCTTTGCCGGCGCCCTCGAAGATTCGCTCGATCGCGCCGCCGCCGCGCACCCGAACCCCGGCCGGACGCCGCTCCACCGCATGAATCGCGCTGAGTACGCCAACGCCATTCGCGATTTGCTGGGCGTGCAAGTGGACCCCGCCACGCTGCTCCCCGCCGACGATTCCTCCAACGGTTTTGACAATATCGCTGACGTTCTGGGTGTTTCTCCGGCGCTGCTCGAACGCTACGTCTCCGCGGCGGCCAAGATCAGCCGGCTGGCGGTCGGCGACCCGGAGACCGCGCCTACCGATGTAACCTACACCGTCAAGGGCGATCTGACGCAGACCGGAACGCTCGATGGCCAGCCGCTCGGAACACGCGGCGGCGCCATCATTCATCACGATTTCCCTCTGGATGGCGAGTATGCCATCAAGCTTTCGCTTACCAAGCTCAGCTTTGGCCAGGTATTCGGCGAGGGGGCCGAAGGCCAGGAGTTGGAAGTCGCTCTGAACGGCCGGCGTATCAAGTTGTACAAGCTCGACGAAGTGCCCATGTTCTTCATGCGCGAAAAGCCCGGTTCGCCCATTCCGCTCGAGCCGCTCTCCGATCCCGCCGAGGAGCGCGTCAAAATGACTCCGGATATTCACCTGGAATTCCGCATCCAGGCCAAAGCCGGCCCGCAAACGCTCGGCGTCGCTTTCCTCCAGAAAAGCTACGCGGCGATTGAAGACCTCGTGCATCGGCCGATGAACAGCACCAACGATCCCAATATCGGCATGCAGTACGGCTATACAACGGTGCCGCACCTGGCGCGAGTCGATATTACCGGACCCTACAAAGCGACCGGCCCCGGCGATACTCCCAGCCGCCGGCGCATCTTTGTGTGCCATCCCGGCACGGCCGCCGAGGAGATTCCGTGCGCCCGGCAAATCATTTCCAGCCTGGTGCGCCGCGGGTTCCGCCGCGCTCCGAACGATAGCGATCTCGAAACGCTCCTCGGCTTCTACCAGCGCGAACGCACCGCGACCGGTAGCTTCGAGGCGGGGATCGAAATGGCGCTCCGCCGCATTCTGGCCGACCCGGAATTCGTCTTCCGGTTCGAACCGCCGCCCGCCGGCATTGCGCCGGATACGCCCTATCGCATCGCCGATACCGAACTCGCCTCGCGCCTTTCCTTCTTCCTCTGGTCGAGCATTCCCGACGACGAGTTGTTGAATCTGGCCATTCAGGGCAAGCTGCACGAGCCCGCCATTCTCGCGCAACAAACGCGGCGCATGCTGGCCGATCCGCGCGCCGCCGCCATCGTCGCCAATTTCGCCGGCCAGTGGCTTTATCTTCGCGACCTCAAGAGCGCCAATCCCGATGCCCGCGAGTTTCCCGATTTCGACGACAATTTGCGCCAGGCATTCCAGAAAGAAACCGAAATGCTGTTTGCCAGCATCGTACACGAAGACCGGTCCGTATTGGACCTGCTCGATGCCGATTATACGTTCGTCAACGAACGGCTGGCGAAGAATTACGGCATTCCGAACGTCTACGGCCCCGACTTCCGGCGCGTGCCGGTTCCCAACGACGCGCGCCGCGGCCTGCTCGGACAGGGAAGCATGCTCCTGGTAACGTCCAATGCCAACCGTACATCGCCCGTGCAGCGCGGCAAATGGATTCTCGAAAACCTGCTGGGCAGCCCGCCGCCGTTGCCGCCGCCGAATGTGCCGCCCCTCAAGGAAAATACCGCGGGGGCGGCCGCCGCGTCCGTGCGCGAGCGCATGGAAGCGCATCGCGCCAACCCCGTGTGCGCCGGCTGCCACAAGATTATGGACCCGATCGGGCTGTCGCTCGAGAATTTCGATGCTATCGGCCGCTGGCGCACGGTCGATTCCGGCTTCCCTATCGATGCCTCCGGCCAGTTGGTGGATGGCACGCCGCTCGATGGGCCGGCCAGTTTGCGCAAAGCCCTGCTCGGCCGTCCCGAAGCATTCGTCGGCACGCTGACCGAAAAGCTGCTGATGTACGGAATCGGCCGCGAAACGAAATACTACGATATGCCGGTGGTGCGCGCCATCATGCGCGATGCGGCCCCTAACCGGTACCGGTTCTCCGATCTCGTCCTCGGCATTGTAAAGAGTGCGCCCTTTCAGTTCAAGCAGTCTGAGCCGTTGAACAAACAATCCGAGCCGCGACCGTCAGGGAGCGGTCTGGAGGCCCCATCCCAATGACGTTTCTCACCCGCAAACATCTATCCCGCCGCACGCTGCTCCGCGGCGCCGGCGCTGCCATTGCCTTGCCCTTGCTCGATTCCATGGTGCCCGCGCAGACGCCGCTCGGCAAGACCGCGGCGGCCCCCAAGAGCCGTTTCCTGGGTATCTATGTGCCGCATGGCGCAACCATGGACAAGTGGACACCCGCGCAGGAAGGGGCGGGCTTCGCGTTTTCCGAGAGCCTGAAGCCTCTCGAAAAACTGCGCGACCGTGTGAACGTCTTCAGCAATCTCGCCCATCCATTGGCCGGCGGCATCGGCTCCGATGCCGGCGCGGATCACGCGCGCTCGGCCGCCGTGTTCCTGAGCGGAGCGCACCCGGAGAAAGGCTCCGTGCACGCCGGCATGACCCTCGATCAGTTGTTAGCCGGACACATCGGGCAGGATACGCCGCTGCCCTCCATCGAGCTGGCCATTGAAGAAGTCGGTTTGAATTGCGGCTCCGGCTACGGCTGCGCGTATTACAACACCATCTCCTGGCGAACCGCGACCCTGCCGCTGCCCATGGAGAACAGCCCCCAGGTGGTCTTTGAGCGGCTGTTCGGCGATGGCGCGAACACGGCGCTGCGCCTCAAGCGCAAGCGGCAGGACGGCAGCATTCTCGATTCGGTGGCCGATAAGGTGGCCCGCCTCGAAAGCACGCTCGATCCCGGCGACCGCGTGCGCTTGGCCGAATATCTGGACGATATCCGCGAAATCGAGCGGCGCATTCAGAAAGCCGCCCAACAGTCCGCCAATGAATTGAATGTTCCCGAAGCGCCCGTGGGCATTCCCGAAGCCTTCGAGGATCACATCAAGCTGATGTGGGATTTGCTGGTGCTTGCCTACCGCGCCGAAATTACGCGCATCGCGACCATGATGTATGCGCGCGATACCAGCGGCGCCACCTATCCCGCCAGCGGCGTCCGCGACGGATTCCACACGGCCTCGCACCATTCCAACGTGCGCGCCAACATGGATAAATTCGCCCTCATCAACCGCTACCACGTGCAGGTGCTCGCTTACTTACTGGAAAAGATGCGTGCCACCCCCGATGGCGATGGCAATTTGCTCGACCATGCCGCGGTGCTTTACGGCAGCAGCATGAGCAACGGCAACCAGCACGATCACGATCCGCTGCCCATCCTGGTCGCGGGCGGCGCCTCCGGACAGTTAAAGGGCGGCCGCCACCTGACCTTCCCGCCGCACACCCCGATGTCGAACCTGATGCTGGCCCTGCTCGACAAACTGGGCGTCCATCAGGAGAAGTTCGGCGACAGCACAGGCATGCTGGAAATTTGACCGTCGGGACGCTTCACCGCGGCTGCGTCACTACGTCGATCAGCGCCGGCTCACCCGCCTTCACACGCTCGATCCCGCGCCGGAAAGCGCCTGCCAGATCTTTCGGGTCGGTGATCGGACCTTCGGCGTGTAGGCCGTAGCCTTCGGCAATCTTCACGTAGTTAATATCGGGGTCCCACAATTTCGTGCCGATATGGGCGTTGTCCTGGCCGCGATTGTGCAAACTGCACTGCTGCTCCACGAACATCAGTTCGGCGTGATAGCCGCGGTTATTGTGCATGATGTTCAGCATCGGAATGCGATGATGCGCGGCGGTCCAGAGCACTCCTGGCGCGTAGTTGAAGTCGCCATCGGTTTGAATATTGATGGACAGGCGCCCATGCTTCTTGTTGGCCAGCGCGGCGCCCACCGCCGCGGGTAGTCCGCCTCCCATGCCGCCGCCTCCGTGCGATCCGATGTACTGGTAGAGCTTGTCGAACGTCCACAGGCGATTCGGCCAGTTGCTGATAAATCCTTGCCACGATACCAGCGCCCAATCCTCGTTTTTAATCAGCGGCCATAACTCCGCGCACAAGCGGCTCAGGGCCACCGGGCTTGCATCCCAGCCGTAAGCCGCCTCGTCCACCAGCCGGTTGTGCGCTTCTCTGTGCGCGGCGGCGATTTTCTTGCCGCGATCTTCCATCGCGCGCTTGCGATCGGGCGTGGTCTGGCGGCGGATCGCATCCAGCAACGCCGGTAGCGTGGTCTCGGCGTCGGCCGCAATCTCCAAATCGACATCCGCGTACCTGCCAAAATCCTGAATGTTGCTCTTATGAAAGAGATCGATCGAAGAGATACTGATGATCTTGCCGCCGCGGGCCCGCGCCTGTCGCGCCAGGCCGGACAGGTCGGTGACTTCGAGGGCCAGCACCACATCGGCCTGATAACCCGGGCCTCCGTTGCCGGCCATGGAATGGCGTGTCGGGATGCTGTTCCGGTCGGTCGAACTCACCGGTGCCTGCAGCGCCTCGGCCAATTCGGACAGCAGTTTCACACCCTCTTCGGTGCGCACGCCGCGTTCGCATACAATCGCTGGGCGTTCCGCCCCCACCAGCCAACGCGCTGCTTCGGCCACGGCCGCGGCGTCCCCCTGAGGCGGCGCCGCCTTAGTCAACCTGGGAATGCGCGGCTCACGCGGGGGCGCCGGGCTCGACTGCAACTCGTGATTGGCCACCAGCAGCACAGGGCCCATCGGCGGCGTGGTGGCAAACTGGTAGGCGCGCACCGCCGAATCGGCGAAGCCTTCAAGCGAGACCGGCTCATCGTCCCACTTGGTGAAATCGCGCACCAGCGCCGCAATATCCTGCGCGCTGTGGTAGGACTCGATCCCGCTCCGCGCCGCCGAATCCGCGTGGTTTCCCACCACCAGATACACCGGCGCGCGGTCGGCGAAGGCGTTGTAGATGGCCATCGCCGCGTGCTGCAATCCCACCGTGCCGTGAATCAGGGCCATCATCGGCTTGCCTTCGATCTTGGCGTAGCCCTGCGCCATCCCGACAGCCGATTCTTCGTGACAGCAGGTGAGGAATTCGGGCATGCGGTTCTGGCCGTAATTAATGATCGATTCGTGCAGCGATTCGAATGTGGATCCGGGGTTGGAGCCGAGGTACTCGAGATTCAGCGTTTTGAGCACATCCACCATGAAATCGGAACCGGGGCGTTCGATCACCCGGCCGGCCGGCTGTGGCGGGCGCGCGCCCGTGTCGGCCGCGAGCGTTGCCGGGTTCGGACGGGCGGTGCCATTGCGCGAACCCCGCGGGGCTTCCGTTTCCTGTGCATGCAGGGGGTTCCCCGCCAGCGATGCGGCCCCCGCCGCCGCTCCTTTGAGAAACCCCCGTCTTCCGAATCGTCCTTTTGATTTGGCCATATCTGGAGTGCTTGGTCGGATGCCGCCGTCCGAGACACAAACGGCATGTCTCCTGACTCCTAACTCCTACTTCCCCGCATTAAACCGCTCTTCCACTTCCGCCCAGTTCACCGTGTTCCACCAGGCGGCGAGATAGTCAGGCCGGCGATTCTGGTACTTCAGGTAATAAGCGTGTTCCCATACGTCGATCCCCAGCACCGGGTATTTGCCTTCCATCACCGGGCTGTCCTGGTTCGCGGTGGAGTAGATTTCCAGCTTGCCGCCGGTCTTTACCAGCCAGGCCCAGCCGGAGCCGAAGCGGGTGGCGCCTGCCTGGTTCATCTTCTCCTTGAAGGAATCGAAGCCGCCGAACGTGCTGTTGATCGCCTGCGCCACATTACCCACCGGCGAGCCGCCCCCGCCCGGTTTCATGATTTTCCAGAACATGCTGTGATTGATGTGGCCGCCGCCGTTGTTGCGCACGGCGGTGCGGATGTTCTCCGGAACGATGGCGCAATTGTTGGCCAGCAGTTCTTCAACTGTTTGATTCGCCAGGTTCGGCGCCGCCTCCAGGGCCTTATTCAAATTGGTCACATAAGCGCCATGGTGCTTGCCGTGATGAATCTCCATGGTCATCTTATCGATATGCGGCTCGAGTGCATCGGATGCGTACGGTAGCTGTGGAAGTGTGAACGGCATCTGGTTCTCCTATGATGGTTTGTCTACTCCAAAATTTGTCGTGCGGCTCCGGGGCCGACCAACCGACGGCCGTACCCGGCCGCAAAGGGGGAAAGGTTCTTCGGAACGGCCCGGAGTCGGCAAGGGCGCGCGGGGTGTGCGCGGCGAAGCGAACCCTTGACGGTGCTGCCGCGTTTGGTGATCCGGCCCGACCGCTCCGTCTCGTTGGAATTGGCAACCCGCGGCACGATCCCGAAGTAGGCCGCCAGTTTGCCCTCATCCGCGAAGTCGTTGATATCGCCGATCACCGATAGCAAAATGCTGCCCGTCAGCGGTCCGATCCCCTTGATGCTGGTCAAGTTCTTGT
>DATGKM010000116.1:0-4621 GCA_035294665.1 Bryobacteraceae bacterium | reverse complement strand
CGCGTAATGAAGTATCAGCGGCTCCAGAACTTGGTAATCCTGGTAACGGCCGCGGCTTACTTTGCGGCTACGTTCTTAGGGCAGCAGATGAAGCTGCGCATATTATGCGAGAAGTTGTTGGTCATTTGGCAGCGGTTTTTCGGGATTCCGCCTTTCCAGTTCTACGCACTGGCTGATGGAATCCGGCAAATTCTCTCTCAGACCACCATCACGCCTCCCGAGGCGCCGCCCGCCACCCTACAATTGAAACTGACGCTCGGCTGGGAGTGCTAAAAATTCTGGGGAAACTCCTGACAGAATCCGCTAGACACCATCCCGGGCGTCTGTTATACTAGCCAAAGTCCCTTTCGACAGCTCCGTGGGAGGTTTGCGCAGTCCGGGCAAGCCGCTTGGACCAGGAGGGTTTATGCCACGCCAACCAGGTAAGAAATATCAAGCCGCAAAGAAGCAGATCGAGAATCGGGAATATCCGCTCGAAGACGCGATTCCCCTGCTGCAAAAGATTAAGTTCGCCAAGTTCGACGAGACCGTGGAAGTCCATATGCGCCTCGGGGTCGATCCCAAGCATGCCGACCAGATGGTGCGCGGCACGGTGCTCATGCCGAATGGTCTCGGCAAATCGAAAAAAGTTTTAGTCATCGCCGGTGGCGATAAGCAAAAGGAAGCGGAAGAGGCTGGAGCTGATTTCGTTGGCGGCGAGGACATGGTCAACAAAATCCAGTCTGAAAGCTGGACCGATTTCGACGCCGTGATCGCCACTCCCGATATGATGCGTTCGGTCGGTAAGCTGGGCAAGATTCTGGGGCCGCGCGGCCTGATGCCGAACCCCAAAACGGGCACGGTCACGCCCGAGGTGGGCAAAGCCGTACGGGAAGTGAAAGCCGGTAAGGTGGAATTCCGCGTGGATAAGACCGGCATCATTCACGCCCCTGTCGGCAAGCTGAGTTTCGCGCCAGACAAACTGGCCGAAAACGCCGCCAGCCTGATTACCGCCGTGATCAAAGCCAAACCGGCGGTTGCCAAAGGCAAGTACGTGAAGAGCACCACCCTGTGTTCCACCATGGGGCCGGGAGTGGCGGTCGATACGACCCCGTTCACGGCTAAGGCCGCGGCCGTCTAGCGGAGGAAACGCGTGCCCGGCCGGCGTTTCGAAAACGAGCACCCGGGCGCGGAATGGAAACATGAAAAGTAAGGACGACAAAGAAAAAGATCTCGCGCAGTTGCGCCAGGACCTCGAAAGGGCCCGCAATGTCTTCGTCACCGGCTACGAAAAGATGCGCGTCGACCAGGATTTCGAGCTGCGCAAAGTGGTGCGCGGCGCCGGCGGCAAATATCGGGTCGTGAAGAACAATCTGGCGGAAAAGGCTTCCGAGGGAACGGCCGCGGGGCAGGTCCTTAGGGATCTCCGGGGCATGACTTCGATGGCCTACACCTACGATGACCCGGTGGCGCTGGCCAAAGCCCTTACGGCATACGCCAAAACCAATCCCGCCTTCACCTTCAAGGCCGGGATTGTCGAAGGGCGGGTAATCGACGTTGCGGCGATCAACGATCTCGCCAGCATGCCGTCGAAGGAGGAGATCTTCTCCAAGCTCCTCTACCTGATTAACGCCCCGGCGCAACGGCTTGTCACCGCCATGAACGCGGTAGGTCGCAATCTGGCGGTAGTGGTGGATCAGGGCGTAAAGGAGAACAAGTTCCAGTAAAGAAGTCAGGAGACAGGAGTCAGAATGCGTTCATTACGGCTTCTGGCTCCTGTCTTCTGACTCCTGACTTCTCAGGAGTTTACGATTATGGCAGACATTAACGCAATTGCGGATCAGATTCAAGGGCTGACGCTGCTTGAGGCTTCTCAGCTCGTCAAAATGCTAGAGGAAAAACTGGGCGTTTCGGCGGCGGCCGCGGCTCCCGTTATGGTGGCCGGCGGCGCGGCTGCGGGCGGGGCGGCAGCGGCGGCTCCGGCGGAGGAAAAAACCGAGTTCACCGTGGTCCTGACCGCGGCGGGCGCCAATAAGATTAACGTCATCAAGGCTGTCCGCGAGGTCACCAGTCTGGGCCTCAAAGAAGCCAAGGACCTAGTCGATGGCGCTCCCAAGCCGATTAAAGAAGGCGTGAGCAAGGAAGAAGCCGAGGCCATCAAAAAGAAGTTCGTCGATGCCGGCGCAACCGTCGAAGTGAAATAGACCAGCCGGGAGCAGGGGAGACAAAGGAGCCGGAGCGGCGGCTCCCGACTTCTCGCTCCAGAATTCTTACGTTTGACAGATAATGGAAATCCTGGTAAGCTAATTTGTTGGGCTTAGGATTCAGACGGATTCTTCCCAATTGGTGACTGTGCTCTCCACATCCTGGCATGGGAATTGCTGTTCCGATGGAACGGCAACTGCAGGATATGTCTGTCTTCCCGTTGCCAGCGCCCAGGATTTCCACTCACGTCAGCCTGCGGACTTTCGGCCCTTACTCGTTTGCCCCGAACGCCCGGCCCGCGGACCTGCACCGGATTCACACGTTCTGCCTCTCTTCTGTTTTCGTTGGGCGTTGCGGGATAATTCTCCTCCCGCAGCGCCGTTGGCTTTGAGCGAAGCCGCGCATACCGGATCGCGTCCGCCGCGCGGCCTGTGCGCTGCCTGGTAAGCGCAGTTTTCTTTGCTTCGGCTGTCCGGCCGTCAGGAGTATAGAAATGGAATTACAAAATAACGGCGCCGTTCCCGAGCGAGTCGATTTCTCCAAAATCAAAACCTCGATTCCCATTCCCAATCTCATCGAGGTGCAGAAGAAGTCGTACGAGCGTTTCTTGCAGATGGACCTGCTGCCCAATGAGCGCGAAGACATCGGCCTGCAGACCGTGTTCAATTCGGTTTTCCCCATCTCGGATTTTCGCGGCGTCAGCGATCTCGAATTTGTCGATTATTCAATTGGAAACTGGGAGTGTAAGTGCGGCAACCTCAAGGGCTTGCACCATCTGAGGTCCACTTGCCGGAATTGCGGCGCAACCATCCGCACCGACCCGTTTCACGCCGGCGATATCCTCTGCCAGCATTGCGGCACCTTCAACAAAAACGTAGTCACCTTCTGCAATAAGTGCGGCGACCCCGTCGGCCTGCAACTTAAATACGACATGCAGGAGTGCCAGGAGCGCGGCATGACGTACGCCGCTCCCTTGAAGGTCACCATCCGGCTCACTGTCTACGCCAAGGATCCCGAGACCCAAAAGAAAAGCGTCCGCGATATTAAAGAGCAGGAAGTCTTTTTTGGCGAAATCCCGCTGATGACCGACAACGGCACGTTCATCATCAACGGCACCGAGCGCGTCATCGTTTCCCAGTTGCACCGCTCTCCCGGCGTGTTTTTCGAGCGTGTTCCCGCCCAGGGCTACTACCTGGGCAAAATCATTCCCTACCGCGGAAGCTGGGTCGAGTTCGAATACGACAACAAGAATATCCTGTACGTCCGTATCGACCGCAAACGTAAATTCTACGGCTCCGTTTTCCTGCGCGCCCTGGGATTGAAGACCGATGAGCAGATTCTGCGCGCCTTCTACCGCGTCACCAGGCTCTCGATTAAAGACAAAAAGATCTTCTGGAACGTCGACGAGAACCTCACCGGCCTGAAGCTCTCCTACGCCATCAATGCCAAGACCGGCGAAACCGTGGTCACGCAGGGCAAAAAGATTACCTCTTCGGCGCTGCGCGATATCCAAAAAGCCAAGATCCAGCAGGTGGAAGTCGCGCCCAACGATCTCGAAGGCGCATTCGTGGTCGCCGACGTGGTCGACATGTCCACCGGCGAAGTGCTCGCCGATGCCAATAGCGAGCTGACCCCCACGGCCATCGGCAAGCTGCTCGAATCGGGCATCGAGGAATTCGAAATCTTTTTCCCCGAGCGCGACGATGTCGGCACCGTCATCTCGGCCACCATCAAGAAGGATACGATCAAAACTCAGAACGAAGCGCTCATCGAGATCTATCGCAAGCTCCGTCCCGGCGACCCGCCCACCCTCGACACCGCCACCCAACTCTTCCAGGGCATGTTCTTCGACCCGCGCAAGTACGATTTCTCCCGCGTGGGCCGCATGAAATTCAACATCAAGCTGTTCGATAAGGCCGAGGCCACTTCGCTCGACAAGCGCACGCTCGATGCCGAGGATTTCCGCGCCACCATTAAGTACCTGCTCAAGCTGCGCAAAGGCATCGGCGCCGTCGACGATATCGATCACCTGGGCAACCGCCGCGTGCGGGCCGTGGGCGAACTGCTCGAAAACCAGTTCCGCATCGGCCTGGTGCGCATGGAGCGCGCCATTAAGGAAAAGATGTCGGTCTACCAGGAAATGTCCACCGCGATGCCGCACGACCTGGTGAACGCCAAACCGGTCATGGCCGCCATCCGCGAATTCTTCGGCTCCAGCCAGCTTTCGCAGTTCATGGACCAGACCAATCCGCTCTCCGAGATCACGCACAAGCGGCGTCTCTCGGCGCTTGGGCCGGGTGGTCTCTCGCGTGAACGCGCCGGTTTTGAAGTCCGCGACGTGCACCCCACGCACTACGGCCGCATCTGCCCCATCGAGACGCCGGAAGGTCCGAACATTGGCCTCATCAGCTCTCTGTCATGCTTCGCGCGCATCAAC